>JAJTEK010000213.1 GCA_021299695.1 Pirellula sp. | reverse complement strand
AACGCGATGATCCAACCTCGCTGAACAAACCGCATCCACACATAAAACCGCATGCGATAAGATAGCCCCGCTTCCAAGGCGAGCAACTCTCCATAGCGGTGCAGATACTGTTGCTGTGCGACCCAAATCAACCCAAAAACCACCGGCAAGACCCGGAACTGCAACGCCAGGATCGGGCCTAGCAACGTCTGATCCGCAAGAAAACTCCACGAGTCACTCAGCCATCGATTCAAAATCTGACCGATGAGCAAATTGATCAAAGGGCCAGGCGTCGCAAGCATACAACCGAGGATCCCAAAAAGGCACGCTGCTCGATATCGAGTGCCACTCCATGGAATCATCGAGGCGGTCAGAAATAGGCTAAGCCCCACGGTCCACAAGCTCAACTGCAAACTCCATCCAAACTCCGCTCGAAAATCCGCTACATGCCCAAACGCAGCGACTACTTCGCTCAAACTCCAACTTCGAACGCCCCGACCCTCGACGAGAACCGAACTCCATCCCATGCGGGAAATCAAATTCATCCAAGGTACCATGCAACAAACCGTCAAGACTCCCCATACCGATAGCGTCAGCCATGCATACCAAGGTCGAGCGATTGCAGCATCGAATCGGTAGGAGCCCACTGAATCCACCGCCGATCGGCCCGCTTGCGTTGCACCCTGCCACATCGAGAAAAACACACTCAGCGCCAGCGCAAGCCCGCAAAGAATCGAGATCGCCCAAGCGATCAGAATCGGAACACTGCGCAACTTCCCGAATTGAACCTGCTGATATACGCTCTCGCACAACGTCGGCGTTTGGAAAAGATTGCTCACGACCATATCGTATTGAACGCAAGCAAAAGCCCACAACAAAGCCCCAAGAAGCCAAGGCCCTAGCCTCGGGAGGATCTGTCGTCGCAAGGCAAACGATGGCCCAAGCGATACGATCCAAAAGCAATACGGCAAGGCAGCACAAGCATGAATCCAAACGACGCTCGCTACTCCCATCCATGGCGACTTGGCCGCATCGACTTGGCTGAGCCTGAGCCAACCGTTGGAACCGAATCCCGCACTCCAAGCGGTCGCTTGAACATAGACCGGAACAAGCAAAAAACTCGATACAAGCCCAACGGCCAGTCGCCAACCTGCAATCCGAAACCAGAATGCCCCAAGGCTCACAAGCAGCGCGAGCACCGTTGCGAGCGTCCCTACAGCAAGCCCAACAAGGAATGTCAGCAGCGTCGCTTGGCCAACCGATACATCCCATTGCACTCGAGTGTCTCCTTCGGAGCGAGCAAATCGCTTACTGAATCGGAGGAGGGGACATTTGAATCGCGTTGGGGTCTACCCCTGCATACTTGGGAATCGCAGGTTCCTTAAGGTCCTTGAGCAACCGATGGATGATTTTATCGGTCGTCATTCCCTCGGCTTGGGCTTGGAAGTTCGTACTCAACCGGTGACGCAGAACAGGTACCGCGATCCGCTTGATGTCCTCAATCGCAATGTTGAATCGACCGTCCATGGCAGCCATCGCTTTGCCGGCTTGGATGAGAAATTGACCCGCTCGCGGTCCTGCTCCAAAGTCGAGCAGTTCCTTGACTACCTCGGGCGCATCGGACTCACCGGGCCGAGTGGCACGGACCAAAGCAACGACGTACTTGATCACAAACGGGCTCACAGCGACGGAATTAATAAGTTTCTGAATGTTCAGAATCGCCCTGGCCGAAAGCACCTTGGCAATTTCAGGTTTTTCACCCCGGGTGGTCGTCGTGAGAATCCGCTCCTCTTCGTCGGCCGTGGGATAACCGACTTTGATGTTGAACATAAAACGGTCTAGCTGGGCTTCGGGAAGTGGATAAGTCCCTTCCTGCTCGATAGGGTTTTGTGTCGCGATCGTAAAAAATGGATCCGGCAGAGAGTAGGTCTGACGCCCAATGCTGATCTCGCGCTCCTGCATGGCTTGCAAAAGTGCTGCTTGGGTCTTGGGAGGCGTGCGGTTGATTTCGTCTGCAAGCAGGATATTGGTAAAGATCGGGCCCTCGACAAATCGGAACTCCCGCCGGCCCTGGGCGTCTTCCTCAAGTACATTCGTCCCGGTAATGTCCGACGGCATCAGGTCAGGTGTGAACTGAATCCGCTTGAAGTTCACATCCAAAATTTTCGCAAGCGACGAAACCATCAGGGTCTTCGCCAAACCCGGAACCCCCTCTAGCAAACAATGCCCTCGCCGACGATCGCTTTTCCCAACTCGATTTTCATCTGCTCATGGTGTTCGCGAAATTCGCGGAGCAAATCACCGATGCTACGAGGGGTTTTGCCACTGGGACCGCTGGCGTTGCTCACAATAGTTTCCGTGCGAAAATGCTTAGGTAGATCGATCCGAAACGAAACGCTATCATACCATCTTTCCAACTGTTTTGGTCTCAGGAGCCTACCACCAACATGTCCGAACAAAAAGTCGATGTCGTCGCCCACCTGAACGCAAAACCCGGTTGCGAGGATCAACTGCGCCGAGTCCTCGAGTCGTTCGTCGGACCGACACGCCAAGAGGACGGTTGCATCCGCTACGACCTGTTTGTCGACCTGGATCACCCCAATCGTTTCACCTTCATCGAGGAATGGGCCAGTCGCGACGCCTTGGAAAAGCATGGGCAGTCGGCTCACATCCAAGAGGGCCGCAAGCACTTTCCAGATCTTCTCGGCGATCCGGCCTGGGTCCAAGTCGCCGTGCGGATTCTATGATCCGCAAACATCTGCCAATGCCTCGGGCTTGATTCTCTTGGTTTGCCTCTAAACCCATGAACCCATCCATCAGACTAGAGCCCTTGCTCGCTCCCCGTTCGGTGGCCGTCGTCGGCGCGAGCGATTCACCGGGCAAGGTCGGTACGAGCATCTTCCAGAACCTGCTCGAACATCGCTTTACCGGTTCGGTTTATCCGGTGAACGTCAAGAACAAATACGTTGCGGCTCAGCGGGCCTACGGCTCGTTGTCCGATTTGCCAGAGCGGGTCGATCTAGCGGTACTTTGCACCCCTGCAACGACAATCCCCAACCTCATCGATCAATGCGGCAATTTGGGGATCCCGGCGGCCTTGGTGATCACTGCAGGCTTCCAAGAGATCGGCTCTGCAGGCCTAGCCCTCCAACAGGAACTCCTCAGCACGATTTCCAAATATCCAGCCCTGAGAGTCCTTGGCCCGAATTGCCTCGGGCTCATTCACCCCGAATCGCGCCTGAGCGCGAGCTTCGCTCGCGGAATGCCCAAGGCCGGTAGCCTCGCCTTCGTCTCTCAATCCGGAGCCCTATGCACCGCGTTCCTCGACTGGTCGATCCGAGAAGGGATCGGTTTTTCGAACTTCGTGTCGTTGGGCAACCAAATCGACGTCGGCTTCTCCGACCTTCTGGAATACCTTGCCGACGATCCCAAAACCACCGCGGCGATTCTGTACATCGAATCGATCACCAAACCCAAAGCGTTTATTCAAGCCGCAAGACGATTTAGCATGAGCAAGCCACTCATCGCATACAAAGCAGGGCGATTTGCAGCCTCGGCCCAAGCCGCCGCCTCCCATACCGGTTCGCTCGCTGGACTCGACGAGGTCTACCAAGCCGTCATGGAGCAATGCGGTATCGTCCGCGTTTATGACATGGATTCCATGGTCCAATGCGCCGAACTCCTCTCGCAAACGTCTTTGTCGGGACCTGATACCATCGGCGAACGAATCGCCATCGTTACCAATGCGGGGGGACCAGGGGTCATGGCCAGCGACACTCTGCTCGAACACGACGGATGCCTTACCCAACTCGATCCTTCCACGATCGCACAACTCAATGAATGCCTTCCACCCAACTGGTCCAAAGGAAACCCCATCGATGTGATCGGCGATGCGACTCCAGAACGGTTCGCCAAGGCACTGCGGATTGTCCTGTCCGATTCGAACGTCGATACAGTCCTTGCCATTCTCTCGCCACAAGCGATGACCAACCCGACGCACACGGCCCAGCAAGTCTCGCAAATCCCCATCCCCCCCTCAAAACGGTTGGTCGCAGCGTGGTTGGGTGGTCTATCGATGCAAGATGGGATCGAAATTCTCCAGTCGAACGGGATCCGAAATTTCGATACCCCCGAACAGGCCATTCGCGGCCTACTTCGTTTGATCGATTACAAGAGGAGCAATCGACGGCTTCGAACTCCAAAACCGCTCGATGCAACCGCATCGCTCCGAACTTGCAACCAGGAACCAAACGGCTCTGATCAAGCTTCCGAACGACTCGAAAGAAAACGCTTCCTGGAAACCCTCGGTCCTATCGTCCAACAAGGTTGCTCACCAACAACCATCCTCTCGGAGGTCGATTCCAAACGATTGCTGAACCTGTATCGAATTCCGACCACCCCGATCAAAATCGCTTCGAATGCAGACCAAGCCGTCGCACTGGCTGAGGCCATGGGGTATCCGGTCGTACTCAAGATCCACTCCCCTCAAATCACCCACAAAACCGATGTGGGTGGCGTGCTGCTTTCCCTCCAAAATCCTGACGCGGTCGCAAACGCGTTTCACTCCATCGAACAAAGCGTGGCGAAAGCAAGGCCTGATGCGACGATCCAGGGAATCACTGTCCAACCCATGATCCATTGGACCAACTGCGTCGAACTGATCTTCGGATCAAAACACGACCCTGTCTTTGGACCTGTCGTCTTGGTAGGCTTCGGCGGAATAACTGCCGAACTCTTCAAAGACCGTGCCATCGGTTTGCCTCCGATTACCCCCGAACGCTTGATGGCGATGTTGAAGTCATTGCGATGCTGGCCACTCCTAGATGGTTATCGCCAACGACCCAAAGCCAATATCGATGCCTTGGTCGATGTGATGACCCGTTACTCAGAGCTGATCTCTGAACAGGATTGGATTCAGGAATCAGATCTCAATCCGGTGCTAGTCAACGATCACCAAGCGATCGTGCTCGATGCTAGGTTCATCGGATAACTGCCAACGCAAACAGTTCACTTAGGGTTTGCGTTCCGTCAGCAAAAACTCTGCTTGCTCGTCTGCCAGTCGAGCCTCTCTGATCGCTCCGCGACGGCGATAAAGCTCTGCGAGATTCCGCCATGAATAAGGGGTCGGACCCGCATCGAGAGCCTGCTTGAGCGCTCTGGACGCCTCCTCAAGCGAGCCAGTATGCAAATAACTGTAACCCAATTGATTGGCGATGTATCCTCGCGATGGAGCCACCCGAAGCGCAACTTTGTAACATTCGACCGATTGCAATCGCAGAATATCAAGCTGCTTGGGGGAGTACTCCAATTCCCGTTCGTAGGTCTTGCCCATCGCATACCAAAGATCCGCTGCCCATGGATGGTTCAAGCATGCCTGAGGTACCAAGTCCGAGAAGGTCTGCAAAGCAGTAGGAAGGTCGGTGGAGTTGGCGTAACTGCACTCGTCGAGTTCTCGTAAGGCATGTTGCAATGCCGATTCATGCGGCATCGATTTGCGGATCGCAGACTTGCGCTGACCTGTGGTATTGCTCGGACCTGAAAGATGATCGAGCTTGCGAGCCAGAGCCAAGAGCCCCATGCGAATCTCATCGCGAGCACTATAGACACTACCCTTACGCAAAAGTGCATCGCACGCTTGAAGTCGAGTCATTAAGCGCGGTCGCAACTCCCCCCATGCTGCATCAGCCGAGATCTCGAAAGCAGACGCCGCTTCCTTGCCATCGGCTGCACGACTGGGAATCCACTGATCATTCAGAAATTGGAACAAGCCAGGATCGGTCGAATCGAGAAGAAAATCCCTGGGAAAGGACCCCACGAGCCGACGCTGCTGTATCTGACGCTGCCGATTGGCCCCCTTCTGGGAACTTCGTAAGCCCCCCTCGACACCCTGCTGCTCATCACCCTCGAGCTCTTCGTCAGAACCCCCCATCCCTTCGAGGCTCTCTTGCTCGCTCAAGGACAAGACCGAGTCGGATACCAACTCGGATCGCAAGGGCTTTCCCTCGTTGATTTCCCTGTCGGGTAGCCCGCCCGGAATCTTGCTCCCAAAACGACCTGCTAGCGGGCTCTTGCCCGAACCAGACGACTGGAATGGCGATGCAGGATCGGCGGCATCCAACGCATCGAGCGCCCCGGGATCCAACACAATTCCCTCGGCTGGATTCTGACTCCATCGCTGAGCGGGAGTCGCGCGGTGGGGAATCGCCTCAGGTGCTCCCTTGGGTGGGAAAAGCTTGATCGGCTCGCTCGGCGCAAGGATCGACTGAGCCGCGACTTGTTGGGTGTCCACGAAGAGCGATGCCAGAACGCCAAACCCAATCCGAAAGACGAACTGGACACAACGGTCCCCCCCAAATCGCTTGACGACAGGGCCAACGCGGTAAGGTCTAGAGTTTGGGCAACATTCGCTTCGCATCGGATCCATACCAAGTCAGATCGGAG
>JAJTEK010000083.1 GCA_021299695.1 Pirellula sp. | reverse complement strand
GAGACATAAGCAGGATCTCCTTGAGAACTGGGATAGAAACAAGGGCGCACCTTGAATCTACCCGCAAGCAGGCCCTGCGCTGAGAAAAAGCCGATCAGGCCGGTGTACGCTCACACTTACCTGAGAAAAGCCCTTTTCCAAAGATCGCGCCGAGCTAGCTCATGGATGAACCTCTGCAACCTACAATCTATATCCTTGCAGGGCCCAACGGCGCTGGCAAAACAACCTTTGCAAATACGTTTTTGCAACCGTTCGCCAAGTGCCGTGAGTTTCTAAATGCCGATTTGATCGCTGCTGGCTTGTCTCCATTCGCTCCAGAGTCGCAAGCCATTCGAGCGTCGGAACTCCTGCTGAAGCGAATCGACGAGTTGGTTTCCACTCGATCGACCTTTTCTTTTGAAACCACCTTGGCAGCGAGGAGCTACCACGGTTCAGTCATCCAGTGGCGTCGCTTGGGATATCGAGTGATGCTCTACTTTATTTGGCTTCCTAATCCGGAGTTGGCAATCCAGAGAGTTGCCAAACGCGTGCGCGAAGGTGGTCACAATATTCCCGAAACTTTTGTACGTCGACGATATGCTCGCGGTTTGGCTAATCTCTTAGATCTGTACATTCCGATTGTCAACACAACCTGCGTTTTTGACGGCGCTTCCTTCCCGCCAATTCCAATCGCTGTGATTGACGGTGAAAAAGAACTGGTCTTAGACTACAATAGCTGGGAACGTATTCAACTGCATCGTAAGGACGCATCCAATGACTAAAAGCAATGCTCCAGACTCATGGATCGCCAAGGCAAATTTGGCATTCGAGGCAGCTTGTCGAAAAGTCATCGATCGAGCTCGCCAATCGGGGACCGAAATCGTCATCTGGCGTGACGGGCAAATCGTAGAACTGTCGCCAGAAGAAGCGACAGCGGAATTAGAAGCCAACTTAGCCAAACGGGAGTCAAAGATCCCGAGCAATACTAAGTAGTTTACAAAGCCCCCCACTTCACTCGATCCTCTGCGTTATTCCCCACTCATGGAGCAATCAACGTTCAGGGTTGGCTTTGCATGATCGAGTCCAACCCTGGCATCGATGATGGTGTCAGGGGAGAGGTCTCGGTTAGTGTTCGACGAGAAATTGTCTCCCGCAACTGAATAAGGGAAATCAAACTCAGTTTGACCCTCCGGTTATAGCAACAGGCCGACGCCTCAAAACGTTGGCCTGTTTGCGTTTCTACCCAGTATTTTCCAAGGTTTGCACGCGCCGGCCCAGTCTCAAACTCTCCCTGGTGCGATGTCTCTACCAGCCCAGGCGCGCATCGTCTTGGGTGCTTATTCTGCCATTCGCTAGCCGACTCTCGGAAGTCTCAAAGTCGCGCGAGCTGGAATGTTAGATGGGGGGGGTATAGAAAAGTCTCGAACTTCATAACCCGGACGAAAACTGGAAAACCAAAATGACCTCCCGGTTATGCCCCGCGCGACAAAAGCGCGAGTTTTGGAGGCCCATTCCTATAACCGGCAGGTAACGCCCGCAAACTCTTGGGCGCTTCGATTTCCCTAGGCCGACGATTTCATTGGCGTTTTGCATCGCTACGGTGCGAGAGAGTCGCTTTTTCTCTACTCCATAACCCGAGAAACGCATCAAAGACGACTGACCTCCTGGTTATGGCCGGCGCGATGGAGGCGCGAATATTGAGCGTGCGGCAGCAGGTTCGGTCAGGTTCAACCTACAGTGCTTTTTGCCGGAATGTTATGCTCGGTTCCGTCGACCTGAGCGTTGCGTTGTGATAACCTCAATTGTGACTTTTGTTTCCGCCCCGCTAGTCGCAGAAGAATCCTTGGTTTGTCGACTCAGAGATTATGACAGAACGGAACATGCAAACGTTATCGATGATTGCTCTGGCCACGGTTGCGTTGATTGTCGCTGCCTTTGAGCTTCGCGAACTCTTTATTGGCTGGTACTCTGAAGTCACTCCGAGTCTTACATGGTCAAACTATGTAACCGGTGGCATGCAAATCGCGCTGTGCACTTTGGTTGCTTTGCTAACCGTTTGTAGACTCGCTTTTCAGACTTGATTCAATCCCGGCCCCGGCAGAGATTCCTGCAGAGTGTTGGTAGCATCGTGGTTGTTCCCCTGAAGTGGTCATTTGGTATACTGATCCCCTAGAGACATTTATCTCACACAGGGGACTTATTTTGACACGCTTTAGGATCCCGTCGGTTGCATTCCGCCCGACGAAGTCACCGATTTAGACGAGCGTCCTACTACCAATCCAGCGATTGTTGCCATCGGTTTCACAACCATGATTCGATGCATGTCGGATTGTGGGGCGATTTACACAGTCTGTTACAATCCAACGACTGGCAAATACGCTGCAACTCACCTTTCCTCGGAACAAGACGATGACTGATAGCCACCAATACATTTCAGTGGATGTCGAATCCTGTCCACCGACATCGTACACATCCGCTGGCGATGCAATTGATTCATCCAGGACGCTCAATGCGAGTTCCAGCTTGATCGAAATACAAGAGTGTTGTCGATCCCAAATACTGAACAAGTTTTGGTGGACAGGAAACTGTTGCGGATTTTGTCTCGAAAATGCTTCACTCTGTCTTAGCTCTGAGTCGACGCGACTCATACTCGCCAAGATGGATGGGAATTGCTCCGAGGTTCCAACATTTCAATCGGAGAACGTTTATCGACTTTTGTTTTCTCGCGTGAACTTGGAATCCGAATGGTGTCCCAAGTCGGAAATTGCGCCGTGTCTTGGCCGGAAGTTGACACGGATCGAAAAAACTGACTTTGGCTACGTGATCAAATTTAACGGTGTGCGACCGTTGCTGTTTACCGTGTTGAGAGTTCTCAAAGCCGAAGCGGTGCTACCCGCTTCTTTAATCCATTTTTCGGTAGCAGAATAAGCAGGATTGGAACAGAAATCGGGTAAGGATGCCCGTTTCCGGGCACCCTCCCCACACCAACCAGTCACTCCACCGTCAACTTCGCCACGCCGGCTGCCTTAGCAAAATCATCTTCGGTGACCAACAGATAACTTTGCTGGGCGATGCGTTTACTTGCTGTCCGCCTCCGGCGACTGGGGGATTCCGGATGGACTCAGGGCAAGGCGGAAGCCAAGGTCGTTGCCCCCGGATCGACGGGACGTACCTGCGACGGATCGCCGACCGGCAACTTGCGGCAACGTCGCACCAACTGCCGCCACGGAGCACGCGAACCGAGCCCTCCCGTGGTCCAACGGGATCGCTAACCGCAACCTTGGGATATTCACCGTAGCGGTCGCTGCACCACTCCCAAACATTGCCGTGCATGTCGTAAAGGCCCCAGGCGTTGGGTTTCCTCTCACCGACAGGATGCGTCTGATTCATGCTGTTTCCACCAAACCAAGCATAGTTGCCCAGTGAATTTGACCTCTCTCCAAAACTATAGGCGGTCTTACTGCCAGCGCGACAAGCGTATACCCATTCCGCCTCCGTCGGCAAGCAATACACGCGACCAGCTTTCTTCTCCTCGGGCAATTCCGAAAGCTTCTTACAGAAATCGACAGCATCTTCCCATGAAACCTGTTCGACCGGATACATTGAACTGTCGCTCTTGCGGATGAACTGCTTCTGGAAGTGACTCGGGTTGGTTCCCATCACCTTCTCGTATTGTCCTTGCGTGACTTCTATCACGCCAAGGTAGTAGTCCTTGCTGATCGTCACTTCGTGCTGGGTTTCGTCGTCCTTATCACGGCCTTCCTTGCTCTCAGGCAAGCCCATCATGAATGTCCCCTTGGGGATCAGCACCAGCTTCATCCCGATGCTGTTGGTGATCTCTTTGGGCGTCTGGGCTTGCAATTGATCCACGAAAACTACCAGCATCAAAACGAGAACTTTGGAAATAATTGATGGCGTGTTTGGCATGGATCATCCTCTCATAGAAAACTCAGAGTGTGCTGGTCGTGAGCTATCGACGCACGATCCAGTGTAGCATCTGAGCTAGAGCGGAGTTTGGATCTGGCAACTGAATAAGGGAAATCGAACTCAGTTTGACCCTCTGGTTATACCAACAGGCCGACGCCTCAAAACCTCGGCCTGTTGGCGTTTCTACCCAGTATTTTCCAGGGTTTGCACGCGCCGGCCCAGTCTCAAACTCTCTCCGGTACGATGTCTCTACCAACCCAGGCGCGAATTGTCTTGGGTGCTTTTTCTGCCTTTGGCACCCCGACTCTCGGGAGTCTCAAAGTCGCGCGAGCTGGAATGTCAGATGGGGGGGGTTATAGAAAAGTCTCGAACTTCATAAAGCGGACGAAAACTGGAAAACCAAAATGACCTCCCGGTTACTACCGCATCGCTAGTCGCGGGAGAATTGTAGTTCTCTCCGCAGAAGGCCCTGTCTCAAATCGAAAGCATCGTTCAGCATTCCAACTCTCTGTATGCACTCATCCGTTCAAATCATAACGCTCGTGACCATACTAACCTTTTGCAATTGCATCGTCGCACAAGACGACGCAGCGAGCGAATCGTTGACCAAGCTGAGGTCGCGAAATCCACAGGAAATCGCATCTGCAATATCTTCGTTGCCGGATAGCTTACTAAACAGTCCAGAGGTTGCTCGACAACTCACCCTGTTGCTCAACGACGAGCGTACCGCGGTTGAGCATTTGATGGGGCGTGAAACGGTCGGTCAACGTGCTTGGTTCAAATTGCTCGAATCGTCTTCAGTCGCAACCGTGCCTATCTTGGAAATCGTTCCGGCGCTTGAAAGCGACCAAGCTAAGGGACAAGCGTTCGAGGTTCTCTCTCGAATTAGCAAGCCGAATCCTCGTGCATACGAAATGATCCTGCCATACTGCAGCGATAAGGATGTCTATTTGCGTTCGCGAGCCATTTCGGCCTTGAGTGCTGTGGCAGACGATAGCGATGAATCCATTAACCAATTTGGAAAACTTCTGTTGGACTCTAATCCAATGGTGAAATGGACTGTGCTTGACGCCTTAAGCGAGCGGTGTGATCGAATAGCCGACATTATCCCGGAAATTATTAAACTGCTCGACGATGATTCAGACGTCTACATCGCGATATCAAATCACTTCTCTCAGCCGGAGAAGCTAAGGGGCCGTGTTGCTCGCCTCTTGGCAACGATTGGACCGAGGGCATCGGATGCAATCCCGAGACTCAAAAAGCTCACAGGCCCCGAGTACGATGAGAAGGTTCGAATCTGGTCTGCGGCAGCCGTTTGCTGCATTACAGGCACACCCGTTCAGGAGTCTCTGGATCTATTGGAGCGATTGATGCTCGCCGACATGGAAAACAATTGGGTTCAAAACGACGCTCCAGAAGCAATAGCACAACTCGGAGCCTTAGCTCGTCCACTCCTCGATTCACTTGAGCGAGCAAAGAAACACAAATCCGAGTTGATCCGTTTGGGACTTGTGGATGCGTTCTTTGCCATCGATCCAGAGTCAGCAGTGGCACGCTGTTTTCCACTGATCGACGACGAGAACGAATCGGTGGTCAGGTCGGTGATTGAAGCGTTTAGCGGTCGCGGAATCTCGGAACCGCGGGTAATTGCCGCTTACATTCGCCTGCTCGAAAGCTATGACGGTAGCTTTTATCACCCTGCGGCTTCTGCAGTGGATGCACTTGGAAATCTCGGCCCTGCAGCTAGGGAATCTGTACCAGCGCTTCAGGAACTTGCGAAAGCCCCTAACATCTCCGATCATCTCAAAGAAGAAATAGCTAACGCACTCAGACGCATTCGCTAAACCACTTGCGATCGTCTTGGGCATGTGCCAAGGTCCTTTACGACTCTTACCAATCCGGTTCGCTTGTTTTTGCGGGTCTGACGCCCTCTCGCAGTTACCTTCACCACGTGCTTATTCTCTTGAAGTGGTCCTTTGGTATACTGATCTCCTAATGAGATACCTATCTCGCACAGGGGGCTTAAAATCCACAAACCAATGCCCATGCCGAACGCACCCAATTCGATGGACACCAAGCGGCGGATCGACCGCCTGAACTTTTAGAAACTTCACTTCTCGCCGCTGGGTCATCGGTGGCGTTGCGTCACTAATTCATGTGCTACTACATCACCGCGACAATGGCACCCAATGGCGATGAATCGGCAGTACGCCGTCTGGCGAAGGCGTCGCTGCTGAAATGGGAGCCGCTCGACAATCCGGGCGTCGTCAAGCAATTGCACCCCGGCGAGCGTTACTTTCTGACAACTCGCGGAATGTGTGATTGTGGTACTGAAATCGGTGTCTCCCTACGATCTGACGGGAGACTTCCGGATCGTGATCCCGACCTATCGCGTGAGATCAAGAAGCTCAAGAAGAAAGGGTGGACCGAAAACAAGATCGATCGGTGGATTGAACAGACAAAGGCAGACGCGGCCAGAAAACATGCGGAATCCGAGGCTCGCCTGTCCGGCCCACATCCCGAAGTCGATCGATGGATTCAATTCGTTTCAGCGGTTTTGGCAGGGAAGCATGCCGACTGGGTTGGGATTCTCGTGCACTGGTACGGTGGCAACGTGACGACCGAAGCAATGGCCGTTGGGAATCGCCGATGGTTGACTCTACCCAATTTCACGGAAGACTACCTGCTCAATGCAGAAGAGAACACGCTTCACACCGTAACGCTTCAAACACGCTTCATGCCAAAATGAAGCAAATCGGGTAAGGATGCCCGTTACCGGGCTATCGCTGTACCACTACGGAATGCGGGTCCGAACTCAACTCCGTGTTTTCCCATTCGTACATCTGTGCCCATTTTCTCCCCAACGGCAACCATAACCCGGGTGAGCTGAGAGAGTCCCAGCTCGCGATTCTTCCAACCCGGTTGGATATGCCTTGTCGAATCGATCTTTCGCGGATCTTCCAAGCTAACGCCGTAGGTGACCTTTCGGAACGAGCTAAACTCCGAGCAGCTGAAGTGGGCGCTCGATACCGAAGGCAAGTGCAATGGGCGCGGAGGTCGAGAGTTTCCCACCCTGCAAGTGCCACTTGCCTTTGGCCACAATGCAATAAATCCAGGGCGTTAGGGCAGAGCCCCCAAGACGCAAAGCATCTGCTTTTTTCCATCAATTACCAAGCTAAACCGAACCAACGTTTAGGCTGCTTACGCTGAGCCAAAACAGGTTTTGCTTGCAAATTTATATTGCGGCGAGGTACAATGCCTGCCCCAGTTTTCCACTTACCTGAATCGATCAATGCTAATCAGACCGAAAACTCTCTAATGGCCAAAACCATCACGCTAACCTGTCTTGTCAAAGATGTTCAAATGACGAAATGTCCTCACTGCGAAAATGTTTTCCCCATGATCTCGCTTGGTATCGGAAAAGCGTCGAAATACGGTGAGACAGATATCTTTTCAGGGAAATTTCGCAACGAAGAGAAGAAGCTTTCTAAGCTTCGCGAAGACGCAAGAAAGAATGCTGCCAATGATCTTATCTCGCAGAAAAAGCTTCGCCATCGTTGTCTGGTTTGTGGGAAATTCGAAGACATCTATTTAGGGGATCTAAGCTCGAATTACAGCCACTATCGGGCTCAGTGGTGGAAGTCTCGATTCTTTGATTGTTGTTTAGTGCCCATTGCGATGATCGCTTTGTTTCTTCTCGGCTGTTTCACTGTATCTGTGATTGAAGGACTTGTGCTTGGAATTCGAGTTTTTTTTGTACCCGGCGATATCAGATACATGGAGTGGATTGACCGCTGTAAGTGGGCGTCAATACCTCCAGGGATAATGCTACTTTGGATCATTTATTTGCTTTCGACACAGGTTGAACGTCGACGTCCTTTGACGGATCATGAACGCAACGAATTTATTGGACGACTGAATGGTAATGAAAACATAGAAAAATGGCTCGAACACATGGACAAGCATAATGATTTGGTAGATCGAGTTGTATTGGAACTTCCGAACGAGAAGCCTCGATTTCTTGATATCTGGGATGATTCCGATGAAACTCGCTGGATCCGGTTGCGGGCGGCGCTACAGTACGAGCCAACGAGAGCGATTGCTGGTTCCGACTAACACAGTGTGCAAAGGTCCGGGGAAGGTGATGAAATAGAGACGCCTAAATAGCTCCACAGGTTTTCGGTTGCGTGATACGACCAGAACGAACTATGCTGCATGTGCTCAATGTAGTAGTTAATTGAACCTCAGCCATTCATACCAAAGGGAGGCCACCAAAGTAGCACCTGGCTTGTTACCTGTCCTCGGAGTTCTCTAGGAGGGGCGTTCGAGTTGGTTCCCGGCAGAACTATTTACTCCATCGAGGCATTCGCGAGTTTATTGAGCAGGAATCGTTTCGCAATGCGTCACGAGCCATTGCTACTGAATTGGTTCGATGCCAAAGGGCTTTCACGGGAATCGTTAAAGAATTCGAACTTTTCGTCGAGGGTCGACCTTCGTCTCGGGGATACTCATCCGATTCATTTCCCAATCGATGTCTTCCCAACGAGGCGACAGCGTTTCCGAAGGTGTGCGAGGTATTACTCTCAATCCTTCGTTGCCAAATTATTTTACTCACATTGAAATGTTTATTGTCCTGAATTTATCGCCAAGTCGAAGCGCTCGTATCCTGTCAACACCGTCAATCCAGTCAGAAAAAACACCGCCGCTAGGCGGCGTGGCCGTTTGCTCTGGGCGAATGATCGCCATGCGTCTGAAAGCCTTTCCTTTGCGCGTTTTTCTAGAGAATTTCATTGGGTTATTCGCCTCCGGGGAAAACCAGATTGACCGGCGGATTATCGTTAGCGCACGATTGACCCTCAGGAATGAACCATGCGCTCGCCCCTAGCAACTTGGTCGATCTGCGAGCATTAGCTCCCACCCGTTCATGCTTGTCCGTCTCAGAACTGAACTGCCCTGTAGCCACGAGATCGCCGCAGCCGAAGTCCGGAAGCCACGCTTGCTGGAGCACGCGGCAAGTCCGCTGGTTCACTGGTCAGTTTGATGACGATTCAGGGTTTTGATCCGTTCGAGATAACCGAGGCGAACTTTGGGCCTTTTTTACTTGACGGTTCTAGTGCGTTGGGTCCAGGGGCTGCTTTTGCGGGATTTGCTTACCCGATCGATGGTAGCATCGATGGAGTTTTTATTCTGGGTTCAATGTCGAGCGTATCGAGCGACGTGACCGTTACAGGTTCTCTGACACTCACTGGGCGAGCTCTTGCGACAACGGCTGGAAGTCTCATGATTATCAGTGGTTCAGGAATCTCTACGTTCAACGGACAGTTTCCCTCTAGCGCAGTCCCCGAACCTACCTCCATGGCGATCTTCACGATTGGTGCGTTGGGTATAGCTTGCAGGGCAAGACGCAAGAGCAAAGGCTAGTTTCTTACCGTCCTACAAAGTTTGTTGATTTTTCCACGAACCAAAAATACCCAGGGTTTATACATGCAGGCCGACGCCTCGAAACGTCGGCCTGTTCGCGTTTCTACGCAGTATATTCAAGGGTATGCACGCGTTGGCCCAGTCTCAAACTCTCCCTGGCGCGATGTCTCTACCAGCCCAGGCGCGAAACGGCTTGGGTGCTTTCTCTGCCGTTGGCATCCCGACTCTCGGGAGTCTCAAAGTCGCGCGAACTAGAATGTCAGTGAGGGGGGGTAACGGCCCCCAATTCATCTCCAGAGACTTCAAAGAGTTCATACGCATCGCAGGAATGACCCATGTGAAAACTTCGCCTTACTACCCTCAAAGCAATGGAAAGATTGAGCGATATCACCGGACGATCAAAGGGGATTGCATAAGAGCCAAGAGCATGCCCAGCGAGATGAGAATCTCGTGAGCTGGTTCCAAAGGATGTCAATCGGAGGAACCGAGGGGTTAGATTATAAACATGATGAAAGCATCCCATGCGATCGCTATGGCCAAACCTAAGAAAATCAAGTTGTTTCGGTAGAGAGAGAAAGCGGTTTTATCGCTCGTACGTTTCGGTAAGCGACGTAGGAAAAGAGCGCTACCTAGGAAGTGAATTAGCATGATGGCAACCATGCCAACTAGAACAAGAATGATCAGTTGTGGTGGTGGATATCCCATAGGATTCTTTAGGTAGTTTGCTAGGAAAACGAGGAAATTGCAACAGCGCACCATGCAAGAGCATTGATTGCTAGTGCAATCCATCCCCTACGATCTCGGCTTAGGATTGCGAAACCAATCATGAGATGGGAACAGGCGACGGTAAACATGGGTTGATATGGAGCTGACCAAAGGAGATCCGGCATGTGGTCGGTGTCCATTTGGATTCCAAGTGCGTAGGCTAGCAATGCGAACCCGAATAAAAATTGGAATACTGAGAAGGCGGTTGCCCCAAGCCCAATAGAACAAATTTCATTCTTGTTGGTCGTTTCATCGTCTTCCGGATCCGTCCTTCCGGCTTGGATCATAGCGATGATGATCTCGGCAATGGGCCATAGCGGGAAGAAGACGATCGCGACAAAAGTCATCTTGCTGGCAATGGTCATGATGTAGGATTTTGTGGCGAAGAATCCAACATCGGCGGCGTTGAATTGGCCAACCATCCAACGCGTAAAGTTATGCGGAGTGGTTGTTGCAAAGGGTAAAAAAAGCATCGCGTTGGATACGATCCAGAGCGACAATCGGATCCAAAAGCCCACTTTCGATTCGGATCCCCATGCGGCGGAACCAAGCGCGATATGAGGGACAGCCACACCCAGCATGACAAGAAGGCCGTAACCTGCATACTCCCTGACGAAGAAAAAAGCCAACAAGCAATTGGCAATCGTCATGAGGATACCAATCCCAAACAACCAACGAATGATGATTTGATTGGGACTGTTTGTAAGCGTAAGATCCTTCATACCAACACCGATTCGGAAACAGGTTGTGATTCGAAAAATCGAGACGTCATTCTCATTTCCAGCTCCCCGGTGCCTACTAGAAGACGCTTGCTGACTTTCATCGTGCGGCTACCACTCAAGGTTAGCGATTACGGGTTGGTAGAGCCGATTGCTATTCCTTCTTAGGCTCTGGTTTGACCCACTGCCCCTTACCCACTTGGAGTTCTCCGACCTCCTTGCCGTTCTCAACAAAGATCACCCGTTCATAAGCTTTCGCAGGGAGCCGGATCGCGACGTAATTGCGTACGTTATAACTCGCCGGTTTGGGTGCCTTGTAGCGATACTTCAAAAGCAACATGGTACCTTTCTCCTGCAGCGATTCGATCTCAAAAACGGCTTCCATGTTGGTCGGTGCTGGCATCTCTCGACCTACCAGCAAGATTTGTTCTTTCTCATACGATTTGGGAGGTGGAGCAAATGGACCTCGCGAACCATTGACTGCAGCAGGTTGGAACAATTGATCGTACTCTGAGGCCGACCTGATGAGCGCGAACCGCTGCGGTTGGCTCGACTCATCCCAGCCGACCAGAAAATTTTTAAACTCTTGCGATCCGATCCTTTGATACTTGACTGCCTGACCTTCGTCTTCGGCCACCGAATTAGAACTGCCAGTAAAAAGCAATCCAAAGTACAGAGCGACACCCACAAAGCGAAGCAGCATAGTAGAATTCCGATTCATCGCAAAAGACTCTTCCTGACGAAAATTACCAGCGATACGACCACGAGTTTCGCTCCATCGCCTCTATCCTAGCGGTCGAGCTAACTCTTGCTCCCCTTTGGCGCATTCGTGCGATACCTCGTGTCATGGCCAGAGACTAAAGCAACTGGAAAGTAACTTGATCGATGCTCGCCGTCAACAGAGTCCAGGCATCGGTACCGCTTTTGGCCGGGTTCCTAGGATCCGCCGAGAGTCTCGACGTCTCTTGGCCCCGAACTCTTCGGACTTTGGGCGTATGCGAATCCCTGTGTACGACGCGCTCACCTTGCGTTCAGCTTGAGGCGACGGATTCCACTTGCCGGTGAATCGGTTCAACCCAAGGAGATGCCAATTGCACTACGACGCTTACTGCACAGGCAAGCAAAATCGCCCAAGGCATCGGAAAATAAAACACACAATAAATGAGGTTTGTGATGAGAAATACCCAGACGATGGACATGAATGCGAAGTAGTTCTTCCGCAGAGCATCTGACAGTTTCCACCATCGGATTGACCACATCAAGACTGCGAAAAAAGCCACATGCGCCTTAAGTAGGGGGGATCCGTTGGCCCGATAAAAACCTATCCAGGAAGAGTTAAACCGGTATTCGATGATCTCGGTTTTGAGCTCGTTGGTCGCCGGGTCGATCGTCATGTTCGAGTGGCTAACAAGAGGGATGATTTTACCTGAAATTTTTTCCCATGGAATCATCAGGTACTCGCTGAGTTGAAAGCTCGCCAGGCCAAGTAGGATACCGGTAGCCATGAGGACAAAGCGAAAAATAATAGGGAACTCTGTTTTGGTCTCCCATCGCCGAGTCAGGAAGATCACCGTCGAACTGGTCAATGCGGTCATCACTCCTAACCAAGCGATAGCACCAAGCCAGTCCTCGTTGGAGAACTCGGCGTTGGACAACATCAGATATCCACCTAGGAGGGTAGCTAGCATGCAAATGAACCCAGTGAACATCGTGGCTCGAGTGGCAGTACTGATTTTGGTAAGAGTGGATTGCTGTCTGAGTTGTTGGCGTTGCAAGTCTCGGAGTTGAAGTGCTTGCTGCTGACCGGGGAGCAACTCAAATCGAGGGAGAGGTTTTCGTCTCAGATCTCTGGCGAGTCTTTCCCTGCTTTGATTGAAAAACCCAGCAATTCTTGATCCAATCGTTTTCGAATTGGGATCGATCCTGACACTCGATGCGTGCTTGGGGTCGGTAGCAAGGATTGCGTAGCCGCCTGAGTCAAGGGAGTAACCAAGATCGGCTAGCATGCGCCTTCCGTCTCGATAACGGTTGGTAGGGTTTTTCGTCAGAGCCTTGAGCACAATTGGTGAGAGAGCTTTTGGTATCCTCGATAGGTCAGGATCGGCGGTCAGGTGCTTTATGAGAACTTCCCCAGCGCTTTGACCTTCGAATGGCAACTTGCCAGTTAGCATTTCGAACAAGATGATACCGAGCGAATAGAAATCGATCTCCTTGCCGTATTCACCTTTTGCGATTTCCGGGGCCATGTAATGCAAGGTTCCAATCGCTTCGGTTTGTCCACCGCGTCGGGAAGCACTGATGAATTTAGCCAATCCGTAATCACCTATTTTCGCTATACCGTTTTCGATAAATATATTGGCCGGTTTTAGGTCTCTGTGAACGATTCCCGCATCGTGCAGATGGATACATCCAGCTAGCATTTGAACGAATAACGACACAGCCTGTTGGATTGGCATCCCCTCGGCCGTATGATCCAATAGATCCCGTAGCGTTTGACCATGGATGAACTCCATGATGATCCAGCCTCGGCCCGCTTGGTCGTACCGAATATCATAAATCCCAACAAGGTTCGGGTGACGCAAGTTCAAGCACTGCCTTACACCACGGATTTCGACGTCCAGACTCTTCTGAATGTGCTTGAGAGCAACCTCTTTCCCTGAATCGCTTTCCGCAAAATAAACCTCGCCGAACCCCCCGATTCCAAGCCCTCGCTTGATGGTGTAACCGTCGATCGGTTTGTCGCCAAAGACGTACTGGTAAAGCATGGATTTACCCTCAATAAATCAACCTTTTTTGGGATTCGTCGCGAGGACTCATCGACATCGAACCGAGACTTTGATTCCATTATAGGCCTAAAATCGCTCGAAGCTAGGCGATATAAGTTTCGTTGATTTGACCTGATTCCCTTTGCTTCGAGCATTGAGACTGGTTCATACTGAGGTGGCCCCCCACGGTTCGGACCACAGGCGGCCCCGCGTTAGATAGCGGCCGCCGGTCGTTTTCGACCCCGTGGGCGATAGACTTCCCACGGTGTCTGATTACCTAGCCCTTGATGCGGCCTGTGGTAATCGTAGTCATCAAAGAAGCGTATTCCTTGAGATAAACCTTCTTCGTATTTGACTGACCTCCAAGGCCTCGTCTAATGCCTCTAAAACGAACTTCGTATCCATGCTGTTCGAGAGCCTCCAAGAGATCACGAATCGGCTGTGCCAGTCCATTGCAGCGCAGAGGTATGAGTATCCTTGCCTCATCGGTAGGTAGGTGATCTCACTGTGGGATGACAGTGCGACAGCTAGAAATCAGCGACGAGACAACCTTGTTGTGGGCTTCTTTGTCCGACCTGCGGTTGGTGGTCTTCGAAAGGTATGGGAACCGGTGGTCGGCTAATCGGGGTTCTTAGTTGTGTAAGGACACGCTGGTGTTTATCAGGAGGATAAGCTGGTTCATTGGCTGACCTCGGTCGATTGGGAGCAGAGCGATGAGAATCTCATTCAATCATACCGACTGGAACGACTACTTGTTACTGGTATTCGCAAGTCTATCACGTTTTACGTTTGGAAGGTAGCTGTGTGATTTCTCACCTGAAAAGCGGAAAATTTGAGTTTTTTTCTTCGCCTCGCAAAAAAAGCGTCTTTCTCTAGCCTCATTCAGAAGGCAGTCACAGTTGCTCGCAAAAATCGGTGGCAGACTGCACCTAAAGTTTGTGAGGCAGATACAATCCGACGCATCTTCTGCTTGAGCTCTAGGATGGCTCAAGAAGACGCACCACTATTCCCTTGAGTCATGGCATGTCCTTTGATTCGACCACGGACGACAACCTTTGCGAATCGCTAGCTCGCGGCGAAGAAACCGCGTGGTATGCATTCCATCAACGCTACACCGAACGCCTGATTCGGTATGCACGAGCGGTGGTCAAGCATGATGAAATAGCCCTCGATGTCGTCCAAGCGGTCATGGTAGGTTTGGTTCGAAATCGAAGTCGATTAGGTACAGTCCGGGATTTAGAAGCCTACTTGTTTTCTGCCGTCCGGCGTGATTTGTGGCGAGCACTGAAACAAGAAAGAAAGGAAAAGGCGATTTTGGTCCCCTTCGATCGAGAAAGAGGCGACGACGTCGATTCCCTTCGAATCTCGGGTAGCCGAGACCAAAAGCACTTCAATCTGAAATTTTGGCGATTTATCTTAAAAGGATCATTAGAGGATCATTTCGATGCAAAAACGAGGATCATTCTTAAAGTGGGGGTTCGTCACGGGTTTAGCCTGCTTAGCCATCGCTTTAGCTGGGCTTAGCTTGATGAACTATACCGCTGGCAAAAAAGTCACTAGGATACGCGAGGAAATCGTCAAGGCTGGCAATCCCATTCATCTTACGGACCTGTATCAGGATAGCGTGCCAGATCAAGACAATGCATATATTGAATTTAAGAAATGGAAAGAAGGGATCAAAGCGGCCGACGATGCGGTAAGTGGCAATGCGAATGAGCAGCGTCCCTTTCTTTCCGAGCCAAGGCTTTCCCCGGAGGCCCTCACCGAACTTGCAGCCATCATGGCGTCGTATAAGCCGATGATTGACGAGCTGCTGCAAGCCGCGAACAAGGAGCAGTTACAAATACCGATCAATACCGAGAAGGTCGAGGGGGTTCTTCAAGAGATTTTGGATCGATCGCAAGAATTCCGATCGATGGCTCGTGTGCTGTCGGCTGACGTGCGATTGAAGATTGCTCAGGAGAAACAGGAGGAAGCGATGGCAAGTGCAGTTGCCATACTGAAATGGAGTCAACTGATTGCGAGGCAGCCGACCATGGTAAGTTATCTGGTTGCGACAGCAGTGCGAGGCATCGGCATTCACTATGCTGCCGAAGTTTTGTATGCAGGTTCGGTCGACGATGTTTCGCTAAAGGGCTTGGAAGATGTGCTGCTAGCTTTTGATACCAATGCCCAATGGAAGAGGGTCATTTATTCTGAAATTCCATTTTTTGTAGACGTATTCCATCCGACGGTACCGGTTGCAACTCGACATCTTTGGTTCTCGCTTCAGAGCGAGGCTGATTACCTATATACCATGAAAACCGTTGCGGAGAAGCAACTGGTTCAAGATGGAGTCTTTGTGAGTGTGATGCCAAGTCGAGAGTCTGATTTTGGCAAAAGCTGGATGTTTGCTTCGGTGATGCCTGCGATGAATGCAACACAAGAAGCTACCAAGCGGATCGATGCGCAAACGCGATGTCTGCTCGCCTTGCTTCAATGGCGACGCCAGGGCGGGACGGCCAAGGAGATTCAGGAGCTGAATTTGAATGGCGCGTGGGCTAAGGATCCTTATGATGGTGGGTTCTTGAAATTTAAGACCTCTGAGTTTGGTCCTGTTTTGTATCTTACTGGAAACGACCGTGTGGATGACGGTGGCGGAGAAGCAATCCTCGGGCAGCAAAAAGATGTGGGGATCATGCCGATGGCCAAGCAAGCTCAGTTCTCAGCGAAGGAGAAATGATGGCGAGGTTTCTGGTTCGCTACTCGATGCATACTCCCCGATGGGATCCCAAAATCAGACCCTTATTGGGCTCAAAAAACACGAGGATTTCTATCTAAACCGTGGTCCGAACCATGGGGGCTACTTCAGTGCGATTCAGTAAGGCCTCCGCCGTCTGGCGACGGGTGGCCACGATAGTAGAATGATCTCGTCAATCTTATTTCAATTACCTCCTGAGAGTGGAAGCTATGAGAACTTTCAAAAAGCAACGCGTAATTTCTTCATTGAGCTTTTGGCTTTGTTGGCAATTGTTAAGCATAGCAACAGCAAATGCCGCTGACCATCCGGCCTTCGAATCGGTTAAAGAACTTTTTGCTGCGATGTCCATACATGATGGCAAAGCGATGCAGGAAACGGCAACGGAAGACTTCCAGTTGCTCGAACATGGCGAAGACTGGACGATGCAGAGATTGATCGAAGCGGTCCAACCCAAAGGTAAGCCTTACGAGCGAAAGAACTTCTTTAGCCAGATTCGCGCCCGGCAAAATGGTGACGTGGTTTGGGTGAGCTACTGGAACAAAGCCGTGATCCGTAACGAGAGTGGGGTGCGGACAGTCGTTTGGCTCGAGAGTGCGGTTTTGGTCAAAGAGGTCGATCGCTGGAAAATCCAACTGTTGCACTCCACTCGTTTAGACCCAGAACGCCATCCAAAGAACATTGATTGGGTATTGTTTGAAACGAATCATGTCGAATCGAACCAGGTACACGATCGTTCGCCCAACTAGCCGACAGATTGTGGTGGAATCTGGAGGGGTGAATACGATTGATGAATAGGGCTGGTCGATGGCGCTGTCCACCGCTTGGGAGCGGGTGGCTACGAAGACCAGTAGCCACCTGTCGCCAGACGGTGGGAGGCGTAACTCGCGCCGTCCACCGCTTGGGAGCGGGTGGCTACGAAGATCTGTAGCCACCTGTCGCCAGACGGTGGGAGGCTTTACTCGCGCCGCCATCCACCGCTTGGGAGCGGATGGCTACGCACTTACGGTCACTATAGCACTTCGTCTGCAGGACGGAAAAGGCCGTTCTTCCTAAGGAATGAATAGCATCGCCAAAATCGCGGCCAGAAATCAGGCTGCCATATCTTCAGTTCAGGATAACCAGGGATCAGACAGTCTGTGTAACGATACGATTTGAATTGATCGAGTGAGACTATTTCTTTGCGTTCAGGATTCCTTGCGATGTACTCAACCAAGTTGCAAACTTGAGTATCGAGTTTCTCTTCGTCCTTGAGTACATGATCATAGGGCTGGTGTTGGAACTTGACACCTAGTTTACCAAGTGGTCCTGAAATCCGTTTCCGGAAATATTCTGATGCCTTTAATTGATCTGTGCGGTCGTCGATTCCAAGCCATAGCATATGCATATGATCTGGCATCAAACAGAAGATAGGACACGCAAAGGCATAACGAAAAGCAGCATGGGTAAGT
>JAJTEK010000212.1 GCA_021299695.1 Pirellula sp. | reverse complement strand
GTCAAAATGGGTGACGCGAATGGCTCAATTGGCAGCCAAAAAATATAAAGCTGACTGGGTCATCAACAGTGATTGCGATGAATTCTGGTGGCCAGAATCGGGCACGATCCAGGAATCCCTAGATTCCTTTCCAACCACAACGATTTGCGTCCGAGTGGCTCGGTCGAATTTTGTTCCGATCGAAGATGAATCGCAACATCCGCTGCGGAGAATGATCGTCCGCGAACGATTTTCCACCAATGGCAAAGGCAACGCCTTACGCCCGAAAATAATGGTCCATCCGGCTTTATCGTGGGTAGAGGTCGAGACCGCCGCAGTAGAAAAAGATGGCGGTCTTGAAGTTTTCCCGGTTTCTGTAGCCACCCACTCGGCGCTTGATAGCCATGATCTTGCTGTTGATTCCTTCGGCCACCGCGTTGGTGATTCCGTGTGTGCAGTAGCTAACCACATTCGTCAGTCGCTCCTGAATGCTCTTGGCAACCTTCTTCAGCGGAGTCAACTTTGTATGGATCACCCGTTTGTACCAATCTTTGAAAAAGATGGTGGCCGAGGCTGCATCTTCATGATGCCAAAGGTCACGTAGCATTTCCTTGTAGGCCCAAGCCTTCCCGGTCTCGAGTTCCCGTGAATAGATCTCATCGAATCGTAGCCGCTGAGCATCCGTCAAATGCTCCTGACCGCTTAGCCATAAGTAGCGCGATCCAGAGAGACGGTTATCGCCCTCAGAGGAGAGCCTTCGATGCTCGCCTCGACGAACCTTGTCGACTGCCTCGCCGGCCATCTTCATGATGTGAAAGCGGTCGTGAACAATCTTCTCTTCTGCCAGGGGAATGTTCGCTTTGGCCGACGTTACGAAAGCGGAACTCATGTCCATCGCGATTGCCTGAACTCCCTCGATTTGATCTTCGGAAAGCTGCGAAAAGCACTGGTTTCCGCTGTCGATGGAGTTCCCGTCGGAGATTGCTTGAACCGTGCTTTTATCGATGTCATAGATCATGGTGATGTAGCTCTGACCCTTGCGAAAAGCCTTCTCGTCGATTCCGATGCGTGGCATCACTTCTTGCGTCTTTCGCGCTCTTCCCCGTGCCACGGCTTTCTCCAGGATGTGCCATGTCTCCTCCCAACTGGTTCTTAAGATTCCCTGGGCTCCTTTGATCGTTTGCGTTGCCTGAAGAAGATCGATGGCGAAGCGTTCAAAGAAAATTGTGAATCGACTTCCCTTTTCAGCCCAAGGGAGGATTGCGTTCTTGACGCCGTGCGTCGGGCACTTGACCCTTGGTGGTGCTGCGATCAAGACCGTCTTGAACTGACAGGAATCCAGATGTCTCCAACGTCGTTGGTCCGCATGGTCATGGATGGGACACTCGCAATCACACTCGGAGCACCGGAACTTGGCCCCGCGTGGATGCTCCACTTGGACGCGAATCTCTTGGGCTTGGTGATCCAGTTCGACGCTGGCTACCGTCCAGGGCGAAACGAGGCCGAGGATCTGTTGATAAAGCTCTTTGTCTTGCACGACGGTTCTCCTTGAAGGAGAATCCTAGCAAATCCACGAAGAACCCGGATGGACCTTTTTTATGCCAATGTAAATATTGGGTCCCAGCCGGATGGAGCTTGGCAGGGCTTTCCGCTCGTTCATCGGAGAGTTTGCAATCTAGGGTGCTTACCAGAGTTTGGGCACGTTCACCCTAGACTGTCGCAAGAAGCCCAGCAAAGCCAGAGAATGCTGTGCGCTTTTTTGAAATAGAGCTTTTGCTTGAAATTTGTAATCACAAGAAGTAATCCCATGAAAAATTTAGCCCTAATCACTGGAATTCCACGCTCGGGTACGACGTTGGTGACGAAATTATTGAATGAGATACCAGATGTGGTCGCATTGAATGAGCCTATGGAAGTGAAGCAGTTGGCTGGGAAGTCGAATGACGAGATCTTTAGTTGGATTGATGCGAGAGTGGAAGAGTATCGATCGGGTTTGATCAGCGATGGCAAGGTGATGACCAAATTTGTTGGTCAAAGGTTCGTCGATAACTCTTTCGATGATTCACTCAACGCTAGAGGTCTGAGGCCCTCTCAGGCAGTCCGAGGTCTCATTCATGTCGATAAGAAACTGACTGAAAATTTTCTTCTGGCCATGAAACACAATGGCGCATTTGCTGCTGTTTTGCGGCAGTTGGCGAGTCGGTACACTTGTTTTGCGATTATCAGAAATCCGCTATCCGTGCTACTTTCGTGGCAAACAGTGGACATACCGGTCAATCGTGGCCGATTGCCTGTGGCTGAGGCAATTGACGGCGATCTACGAGAACATCTGAATAGGATTAGCGATCGGCTGGTGAGGCAGATTCACATCATCAACTGGTTTTTTGAGAGATTTCGCAAGTTCGTCGATGTGAATCAAGTCCTACGTTACGAAGATCTCGTGAAAGATGCTGGGGAATCTTTGGCCAAGATTGCTCCCGCTGCAAGGTGGATACACCAGCCGCTTCAATCGCAAAACAGTAGTGCGCGATATAGCAAAGAGCTAGTGCCTCAGATCGTAGAAAGATTGCAGAGCGCCGGTGGCTCTTACTTGCATTTCTACAGCATGCAGGAAATAGAGGCGCTTGGGAATTCCATGGTATCGTACCCCGAGCAGGACGATATCTGAAATGGCCGACACGAGACGAAAGCCATCTTTTTTGATCATTGGAGCACAGAAGGCGGGCACCAGTTCACTTTTCTGGTATCTGTCTCAGCATCCGGACATTCGATTGCCACAAAGAAAAGAATTGCATTTTTTTGATTTGCGGTATGGAAAGGGAATCGACTGGTACGAAGGGTTATTTCCAACAAATCTGGATTCGTCACAGCAGATTACTGGGGAGGCTTCGCCCTATTATCTATTCCATCCACGTGTTCCAGAGCGAGTGTGGCGGCACTATCCCAACATTCGTCTGATTGCGTTGCTGCGGAATCCGGTGGATCGGGCTTACTCGCATTTTCATATGGAGCGAAAGCGAAGTGCGGAGCCAGAGGAGTCGTTCATGCGGGCGGTTGAACTTGAGGAGCACCGGATTGGTGAAGAGAGGCGACGAATCAGCGATGGGATGATTGAGTCTGGCGATCGATTCCGAGCGTTTAGCTATTTGAGTCGGGGTTTGTATGGTCAGCAGATAGCGAGATGGCGACAGTATTTTCCAGCAGATCAGTTTCTATTTTTGAAGAGCGAAGATTTTTTCGACGATCCGATCGGTCAGCTTTGGCGTGTCTATGATTTCCTAAATGTGACTCAAGTGGCGCCCAAGGACATCGGGCCGGTGAATTCTGGGACCTATCAGGAGCTTGCAGCGGCTGAACGACGGATCCTTCAGGATTATTTCCAGGAAGACAGTGTTCTTTGTCGGCAGTTGATTGGAGATGAGTTTGTCTGGTTTTGACCCAGAGCGATTCGTGGAAGCGATGGGCCCGTCTGGCCTGCTACGAAAAATCTGATCCATGAGTTATGAAGGTCTCGTGAGCATTTTTGCAAGGAGACCTTAGATGAGCAAGCAGAGACGGAAGCGGCACACTCCGGAGCAGATTGTGGCAAAGTTGCGTGATGCAGCAGCCATGCTGAATGCCGGTAAGGACATCGCCGTAGTTCTTCAGAGCCTCGAGGTAAGCGAGAGCACGTACGAGCGTTGGAAGAATCAATACGGGGGGATGAAGTGCGAGGAGGCGATTCGACTCAAGAAGATTGAGGAGGAGAATCGCCGATTGAGGCAGATCGTCGCAGACCAGGCACTCGACATTCAGATGCTCAAGCACTTGAACGAGGGAAACTGGTAAGCCCTGCTCGGAAGCGGGCGGCAGTCGAGGAACTTCGAGTGAAGTTCCAGATTTCCGAACGCAGGGCTTGTCGTGTAGTGGATCAGCCGCGTAGTTGTCAGCGTTATGTGGTCACGCCGCGAACCGACGAGGCTCCGCTGATCAAGCGGATGCTGGAGTTGGTTCGGAAGCGTCCTCGCTTCGGGTATCGCCGTATCGGGCGGTTATTGCAAGCTGAAGGATGGCGAGCAGGACTAGGACGCATTCTGCGTCTGTGGCGAAAGGAAGGGCTGAAAGTGCCTCAAAAGAAGAAGAAAAAACGCAGGACAGGCTCTGCCGCCAATGGTTGCGATCGACATCGCACCCAAGGAATCAACGACGTATGGGCATGGGACTTTGTCTTCGATCGAACCACAAACGGGTCAGCTCTGAAGTGGCTCAGCATCGTCGACGAGCACACACGAGAATGCTTGGCACTGCAACCCGCTCGGAGCATCACTAGCAATGACGTGATTGACACCCTTGCAGGGCTTTTCGCGAAACGAGGAGTCCCCAAACATATTCGTAGCGACAACGGCCCGGAGTTTGTTGCTCATGCGATCCAGGAATGGCTCAAGTCGATGAACGTTGCGACTCTTTACATTGAACCCGGCAGCCCATGGCAGAATGGGTATGCGGAGAGCTTCCATAGCCGTCTGCGCGATGAGTTCCTGGCAATCGAGGAATTCGAAACCCTGGGGGCCGCAAAAAGGCTCACTCGGACCTGGAAGGAAGACTACAACAGCTACCGTCCACACAGCAGCTTGGCCTATCGGACCCCAGCGGCTTTCGCAGCCGCGTGTGTTGCTTCCGCTTCGGCTGCGCCTACGCTCCAGCACCACACGCGTGTGCCACCGACCTCACCCGTTACCCAATTGTTACCTTCATAGCGAGTGGTACAGAAATTTCGAGCCGGTCAAACTGATAATGAATCAACTCGTTTTTTAACTACAGCATCTTCGTTTGCAATGCTCATCCAAATAAGGGCTACGGATAGCCCTATTAAACTAAGAATACCAGTCGGTATGGTCACAAGTGCAAACCAACCCATGACAAACATAATTGCTAGAGTACCTCCTATGTCGAATCCAAAAACAATACATGGATGTGCACCGCCTTCATCAAGTTGAGAACCTGTAGCCTGCGCAATTGAACTTGCTATCATTACAGATAGAATAGGCGCGATTGTGTATAGTATAATTATAACATAGGCAATAATTATGTTTTTTGTTTTCATTTAAGTGCCTAACGCCAATGTTGACCGAGCCCCCGCCAACAAGGCTTCGATTTCGAAACGGACCGTCGGGGGCTTCGGTCCAACATTTTGTTATCGCGTCTTTTCTTTGGACTCTGGCCTCAGCGCAGACCCCAACGCGACGTATGGATCAGAATTCTTGGACAACAGATAGCAATCGTGGTACTGATCAATATACACAATCTCTTCGAGGTTGAGGGTTCGCTTCTCGTGGCAAATGTATGTGAGGTTGTGGTCATCCAAGTAAAATTCAACATTCAAATTGTATCCACCAGACCAGCGGCGTTTCACGACTCCTCGAATGTCGATGTATGGCCAACGGTTGTTTGGAGTCAACAATCCGAAAGGCTGGTTCGTGTAGACGTCGACGCTTGCAATGCGTACCCAGGGGTCAAGGCCATTGGTAAGCGTTGGGTCCCATCCATCGGCGGAATTTTCTTTCTCGATCGCCGTTCCATAGACATGGAGATAAATTTTGTCGGTTCGAATTCGATCATATGCCACTGTCAACGCGAGAGCGCTGCAAGTGAGCACAAGAAGAAGTTCGCGAGGAGAAAGCCGTAGGAATCGCATTGCAAAAAATGATCGACCTATTTTATAGCGATAACGGCACCGTTCACCGGGCCGCGGCGAACGACGCTGATTTCAGAACCCGCGCGGCCCGCGGCTCCGTGTGCAACGGATTGTTATTCCGCATTTCGTTTTGCGTCTGCAAATTCAATCGAAATCATTTTTTCCTGATCGATCACGAACTGTCCGTCACACGTAAGGCCATAAAAATCACTGTACGATCGAAAGCAAGTGGTGTCCGCAATAGTGAGTGCGCGAAGTACGTCCGCGTCTGATGGTCCGCGGTCGTCCTCCATCAGCGACACG
>JAJTEK010000211.1 GCA_021299695.1 Pirellula sp. | reverse complement strand
GGACTTGAACAAATAGAACAGAACCCAAGCAGCAAGGATGCTCAGGAGCACCCCGAAGATCAAAGGACCCCATGTGGCCAACGATCGGAACCTCAAACGCCGTTGCAAAGCGCCGAAACGATCGCGTACATTGCTGGTCTTGGAATGATCGTAGATGGCCGTCAGAAGCATCAAGTCTCGGCGTTGCCCACGGTCGAGTCGATCGATCGGTACCGGAGTATCGGTAGACCCACCTATGGCGGTCGTTACCGTCGTGGCATGGTTGGGTTGGAGGATTCGGTCGACAAGCTGCGTGACAGCCTCCGAGAGGATCGCGTCCATGTGGTCCCAGAGTCGCAGCGATCCGAGGATTCGATCGGGATTCCCGCGTGCGCGTCGAGGTAGGTGCTCCTCCAACGGACCCAAGTACGCATTGAAGTCGTCGTAGCAAACCAGAAATACCTTGCGATCAGGATCTTCCGAATTGTGCTTGGCAATCTGATGGATCAGTTGCAATCGCATCGCCGTTTTGCCGGATCCCTTCGCCCCAAAGACGATGGCCGTCGCAGGCTGCTTGGAGTCTCCGACGACCTTGCTCCACGAGGGATGGAACGTGCCCGAGATGCAGAAATCACGAAAGACCGTATCGGTCTGCGCGTCCTCGTCGACAAAGGGATTGCGGGCCAATCGGTGGTGTTCGAGGAACTCTTGTTCTGTCATGGAAGTCGCTTCTTGGTGGTCAAAATCGCTAGATTCCCTTCATCATCCTCAAAGAAAGCTTCTTAAGCAATCCTAAGAGTGAGACTCGGCTCGGGAAGTTTTTGTGAAACCCAACAAAAGCAGCGTTCCAAGCACCGCGCTTAGGGCCGAGCCGACCAGGGTGCCGATCTTCCCGGCCCCCTCCAATGCAGGGTAATCGTCGACCGGGAACGAAAGCGCATTGAGGAACAATGCCATCGTAAATCCGATTCCACCTAGACATGCCCCTCCAAGGAAAATCGGCCAATTAACGCCACTCGGGAGCTTGGTCCAACCCATTCGGACAGCCAAGAAACAGGACAGGAATATCCCTAAGGGTTTGCCGAGCGCAAGCCCCATCGCCACGGCGATCGAAACGCCGCTAGTCAGCGCGACCGGATCGAGCTCCACGCCAGCATTGGCTAAAGCGAAGATCGGCATAATGGCGTAAGCAACCCAGGGATGCAGCCCCATCTCCAGGCGGTGCAAAGGGGAGTGGCTTTCGCGGGCAAGGAACCGAAGCTGCTCTAAATTGACCGGTACTTGCCCATGCCCATTCCCATTCCCGTGCCCGTGCCCGTGCCCTTGCCCTTGCCCTTGCTCGTGCTCGTGCTCGTGCTCGTGCCTAAACTCGTGCTCTTGCTCTTGGTTTTGATCTTGGTCCTGTCGAATCCGGTCCCAAAAATCGGTCATGGCTTCAAGGAATGTCTTGCGGCCGATCCAAGCGGTCGCCGGGGTCATGAGTCCGAGCGCCACGCCGGCGATCGTCGGATGGATTCCAGCTTTGTAGAAACCCACCCAGATCACCGCTCCGACGATCACATAGATGGGGACTTGGCGGACCCCGATGCGATTGAGCAGCGCGCAAAGTGCAAAGCCAGCCAGTGCCATAAAGAGGTAGCTCCAAGCGATCGTTTCGGTAAAGACCGTGGCGATCACCAGGACCGCTAGGATGTCATCGACGATGGCCAGGGTCAGCAAAAAAATCTTAAGACCGAATGGAATTCGGGATCCGAAAAGCGCCAGGATTCCTACGACGAACGCGATGTCGGTGGCCATAGGTATCGCCCAACCGCGTTGGCCTTCCTGGCCAAATTGCATCGCTAGATAGATCAGAGCCGGGATGATGACCCCTCCGATGGCTCCAATGATCGGAAGGACTGCTTTGCGGGGGTCTTGAAGTTCTCCGGCGACCACCTCGCGTTTGACCTCCAATCCCACGACAAAAAAGAAGATGGTCATCAAGATGTCGTTGACGACCAAGTGGCCGAGGTGCCCATCGATTTTGAGTTTTCCGAACTCGAAAGCCACATGGGTATGCCAGAATTTTTCGAACGCTTGATCCAACGAGGAGTTGGCGATGACAAGCGCGATCAGGGTCGCGAGCATCAGAACGATACCGCTGGTGGCCTCGATGTGCAGGAAGCGTTTTACCGGGACGAGCCACTTGGCGACCCTTGGGACGGGGATCTTGTCGGTGCTCTGGCGGATCGGATGGTGGGCCATAGGATTCGAATAGACGTTGGGTTGGCGGTCGTTTCAATCAGGAGGCAACAGACTGCCGAACCTCGGGATTTCGAAACGATGCATCCTATCGGATTCCAGCGAATCTGTAAATTTATCCCCAAAGCCATCGCTAGCGATCTGTTCGAGACTGGGAATAGAGTGTGCTTGGATTTATGGCAAAAGAAATCCGAAGCTGATCATGAATCGGTTGGCCTCGGATTGATCCAGACTGTAGTTTTCCCGGGAGCCCCAGAGGTATTCGGCCCCGGCGAAAGCGTAAGGATTTGGCTGCCAAATGAGATTCACAGCGAGGTATCTCAATCGATGGATACTATCGAGCGATTGGCCCGGCAGGTTCGAAACCGTCCCTTCGCTGACGGTCAGATTCGTCGACCACTTTGTATTCCATTGATGGGTCAGGCCCGAGTACCAGGCCAGCGAATCGAGCGTCTGTCCTTGGTTGTCGCTGACCAAGGCGTAGTCGGGCAAGTCGCGGTAACTGCCGATTCCACGCCCCCAAAGCACTCCGCCATACGTTCGGCAACGCTTGGCGATATCCAGAAAGAACGTGCCGTTGAGTCCACCGCCAGGCCCGGTACGCACGGGCTCAAGGTTCGGTTCGTAAGCCAGTTGTCGGGCTAGTCCCGCAAGCTGAATCTGACCTCGATCCGCGGTGTACCGCAAGCGTGTGACGAGATCAGGCAACGGGTTGCGGACCACCCCCAAGTTATTATCAAGTAAAAACTCATCGGGTTGCGCATTGGGGTTCTCAATCGAAGAGGACCATGACCAGCGGTCCTCGTACCACTTGCGTGTGTAGCGAAGTTGAGCTTGTCGGCGGCTGACGCTAGCGACATCCCCCACATTGTCGAGCGTGTTGGGAAGCGCGGCTCGGTGGGTAAAGGTCGTCCAGGTTTGACCTACAATCCAGTGGTCGTATTCCCCATAAGCGTGCCTTAGCCGAAACGTGTTTCCGACGCCATAGAAGTCCCCCTCGACCATGAACCGAAGGGGAGTTCCGGCCTCAGTAATCCACCGTGCATCCATGTTCAAGCGGGTTTGCCTAGCATGAAATCGAGTGTTGGTTCGATCCAAAGCGTCGACAGGAATACTCGCAGGATCAAAGAAATCCGTCGTGTCGATCGGGTCCCTGTCATGGATCAAATCCGCCTTGACATACCCCCCGAATTTCACCGCCCATCGGTCCTTGGTAATCAGCAATCCATTGCGATAGTCTTTGGGGAACTCGTTGAAATTCAAACCCATGCTCAGCGCATCGGTTTCCGAAAAAGCTCCTCCGACAAAGGACCTTGGGCTATCGATCGCTCCAAGGTCGGCGTAGCTTGCCATGTCCGATCTGCTGTAGCTTGGGAAACCCTGATCCGAGAAGTCGCTGGAAAAACTGCCTGATGGCGACCCCGATGGCGATCCCGATGGCGAGTCAGAAGCTATCGCTGAAAGTTCGGTCTCCAAGGATTGTTGCTGAGCCAAACAGTGAGTTAGGCTCGCAAAGAACGCGAACCAAGCTCCTATCAATACTCGAAGTACAAACACTTGAAAGACTCCTTGGGTCCAAAACCAAAACAAAGGAAAGTGCCCTCTGCTTTGCACAGGATGTTCCAAATCCCGGGGTCTTTAGAAGTTGTAATTGGCTCGTAAGCCAACGAGCAATGCTGGATCGATTTCCTCGCGCGAGGGGACCAGGACTTGCAAGTCCGGGGTGATCGTCAAGCGTTTGCTCGTCGCGATGTTGTAGAACATTTCAACCCCTTGGCCGTCAGCAAAACCACCAAAAATGGTATTGATAAACGGCGCAATCTCGTTGCTTGTCGCCGCATAGTAATAGCCAACTCCAAAGGAATCCCGTTCCCGACTCTGCATCGGACTCGATCCTCCAATCCCTCCGCTTAGGAAATAGCCCAACGGATTGGTCCCTGCGTCGGCGATACCGGCTCGGCCAAAGTAGCCCCACCCTCGCTTGGGATTCGACGGATCGGACACCAAGTACTGGTCGCAGTTCCAGTACAACGACCAGGATCCAGACTGCTTAGCGATCGGAACATTCGGGAATATAATCCGAGGGTCCTGGTCCAAGGCAGTAAACTCCCGACTGTTCCAAGTCCCG
>JAJTEK010000210.1 GCA_021299695.1 Pirellula sp. | reverse complement strand
ACCGAAAGCCAAAACCCAAAACGCTATCTTTCACGGTAGCCCCTAGATCAGTTCGCGGATAGGTTCGTGGTCGACCAAAAATTGGGGGCGTCCCGTCGGGTCGACGATGGTGTTCGTCGCGGTGTTGATGCCCAAGTTATGGTAGAGCGTCGAGATAATCTCTTGCATGTGAACCGGTCTTTCCTTGGCGTATTCACCGAGCCGATTCGTCGCACCGATCGCCTGTCCGACTCTCATCCCTCCGCCAGCCATCCATGCGCTGCTGACCTGGGCCCAGTGATCGCGGCCTGCTCCGTTGTTGATCTTGGGGGTCCGACCGAATTCACCCCAGACGATGATCGTCACATCGTCGAGCATGCCCCGCGCCGTCAGGTCGTCCATCAGAGCGCTTAGGCATTGATCGAGTTTACTGCCGTGGTCGCGGACAAGGTCGAAATTCGCACCGTGAGAATCCCAACGTCCATAGCTTAGGCTCACGACACGAACACCCGCTTCGATCAAACGTCGAGCGATCAGGAGGTGGTCGTTGCACGTCGGTGCGCCATCGTACTGGTATTTGTAGGGCTTACCATCCCCGTAGCGTTCGACCAGTTTAGGATCCTCTTTGCTCAGATCCAAGGCGTCTAGGAGTTTGCTGCTGGTCAGCACATCCAAGGCCCGTTGTTCGAATGCGTCCATTCCGGCCATGACTCCGGAGTTGTCGATATCGCGTCGCATGGTATCGAGACTGGTAAGCAAACGGCGTCGATCCTTGAGCCGGTCGAGACCGATCGACTGGAGTTTCATGTTTTCCATCCCAGGTCCGTCGGGTTTGAAAGCCGAGTAAGCTGCCCCCAAGAAACCGGCCTCTCCGGAATTGGACCAAGGACCATGCTGGGTTTTCGAGGCGAGCCCAACAAACGGTGGAACAGCAGGGTCGACCGATCCTTGGAGTTTGGTCACCGCCGAGCCGATCGAAGGTCGGCCGCCGAGAGCTTTCAGATCGTCGGGGAACCATCCGCTCATGCACTGATGGGATTCGTGTCGGTCTTTGCAACCGACGACGGATCGAATCACCACGGACTTATCCATCCGCTGTGCGAGTTGGGGGAAGACCTCGCAAATTTGGATACCGGGAACGTTCGTCGCGATCGGACTGAATTCGCCTCGGATTTCCGAGGGAGCCTCCGTCTTAATTTCCCACATGTCTTGGTGTGGCGGACCGCCACCGAGGAAAATATTGATCAGACCCTTGTGCGTACTCTTTTTGCCGGCTTGCTCTTCGGCTCGGAGCAAGTCGGCTAGGGAAAACCCGCCGATCCCAAAGCATAGGGATCCAGCCGACAGAAAGCTGCGTCGCGAAAGCCCGCTGCACATCCGATGCGAACCGCCAAAAAAGTTTAGCATGGCACGATTCCGTGTTGAAGGGTTTGGAGGTAGGGAGGGGTCAGCCCGAGGGCCGATGGCGGGAACCCCTCTTTGGGGGTTTGGATTGCCGACGGGTATTTTCTACCGTCAGAAGGTCCTAGCTGTATTATGGTTCCTTCGTACAGCCTCTTGCAAGTCCAGGAGGATAGGATTCCACGATTTAGAGGGGTTAGAGAAAACGTAGACAGTCGCCCGGATTATAGCGGTTTTCAGGATGGTTTGGTGAGTTGGCCCAGGGATTGCCGAGGAAACGAATGGGCTGGGATAAGCGAATCGTACCCATCCGCTGCCAAGCGGTGGACGGCGGCGCGAGTAACGCCTCCACCGTCTGGCGACAGGTGGCTACGTCCGGGGAAGGTGAATCGTCTGCTGTCGAATCGTGGCCATCCGCTGCCAAGCGGTGGACGGCGGCGCGAGCAACGCCTCCACCGTCTGGCGACAGGTGGCTACGCGCCAATTGAGTCCGCCGAAGGCGCAATTTCGTTTAACCCGCAGCCAACGGCGAGGAACTTGACCAAGCCCGCCAGGATTCTGCGTTTGGGGCAAAACGCAGGAGGCGACACCACCACCTTCGCCACTCCGGCCGCCTTCGCGAAATCATTTTCGGTGACCAGCACGTAACTCTGCTGAGCGATACGAGGCGAGTTCTTCCAACCCATCGCCGTGTTGGCGGCAGCTCGATACTGCGGAGCCGCGACCACATACTCGCTCTTGTCGCCGAAAAGCAGGGAACCACGGAACACACCGAACACACGGAAAGATAACATAACCCCGGGAGGATTTATTTCCGTGTGTTCGGTGTGTTCTGTGGTTAAGAAAAACGGGATAGCGGCTCAGCCCCAGGATCACTTGCCAGACGGGGTTGGCCTTCTACACGTGCATGTCAACGAACACTCGTTTTAGGCGGTTTGATTCTTCCCTGCATTTCAAGATAGTGAGCCAATAAATTGCCCGGCCGAGGAATGCTCTATACAATTGGCCTAAAGTACGCTGCGACGGCATCGTCAAGTGGCAGATCAAAACTGGAGAATAGGAAACTGACATGGAAAAGCAAAAATCAATCGCCGATGCTGCTAGACCCATTTTTGAGTCATTGAAAAGCCAACTTGAAGCGGATCACTTGACCCTATCGCGTGGGGACTGTACCCGGTTTCTTGCCAGTGCTCTTCAGCTTGCGACTATTGAGAGATAGTAACGCGATCGCAAGATGACCAATCGTTGTGTCCCCCCGGCAGCACATGGAAACGGATGTTTGGGGAAGTCTCACTGAGCGCCTTAGCGTGAAGGATTGGAATTACTTCGTCGGCTTCTGCGGCATAGATGTCGATGTTTCCTTGAAAGCCTTGCAAGGATTCGGTGTTGTCCCAGCGGTCGAGTAGTAGCAACCAAACGGGTAAAAAGAAGAACTTCTCCGATGCGACACGCACCATCGAATCGAACGGGGTAATTAGAACGATTTTTGCAGGTGGAGGCTGGGAGGTCGCAAGCCTTGATGCGGGGCCACTACCGAGTGATTCCCCGATAACACAGACAGGTGTGTTTGGGTATCGAGAACGAAGAATCCGATAGGCCTCCTGGGTAGCAGCGTCGATCGAACTCTTAGACGGTGAGCCATCGCGTTTGCCATAGCCTGGATACTCCAGCACATACAATGCTTCGTGATCGGCCAAGTGTTCGAGTACATAGTCTCGGTCGGACGCCTGCCCAGCGTTTCCGTGCATCATAAGCCAAACCGCGTTGGGGGATGGCGTTTCGTGGCAGTACCCAATGGTCTGGCCGTCGTCAACCCAAGGCACCAATCTTGTCGATCGGGGATGGTCCGTGGGAAAGTAAAGCAAGGATCGCTGAAACAAGAATACTCCGACGCAAATCAAAGCATAAAGGCCGAAGCCCCAAATCGCGACGAAAAAAAATCGTCGATTTCTTGAAGTTGTCATCTTTTTGGGCACCCAGGGATCTAGTTCAGGGAAGGGATTAGGGGCATGCTCTCGCCGGAGGTTTATTCGTTCTGATGACAGGAAAATTGGCTTTTTTGACATTGTTTTCGCGTCGGTAGCCCAATTGCGGCAATAGTAATGAGTGCAGCGGTGATTGCGGAATTAGAAATTGGAGACTTGCCCGCATCGAATGGAACAATCGTGGCCAACCTGAGACGACGGTGCGGCGACCATGAACTCGCTCTTGTTGTCAAAGATCAGGGATCCACGGAAAACAAGAATAGGAGGGAACCACGGAACACACCGAACACACGGAAAGATAACATAGCGGCTGGAGGATTTATTTCCGTGTGTTCGGTGTGTTCTGTGGTTAAGAAAAACGGGATAGCGGCTCAAGCCCAAAATCACTTGCTGGAGCGGATTTGCCTCGCCAAGTGCTTCCCATTACAATCAGGTCGGAGGAAAAGCAAATGACACTAGAGCAAGTACTGTCTGAGATCTCATCGCTTACGCCGAGCGAACAATTGAAGATCGCCCAAGTTATTTGGGATAGGCTTCCAGATGATTTTGGAATAGATCTCTCTCCAGCACAACAAGCGGAGCTTGATCGGCGTTGGACCGAGTACAAAAAAGATCCCTCTAGTGCCTTAAACTTGGAGGAATTCAGGGAAAGAATTCGGGTTGCGCGAGGCAAATGATCGCAAGACTTACCGAAGATTCACAAAAGGAACTTCTTCGCGGCATCGATTGGTTTGAGAGAATATCGCCGGGTCTTGGCGATCGATTCGAATCAGAATTCTATAAGGCTCTGAATCGGATAATGGACAACCCGTATCTGTTCCCGGCAAATCATACGGGTTTTAGGTCATGTCGTTTGAAGCGATTCACCTCAGTCGTCTATTTTCGAATTGACGGAGATTTGATCATTATCGTGGGATTATTTACCAGTGGCGAAGATGAAACAGACTTGATGGTTCGACGATAGGACCAATCCTGGCGTCTTGGCT
>JAJTEK010000209.1 GCA_021299695.1 Pirellula sp. | reverse complement strand
CGCATGCGTTGGTATTCTTTGTCGGTCAAGGTTTGGGCCGGTGCCACGGTGATCAAATCGCCAGTGTGGACCCCCATGGAATCGAAGTTTTCGATTGAGAAGATGATCACGACGTTGTCCTCCACGTCGCGCATCACCTCCATTTCGTACTCCTTCCAACCGATGATCGATTCCTCGATCAGGACCTCCGTAATAGGAGAAAGGGTCAATCCGTTTTGCACCAATGAGTCAAACTCGTTGCGGTTGTAAGCGATCGCAGATCCACTACCACCCATGGTGAAACTCGGTCGAACCACGCACGGGAGCCCAACATCGGCAAGAGCCTCGCGGCCCTCGGCGATCGTATGGACCACATGCCCTCGGCATACCTCCATCCCGATCTTCTCCATGGCTAGTTTGAACGCGTCACGCGCCTCGGCCTTGTGGATCACCTCGGGATTCGCACCGATCATCTCGCATCGGAATTTCTCAAGCACCCCATGCTTGGCCAACTCCATGGCGATGTTCAATGCCGTCTGGCCTCCGAGTGTCGGCAAGATCGCATCGGGCCGCTCCCGCTCGATGACCTTGGCCACGAATTCCCAAGTCAAGGGCTCGATGTAGGTCCGGTTAGCCAAGGCCGGGTCGGTCATGATCGTCGCCGGATTGCTGTTGACTAGCACGACCTCAAAACCCTCCTCGCGAAGGGCTTTGCAAGCCTGGGTCCCCGAATAGTCAAACTCGCAAGCTTGGCCAATGACAATGGGGCCTGATCCAATCAACAAAATCTTGTGGATGTCGGTCCGTCGGGGCACTTGTTGCCAACCTTTCGGGGATTAAAGGGTAATGAGAGGATCTTTACTTGTGGCGTCGGAACAGCGGACCGGCATAACGGGCACCGGCACCGAGTTCTTCTTCGATCCGCAAAAGCTGATTGTACTTGGCCATCCGGTCGGACCTGGATGCCGACCCGGTCTTGATCTGACCGGTCGAAAGGGCCACGGCCAAGTCGGCGATCGTCGAATCTTCGGTCTCACCGCTGCGATGGCTCGAGATGCTCGTGTAGCCATTGCGATGGGCCAATTGAATCGCTTCGATCGTTTCGGTCAACGTCCCAATCTGATTGACCTTGATCAAGATGCTGTTGGCGATCCCAGCATCGATCCCACGCTGAAGCCGCTCGGTGTTCGTTACGAAGAGGTCGTCACCGACAAGCTGGATCTTGGAACCAACTCGGTCAGTCAGCTTCTTCCAGGAATCCCAATCGTCTTCCGAACAGCCGTCTTCGATCGACAAAATCGGATAGTTGGCTACCCAATCGGCCAGAAAGTCGACCATCTGGTCCCCCGATAGCTGCTTGCCATCGATCGTGTATTTCTTGGTCTTCTCGTCGTAAAACTCCGTTGCCGCGACGTCCAAGGCGATGAAAATCTCCTTGCCGGCTTCGTAACCAGCACGTTGAATGGCTTCCATGATCAGGTCCAAAGCTTCGCGATTGCTCTTGAGGTCGGGTGCAAAACCGCCCTCGTCCCCAACGGAGGTGTTGAGTTTCTTCTCGCTGAGCACTTTCTTGAGGTTGTGGAAAATTTCCGTACCGGCCCTCAATGCCTCGCTAAAAGAGTCGAACCCTAAAGGCAGCACCATGAATTCTTGGACATCGACAGAGTTGTCGGCATGTTGGCCACCATTGACGATGTTCATCATCGGGGCAGGCAAAAGATGCGCACCGGCACCACCGAGGTAGCGGTATAAGGGCTGACCGGTGAAATCCGCCGCAGCTTTGGCCACTGCCAACGAAACGCCTAGAATCGCGTTGGCTCCAAAGTTCTTCTTGTTCGGGGTCCCATCAAGGGCACACAGCGTCGCATCGATCGACCGTTGATCCAAAGCATCCATCCCGATCAGCTCATCGGCGATCTTGTCATGAATGTTGGCCACCGCCCCGAGGACCCCCTTGCCCATGTACTTGGTCTTGTCGCCATCTCGCAGCTCCCAAGCCTCATGCGCCCCGGTGCTAGCACCGCTGGGAACCGCAGCCCGACCGAACGAACCATCGACCAATCGAACGTCGACCTCGACGGTTGGATTTCCCCGGGAATCGAAGATTTGGCGGCCTTGGATGTTTTCGATCAAGCTCATGGTTTGTGTCTCAGTGAAAGGAAATTGCAATGCCGATACGCGATGGCCGAATTCTGTCAGATCTTTGCAAATTTTGCTAGTCTCCCTGAGACCCCTCACCCCTAATGAGAACCAAAAAACCAAACCGACCGAGTTGCCGAATTCCGACGAACCGCTACTCTGTGCTGAAGAATTTGTACTTTTGAAGGCTCCTGATACATGTTCACCGGACTCGTTGAATCCAAAGCGATCCTGAAAGCCGCGATCCCTGCCGGACCGGGCAAACGCATGATCTTCGATCTCGGTAAGCTTGTCAGCTCCGACGGCAAGCCGATCGGACTCGGCGACAGCATCGCCCTTTCGGGTTGCTGCCTAACGGTCGTCGAAATCGATGGCTCGCTTTGCCACTTCGAACTCGGTTCGGAAACCCTCTCCAAAACCAACTTCGGATGCTTATCCCCCGGCCAAGAGGTCAACTGCGAACGCTCGCTGAGAGTCGGCGACCGGCTCGGAGGGCATTTCGTCACAGGCCATATCGATGGGCTCGGACTCCTAAGGCACATCCGCAACGAGGGGCAATGGCGATTCTATGAATTCACCGCGCCGATCCCGCTGCTTCGCCAAATGGCCCCCAAAGGATCCATCACCATCGATGGAGTCAGTCTGACGCTCGTCGAAGCCGACGATGACCACTTTTCCGTCGCCCTGATCCCTCATACCCTCGAGGTCACCACCCTCGGAAACCTTCAGCCCGGTCACACGGTGCACTTGGAAACCGACGTCTTGGCTAAATACATCGCTAGGCAACTCGAAGCCCGCCAATAACCCCACCAATCGTTCTTCTTAGACCTCTGAAAACCCGAGCAAACCGCCCAATAAAAATTGAGAAGTCACGGAATTCCTCAGGAATTTTCACTTGGGACCCTTTCGTGCCCCATCGCGGAATGTCTATGCTATCGCCCTGAAGACCCATTGGATACCGTTTGAGCCTTTTTGGAGCACCGAGTCTCTTTCCATGAGCAAGTCGAAGATTGCCGTCGTTGAAGCTGAATCCGAAAAGTTTCCTTATCTGTATCGATCGCCACTTAAATTCGGTGGACGGGTGGTCAAGGATGTAACAGTCTTCCGCGTGGCCCTGAGCCTCGAAGACCAAAACACCAAGAAAAAAGCGCACGGCATCGGCGAGATGACTATGGGGACGGCTTGGGCCTGGCCCTCGACTAGCCTGTCCCCCGAAATGGCGCTCAAGACCGTTATCGTGCTGGCCGAACGGATCGTCGCTGCGGCGACGAGCCTTCTTGCCGATCAGCATCCCCTGCACCTGGCTAGTCAAATCAAGCCCATCGCCAAGAGACTCGCCGAGGAACTCGCCGCTTCGATGAAACTGACCGAAGCGATCCCAGATCTTGCGATCGCTCTTGCCGTCTCCCCCTTAGATATCGCCTTGCACGATGCCTACGGACGATTGCATGGGAAAAATTCCTTCGACTGCTTTACCCATGAACATGTCGGAACCGATCTGTCGCACTTCCTGGGCGAGGAATTCCTCGGTAAGGATTTCTCCGAGATCATCGCTCCAAAAACAGCGCCGACTTTGTTCCTGTACCATCTGGTCGGTTCGCTCGATCCCCTGAGCAAAGATGATTTAAACCGCAAAATCGACGACGGGCTCCCCGAGACCCTCGAGGATTGGATCCGAAGCCAACAGCTATCCCATCTGAAAATCAAGCTCACGGGCAAGGAACTCGATGCCGACGTCGGACGCGTCGTCGAGATCGATCGGATCGCTTCGAGAGCGTTCCCGACCAAACCGTTCTCGTATTCGTTGGACTTCAATGAAGCCTGCGAAAACGAAGACTACGTGATCGATTTCCTCGAAAGGCTCGAGAGACTCAATCGAGAGGCCGTCCCAAAAATCCACTACATCGAACAGCCCATGGGACGCGACCTGCGACTGCGGAAAGAAGTCACCATGCACCGAGTCAGTCGGCTCAAACCCGTGGTGATCGATGAATCGCTGACCGATCTGGAAATGCTGCGATTCGCAAAACAACAAGGCTATTCCGGAGTAGCCGTCAAAGCCTGCAAAGGAATCAGCGATTCGATCCTCCTGAGCGCTGCGGCCAAGCAATGGGGAATGAAGATCTATGTCCAGGATCTGACCTGCATCGGTGGCTCGTTCATGGCGTCGGCCTCCCTGGCTTCGCGAATCCAAGGTGTCACGGCCGTCGAGGGAAATGGAAGGCAATACTGCCC
>JAJTEK010000208.1 GCA_021299695.1 Pirellula sp. | reverse complement strand
AGGATTACATAGCAACCCAGGCGGAGCATCACAGGGTGGTCACCTTTCAAGAAGAATACCGCCGATTGTTAGAAAAATACGAAATACAATTTGATGAACGCTATGTATGGGATTAACCATTCTTTCGCCCTTTCAGGGCTAGCGAAAATTGTTTCGTCCCGAATCCCAGGGCGGCGCTTCGCTTTGCCCTGGGCTATCCCCTTGCGCCCCGTTGGGGCATAAGACCATCGGGTTTCGTTCAATGAACCCGCGATCCCGCCGCCCCGTTGGGGCATAGGACCATCGGGCAAACGCAATCCCGAATAACCCACCACAACTTGGATCGCCTGCAATGTGTGAAGCGTGCTTTGCCGCGCAAAGCACCATCGAGCCTGTGGGAATTCCCAATCGCTTAGAATCTTGCGTCGGGGAATCTCCATAGGATTTCGTCGGCCTGCGACACGTCCAAGTTCGCGAAACGGTTGGAACCCACGGCGTTTCTTGATGGCACCACAGACGCCCTGCGGCATATCATCGAACGTGCAGTTGCTCGTGGAAAAGCGAGAAAGGAACCATCGTAGCTTCCACGGATCGGCATGGCCAACGATGCTGTCGACCCAGTCCGCCGTGGAGGACACAAGCGACTGCTCAAGGATGGGGATGATCGGCTCAAGGGGAGTAAAACCTTCTGGTTAACTTCGCTTGAGAACCACATAGCATGTTGGCAGAAAGGTGTGTCTCTCCGGCCCGTTCCGCGATTTCGATCCGCCTCAATTTCCGCTAGACTGCATGACTTCCAAAAAATGAACGTCCCTCAGCCTGGAAATCTCCCCCCATGAGCCATTTTGTCTTTGAGTGCAACAGCGATACCTATCTGGATTGCATGACGCATCAAGTTTTCGCTTCGAATACCGCTTGGCCGTTGCAAGTAACCCAAGGGGATTATCTCTTCTTGCACCACTACGAGACCGGTGTGCTGCTGGGCCTCTGGAAAGCAAAGACCAATGGTGCCCGTGGCCTAGTTCCCAAACTTTGGCGCGGTAGGTTTCCGTTCCAAGTCATGATCGAACCGGCCATCGCTCGCCCTCAAGATGTCCCTCGCGAGACTCTTGCAGAGCTCGGGATTAACCCCTCCGCCGGACGCTTCGAAGGACTTCTCGATGCATCGATCGGCGAAAAACTCGCGAATGCGTTGCTTGCCCAAAAGCCCTAACGCTCAAATCCAGGATGCTTGGGGCTGCTCCCTGGTAGCTTGGGATTTCGCAAATCGCGAACTTTGCTGCGCCGGGTTGTATGTTGCCATCCTCTCGGTTTTGGTAGACTGATGGCCCACTCAGGCCGAGCGGCACAACTTGCCCGGTGAGTCGAACTATCCTGCGATACCCCTTTGAGATTGATCTTGGAGTCTACCGTGGATCCTTCACCGGACGGTTTGCGCCGTTCCGCTTTTATAAGACTGTTGCAATTCTAACTTTTTGCAGTGAACCGCTCGCGATCTGACCCATGGCCAAGAAGAAAGCATCCGAAACCAAGACAACCGCCAACATCGGGTTCGAGGCCAAACTCTGGCTTGCCGCCGATAAGCTCCGCAACAACATGGATGCCGCGGAATATAAGCACGTGGTTCTCGGCCTGATCTTCTTAAAATATATCTCCGATACCTTCGAGGAGCATCGAGCCAAGCTTCTGGCAGGCGAAGGGGACTACGCCGGGGCAAATCCCGAAGACCCGGACGAATACAAAGCGGAAAACGTTTTCTGGGTACCCACCGACGCCCGCTGGTCCCACCTTCAGGCCAACGCCAAGCAGCCCACGATCGGCAAAGTCGTCGATGATGCCATGGTCGCCATCGAGCGCGACAACCCACGCCTCAAAGGGGTCCTGCCCAAGGACTACGCTCGTCCCGGCCTGGACAAACACCGGCTCGGCGAACTGATCGACCTCATTGCCACCATCAGCCTGACCGCTGCGAGCGAGGGGGAGACCACCCACCGCTCGGTCGATCTGCTCGGCCGAGTGTATGAGTATTTCCTTACCCGGTTTGCCAGCGCCGAAGGCAAGAACGGGGGCCAGTTCTATACGCCTTCATGTGTCGTGCGGCTGCTCGTTGAAATGCTTGCTCCGTACCAAGGTCGAATCTATGACCCGGCTTGTGGATCAGGCGGGATGTTTGTGCAGTCGGAGAAGTTCGTCGAGTCCCATGGAGGGAAGCTTGGGGACATCAGCATCTACGGCCAAGAGAGCAACGCCACCACGCGGCGTCTTGCGATCATGAACCTATCCATCCGAGGCATCGAGGCCGACATCGGCAAGGAACACGCCGACACGTTCCGCAACGTCCAGCATCCGGACCTCCGCGCCGATTACGTGCTTGCGAATCCGCCGTTCAACGACTCGGATTGGTTCCGCAAGGACGACGACGTGCGATGGCAGTTTGGAGTGCCGCCCAAGGGGAATGCGAACTTCGCTTGGGTGCAGCATTTCATCCACCACCTAGCCCCAGAGGGCATGGCTGGTTTTGTACTAGCCAACGGGAGCATGTCTTCCAACCAATCCGGCGAAGGGGAGATTCGCCGCGCGATGATTGAAGCAGACCTTGTCGACTGCATGGTCGCGCTTCCTGGTCAGCTTTTCTACAGCACCCAGATTCCGGTATGCCTTTGGTTCTTAGCCAAGAATAAAAAATCGGATTCCAAACGGGGGTTCCGCGACCGTCGCAAGCAAACCCTCTTCATCGACGCGCGCAAGCTCGGCACGCTCATCGATCGTGTGCACCGCGAGCTGACCGACGCCGACCTAAAGAAAATCACCTCCACCTACCACACCTGGCGTGGCATAGGCTTGCAGCCTGTGACGAAACCACAAGAGAATCACCACCCCGCTCCCACCTACACCGACATCGCCGGCTTTTGTTTTTCCGCCACCACCGAACAGATCGCTTCGCATGGCTATGTTTTAACCCCTGGTCGCTATGTCGGTGCCGAAGAAGTCGAGGACGACGGCGAGCCATTCGAGGAAAAAATGCCAAGACTTGTGGCAGAGTTGCAAGCCCAATTCGCTGAGTCCGCCAAGCTAGAGCAGACCATTAAAGCGAACCTAAAGGGGCTAGGTTATGAGCTTTAACCCCCAGCAGCCGTACGACGATCTCCCATCGTTGCCACCGCGTGCGGACGTCGAGACCAAGGCTGTGCTCAAGCAGTGCGTTGCCGCTAGCCGGGCGCTTGCCGAACTCAAGGGTGCTGGCGGGCTGATTCCCGATCAAGCGATCCTTATCAATGCCATTCCATTGCAAGAAGCGAAGCTGAGCTCTGAAATTGAAAACATTGTCACCACTCAGGACGATTTATTTCGCGCGGCGGTGGAAGAGTCGGTGGATGCCGATCCGAGCACCAAGGAAGTCTTACGCTACCGCACAGCGCTTCGCAACGGCTACGAAGCCCTTGCCTCACAGCCGTTTTCAATCGAGCTCGTTCGCGAAACCTGCCGTATCCTGCGGGGACAAACCGTCGATTTCCGTTCGCCCAGCGATCATGTAAGAATCAGCGATACCCGAACGCGGAGCGTGATCTACACTCCGCCCTCGGGAGGGCCGGCATTGGTCGAGAAACTGCGTAATTTAGAATCTTATTTGCTTGCGGCAGATGGGCCAGATCCACTGATCCGAATGGCGGTCGCCCACTACCAGTCCGAAGCGATCCATCCATGCACCGATGGCAACGGCAGAACCGGTCGGATCCTCAACATCTTGTATTTAGTGCATATGGGATTGTTGCAGATCCCCGTCCTTTACATCAGCCGCTTCATCATCCAGAACAAGCCAGATTATTACCGCCTGCTGCGGGAAGTGACCGAAATCGACGACTGGGAACCGTGGTTGCTCTACATGCTTCGCGGCGTCGAGGAAACGGCTCTTTGGACGACCGGTCGCATTCAGGCCATCCGCGAGCTCTTCGATCTGACCGTGGACCGTTGTCGTACCGAGGCACCCAAGATCTACTCCAAGGAACTCATCGAGCTGATATTCCGACAGCCCTACTGCAAGATCAGTTTCATCGTCGATGCGGGAATCGCCAAGCGAAAGACGGCCTCGGAGTATTTGCAAGAACTCGAACGCATTGGAGTGATGGTCGGCGAAAAGCGCGGCAGAGAGACGATTTACAAACACCCGGCCCTGTTGGAAGTGCTTCAAAAATGATTTCGACGGCGACTTATCCGGGCCAACATCGCACATCGACGTGTCCAAAAGCGGCGGCTTTTTACCCATGTCCGCTGAACATGTCCATCGCGTGGACATATCGCCCACCATCGGTCCATTTTTCGCGAGATTTTGGACATGTCTACCGGCGAGGTCGCTGCTGTGGTTCATTAGATACGCAG
>JAJTEK010000006.1 GCA_021299695.1 Pirellula sp. | reverse complement strand
CCGGATCGAAGAGCATCCCGACCGATACAAAAAACAGGGCAGCAAAGGCGTCCCGCATCGGCAAGGCATCGGTCGTGGCTCGCACGGAGAAGTCCGATTGCCCGATGACTACCCCTGCCAAAAAAGCCCCCAAGGCCATCGACACACCAAAGCCCTTCGAGGAGACCAGCGCCAAGCCCAGTACGATGACCAAAATCGTCAGCGTGAAAAGTTCCCGAGAACGGGTCTCGGCGACTCTATGGAGGATCCTGGGAATCAATCGTCCACCGAGAAACATCACCGCTGCGATCAAGATCACGATCTTCAAAGCGGCGATCTCCAGGACCCCGATCAAGCTGAACCACGAAGCTCCTTCGATCCCTTTGAGATTCGGCAATAGGACCAACGCCAGAACGGCCAAGACATCCTGGACGATCAGCCAGCCGATGGCCAAGTTCCCCGTCGGTGTCTGAAGTTCATTGACATCGCTCAGCACGCGCGTGACGACCACGGTGCTGGCAAACGACATTGCGATTCCCATCGATAAAGCTTCCTGCCAGCTTGAGGCAAACCAGAGCATCATCAGGAAGGTGGCCAGGAAGGAGCCGGCGCATTGGAGCAGAGCACCCGGGAGGGCGATTCTGCGAACGCGCCCGAGCTCCTGCAAATCGAAATGGAGTCCGACGTCGAATAGCAACAGAACCACGCCGATTTCAGCAAGTTGAGCGGCGATTTGCTCATTGGCCGTGAACCCTGGAGTCGTCGGGCCGACGACGATCCCGGCGACGAGAAAACCGACGATCGGCGAGATGCGGATCCTATGGCAGATATACCCGAATATCAACGCGGCGGTGAAACCGCCGGCCAATGTCGTGATGATATCGAACTCATGCATCGAGCATCCAAATCCATTTGGAGGTGAGCTTGCAAACTCGGGACTCTAGATTTTCGTGGCTCTAGGTTGTTTTGGGCCGGTTACGGATCCGGAACATCTCCTGATAAGGCAGGACGATACCGCCATCGATCGAGAGGGTCGCTCCGGTGATGTAGTCGCTGCGGGGGTCGCACAGAAAGACCACGCCGTGGGCGATGTCTTCGGGTTTCGCAAGGCGTCCCCAAGGCAGGTTGCTACCATGCTCCTGCAGTTCGTTTTCGTAGAAGAACTTTCGTTCTCCTGGCGTATCAGTCCAGCCTGGATGGACCAAATTGACTCGGATGCGGTACTCGGAGAGTTCCACGGCAGCGGTTTTGGCGAGCTGATCCAAAGCGGCTTTGGCCATGTTGTAAGCCGTCGCGCCGGGGATCGGCTTGTAGGCGTGTGGGGAGCTGACAAAGACCATGTTCCCTTGCACCTTCTGAGCGATCATTTGGTTGGCCACGGCTCGGGCAAGATAGTAGGGTCCCCACATGCACACATCGATGGTCTTGCGGAAACCATCCATATTCGCTTGATAGAAAAGTTCGCGATCGCTGAAAGCGGCGTTGGACACGAGGATCGAGATTGGGCCGAGTTCGTCTTTGCATCGTTGGACCATCGCTTCGACAGCCGCTTGGTCCGAGACATCCCCGACCAAGGAGATCGACTTGCGCCCCATGGCACGAATCGCCTCGACGGTCTCGGTAGGTTCACGAATATCGTTGACGGCGACATTGGCTCCTTCGGCGGCCAGCGATTTAGCGATCGCCGCTCCGATCCCTCGCGCTGCGCCTGAAACGATTGCTGTTTGTCCTTCTAAAATACTCATCGATTTGCTTCTTGCCGCTGTGGATTGCTTGGAAGGCCGCCTTGGCCCTCGGGTGAGAGTTTGAGATTTTGAGGGGACCGAGCGTTTGGGTCCATACCATTTTGGGGACGGAGCAGATTCTTAAGGGCTTTTTCCAAGGCGATGGTGCTCGTGCCCCCGACGGCCAGGACCTCGACGGCTTCGTTCCGTTTGGCCTTCAGATCGAGCTCTTGGATCATATCGCTGACCAATTTCAGCAGATCTTCCCCCTTGGCACTGACGATGATCGTGTTGGTGATCGCATCGACCCCCAAACTGAGTTTTCCTGAGAAATCGTAATTCATCCCTCCTTCGGAGATCGAGTCCTCGGATTGATGCTTGGACTCCTTGCCTGCCCCGGCTTGACCTGACTCCTTTTGGCCGCGGGCCAAGGCCTTGTCGTTGGAGCTCAAGAGGTCTCGGAATGCGTCCTTGATCGCGTCGGCGACGTTCTGAGCCTTCGAGTACTCGACCTTGACGGTCTTGGTGTATCGCAGGTTCTGCTTGTCTTGCTTTTCGGGTTTATCCCAAAGATCGACAAGCCTCTGAATGGTCTTCAATTGGGAGGGACTCGCACCGCTGATCAAAAGTGTATTGGAGTCCGAGTCGCTCATGAGCTTGAGCTTGCGCTTCTTGCCGAGCTGGGGCCCATCGTCGTCCCGCTTGCTCGACTCCATACCGAAAAGGAAGCCGAGCAACACGTCTCCATCGTTTTTCTTGTTCGAATCGTCCTTGAAGTACTCTTCGAGGTTGAGTTTGATCCAATAAGCTCTCGCGTGACGGATCTGGAAGACGTCGTATTCCTTTTCCGGAGGGGTATTGCTGATCATCCATTCTTCGAGCCGATCGAGGGCCTTGGTATCGTCGGATTCCAACACCAAATTGCCTTGTTCATCGAACCGGATTTTCACAGCGCTTTTGCCAGCAGCAGCGCTTTTGCCGGGAGCATCGCTGTTGCTGGTTTGTTGAGTGGTTTCGGTTGCGACAAAGACGTTGGCTCGGGTCGCATCGTGCGACTTGCTTTTGGGCTCGTTTGCCCCGATCTGGATCAGCTCGGGCGCTTTGGGAACGGGCTTGTCTGAATCGCTGGGTTTTGCGCCATCGGTCGGCTCGTCGCTCTTGAACTCCGATTCAGCAGGGATTTCCAGCTCGATCCCCTTCTGGTCAAACGTCCGCTTGAGTCGTTCTAGATACTCGCGCATCTGCTCGCTGCGGTTCCCATCGATGGTTCGGATCCGTTGATCGCTCCTGGCCTCGGGGGGGAGTTCGCCGAGTTTGAGCAGCAGCTTTTTGATCTCCTCCGACTCGTACTCGTTGGCCCAGAGGATCAGTTGGTTGCTCTCGGCATTGACTCCAATTCGCAGCATATCTTTCGAGGTTTCTTTGTTGCGTTGGTTGTAGAAGTCATAGGAGAAGTAGTTTCGCCTTTGGTTGTCGTCCTTTTTGTCTTGGTCGACTCCCATAAGCATGCGTATGGTTCCAGCGACCTCGTCGGCTCGAAGTCGTCGCAGGGCGATCACCTCGGCTTGCCTTGCCGAACCGTCGAGCTTCTTGAGCGTCTCTTGGATCGTCAAATGGTCGGCCAGCGAAGCGTAAGCGATCATCGACTTGTTCTTGTCATCGGCTTCGAGGCGGGTTGTCGGTTCCAAGACGTTCAGTGCCATGAGCGAACTGACAAACTGCTTGGGGTCCAAACTGCTCAAGCGATAGACCTTCATCCGAGTTGTCAACGCTTGGTAGTCCTCGTCTGGATTGGAGACATCGACGCGTGTGATAAACGCGGCGACGATCGCCATTTTGTCGGGGGGGGCATTGACGATGATGCTGTTGCGTCGGGTATTGGCGATCAAATAGACCTCAGCGCGACTCGGGGTAGCCGGCTTGGGCGCTCCCTGGCGGCCTTGCTGCTGTGCGAGCTGTTGTTGCATCATCATCTGCTGTTGTGCCTCCATTTCCTCGGGGCTCATTCGGCCCGGTTGCGGATTGGAGTTCTTGGAAGGTTCGAGTTTCAGGAACTGGGCGAGCTGCTCTCGGACGTCCGTGGCTCGCACATGCTGCACCTCAAACTCGCGAGCCAAATTGTTCAAAACCTCATCGGACTGCTCCTGGCTGATAATCCGATGGATCTCTGCAAGGTTCGCTGCGGTGTCCATCGCTTCGAGTCGATTGGTTTTGCTCAAGGCTCTCATCGATCCATTCGCACTGATCAACTGCTTGAGCTCCTCGATCAGGTCTTTGGCGATCAAGGTGTCGAGCTTGTAGGTCGTACGGACAAAACGATTCGCAGGAAGCGATTCGAGCTCCTCGGGATCGACGCGAGGGATCAACGAAGCATTGACTTCCTTGGTCTTGACGACTTGCAAAACACCGGGGAACTCCAAGATCGTAAAGCCTCGGGTGAGCAAATGGCGATTGATCATGTCGCGCGTTTCGCTCAAGGATGCTTTTCCTGGTGTTGAGATGCTCAGCAGATCCGAAGGCAACTCCTGCCAGTCCAGGGCCAATCCCGATACATCAGCCACCCACTGCAGGACATCGGGCCAAGCCTGATCGCGGAACTGGAACTGAATCATTCCCTGCTCGTCTGGCTTGATATCAAATGCCCGAGGGTTGGGCGCTTGCTTGGGCTCGGTCGGTCGCTTGAGCGTCGCGGAATCCTTGGGCGCACCAGCACCAGCACCAGGCGCTCCACTCCCGGGCGCTCCAGCACCGGGCGCACCACTGCCAGGCGCCCCGGCACCGGGCGCACCATTCGGTGGACTCGATGCGTTGGGGTCTTGGGATGGATTCAGCTCGTTGGGGTCTTGGCTCAACGCATAGCTTCTTGCGATTGGCAAACCGTCGACCAACGCCCCAAAAAACAACGCCCAAACCATCGCAAGCGACATTGCCAACCGGCATACCGAATGGAGCGCCACGCTCCGACGACCAGCAAAACCAAAGAGGCTCATGTCGAAATCAACTTTATTGAAGAAACCGGGCGTTGCGTTCATCTTGATGTTCATCGTGTTCGAATCGTGTCAGTATCCATTGCGCGCAGTGCAACGCTAAGGCTTAATGCTCATGAAAATGAAGTGTTGCTGAGAATCCACCATCCCAGAATCGCCAAGGCGATGGCCAAGACCACCGTTTGAAGGAAAAGCCCCCTGGTCCCCATGTCCATATCCGGCGGACCATCCTCCAAGTCGATTCCGATCCCATCCTCGCGGTACTTTGAATAAGCAGTCGCAGAAGTACTGCCAGCGCTCGTGCTGCTGGCGTTGGTTCCATTGCTTGACCGATCCATGTCCCTTGGGCCAAGGTCCTGATTCGAAGCGTCGCGTTGGGAAGCATACCCGGCAGGTATCTCGCCCGGTTCATGCAAGGCATGGAGACGTGCGAGAAATGCGGCGGTCGGTTCGCTCGAAGGGTTTTTGCTTGTGCCGAGCAACTCGCGAGCCAAAATCGTATGAACCGTCGCCAACTCGGCGAGCATCGCGTCGGACCCGATGCACTTTCGCTCCATCGCAAAGACCCGATCGAGCGACATCCCGCCATCGAGAAACTCAGAGACTTCGTTCGGCGAACAGGTTTGTTCGATTTGAGCCAGTTCGCTGGCGAGCGACGCAGGGGGCGTCTGCGATCGGTCGATCCTGCTTGCAAGGTTTTGTGCGGTTTGGCTCTCACGGAACTTGAGTCCAAGCTCCTCGTGGGCCTTTTGAGGCAGCACGCCATCGCGATACGACAACAAGGTCCGGAGAGTCAATCGCATGCTTTTGGCCCAACTCCAAAATGCCTAACACCCAACGCTCGATTCAACACGCTCGATTCGACCCTCGGAGACGAGACGAGCCCACTACAAATCTAATCTTATTTAATCTGTTCTAATCCTAGATCCAAAACTCCCGTTTTTTTGTTAAAAATCGGTTAGCTAGGTCCGATTTGGCCGCACGAGGTGAAATAAGCTTTCGCCTCGCTGGCGATGAAGAACGAACCGGTGATGACATAGACCATCGACGGGTCGTTGGTCTGGCTGCGATACCCGGCGGACTGGCCGACGAGCTCCAAGGCGCCGGGCAGATCGTTGCACGAGAGGATTGTTGCAACGCGTTGATCGGCCCTGCGAGCCTTGGAGACCAGCGAGTTGGCGATCTCTAGAAGTTTTTCGACCGGCGTGAAACGGGGGTTCGAGCGGAACTGAGTCAGGACGATTCGATCGACCGAAGCGACCAAACGTTCGAGCATTTCGGGTGCTTTCTTGTCTTTCGCGCAAGCAAATAGGATGGTTTTGGGCCGCGAGGGGAAATAGCTCTCGAGGGCATCGACAAGGGCGTCGATCGAGGCCTCGTTGTGCGCGCTGTCGAGGATCCAAGTCGGGTCGAGCCCGAGGACTTCAAGCCTCGCTGGAACTTGCGTCTGGGCTAGCGATTCTGCGATGGCACGGTCCTGGAGATCCCAACCGAGTTGCTTGAGCTTTCGCCAAGCTCTCATGGCGATCGCGGCATTTTCGCACTGGTGCTTGCCAAGCATCCTGACGTTCGCAGGTTGTTCGAAGCTTGTTTGCTTTCCCTGCGGATGCCCTGCATATTCGTATTCGTATTCGTATTCGGTGTAATCGAGTCTGGCCCGAAGGGACTTTGGATCTGGGGTCCATCGAGCATCGAAATCCCGTCCCAACTGCAGAAGCTCGGACCCTTGATGCTCCGCCCGGGATTGGATCACCTTCGAGGCCTCAGGGGTTCTGGCTCCGCAGATGACTGGGATGTTGGGCTTGATGATCCCGGCCTTTTCCCCCGCGATTTCAGCGAGGGTGTTCCCCAATTGGAGTTGGTGGTCGTAGCTGATGCTCGTGATGATGCAAAGCTCCGGCTCGCAGACATTCGTGCTGTCTAGACGTCCACCGAGTCCGACCTCGATGACGTTGACCTGGGTCTTGTGGTTGCGGAAAGCCAACCAGCCGATGGCGTTGGTCAGTTCGAAGAAGGTCGGTTGGCCATGTGGGCTGTCGCTACAGAGCCGATCTGCCGCTCGGATTTGGTCGACGATTTCGACAAGTTCTCCAGGCTCGATGGCTTGGGAATCGATGGCGAAACGCTCTTCGAGGTCGACCAGATGCGGGGAGGTGAAAAGGCCGGTTCGCAGCCCGTTGTGGCGGAAGGCCTCGGCCAACAACCAACAGACGGAGCCTTTTCCCTTGGTCCCTGCGACATGGATCACCGGTGCTGCCAACTGGGGGTTTTCGAGCAACTCCAAAAGATAAGCCATCCTGGCGAGCTGGAAGTTGTTTTTGGTGCAGGCGCGATCGGTCGACTTTTCAAAATTGACTCGGTCGAGCAGGAAGCAAAGGGTGTCTTGGTAGCGTTGGTCGGATCGTTGCATGTGCGGATTATAGAAACCATAGGGGGTTCGGCGATGCGCCGGGGGTTGATTTTTCCTTGATTCAGCCAGCTTGTCGCTGAACCGCAACGGGAATTTCATCGTAGTTCAGCCAATCCCTGGGGTCTGCCTGTTCTTTTCGGTCCCCAGACCACTTGTCCCTTTGACTTCAACCGTCGATTGATCCCATGGCAACCTCACTGGACCAGGAAAACCGCCCTTTGGCCCACGACAACGATCCAACCCAAACGATCGTTGAAACCCGAAATCTAGGCAAAGTCTACCGAGACTTTTGGGGTCGCAAGAAAGTTCAGGCCCTGAAGTCTTTGGACCTGGAGGTCCGCCGAGGCGAAATCTTCGGGCTCCTGGGTCCCAACGGATCGGGCAAGTCGACGACGATCAAGCTGATGCTCGGCTTGCTTTTTCCGACCCAAGGGCGGGTGTTTGTCTTCGGCAAAGAAGCGACCGATGTTTCGAAGAACGAACGGATCGGGTATCTGCCCGAAGAATCCTACCTGTACAAGTTTCTCAACGCCGAAGAGACCCTCGATTTCTACGGCCGGCTCTTTGACATCCCCGCCGATGTCCGCAGGCAACGCATCGAGAGCCTGATCAAGATGGTCAAACTCGAGCACGCCCGCCGCCGACAGCTCAAGGAATACTCCAAAGGGATGACACGACGAATCGGTCTGGCTCAAGCCCTGATCAACGAGCCGGAGTTTCTGGTGCTCGATGAACCGACAACGGGTCTCGATCCGCTCGGAACCCGCGATATGAAGGATTTGATTCTTCGGCTTCGCGACGAAGGAAAGACGATCCTCATGTGCTCGCACCAACTGGCTGACGTCCAAGACGTCTGCGACCGGGTCGCAATCTTGCATCAAGGGGAGCTCAAGGAGCTCGGACGCGTCGATAGCCTTCTGAAGATCCAGGATCTTACCGAGATCCACGCCAGTGGCCTGACCGACGAGGCGAAGACCCAGATCCGCGAGATCATTGAAAAATCCGGTGGCAAACTCGATCGGATGGACAATCCGACGACCACGATGGAGGACCTGTTCCTCGAGATCGTCAAGGAGAGCGAGCAACGTCCGGGTCGCCGAGGCGGCCGAGGCGGTAACTAGTCCCTGCTTTTGATCCCCTTTTGTTGCCTTTGATTCTGTTGCCTGCGAAATCGCTCACGAGACCCTCTCATCATGCGGCTTAATCCCGATCATTTTTGGACCTACAGCGAATGGTTGTTCGAGAAAAACGCCTTGCGAGACGGCGCGATTCTTTCGGTGACTCTAGCCCTGCTTGGGTTCATCATCGGATACATCGTCTCGGTGTTCAAGTACGGTCCATCCGAGGGTTTCCTGCGAGTCTCGCAGATCATCGGCCAGCTCTTTACGGTCGACATTCCTAAGCTCTCGTTTCGGCGAATTTTCGCTATGGCGAAATTGGCCGTCAAGGAATCGATCCGAAAGAAGATTTTGGTCCTCATCGGGATCTTCATCGTCGCGATGATGTTCGCCGGTTGGTACCTCGATCCGGATGCCGACAGCCCAGCGCGTCTGTACTTGGTGTTTGTCCTCACGGCGACGAATTACCTAGTGATCCTCTTGGGGCTTTTCATCAGTTGCTTTAGCATCCCAGCAGATATCAAGAGCCGCACGATCTACACCATCACCACCAAACCGGTCCGACCCCTCGAAATCTTCCTCGGACGGGTATTCGGTTTTACGGCCATCGGTACGCTGGTTCTTGCAACCATGGGCCTCTTGAGCTACGTCTTCGTCGTCCGAGGCCTCGATCACAACCACGAACTGGTCTCGATCGACCCGACGGGCAAGTCCGGGGAGTCCTCCTACAACAACCGACACCGCCACAGTTTCACCCTGAACTCCGAAGGTCGCGGGACGACCAACGAAGTCAAAGGCCACCGGCATATCGTGACCAAGGTGGGTGACAAGGTTGTCATCGGTAGCCCCATCGATGACTTGACGGCACGGATTCCGATCTATGCAAAAAGTCTCGAATTCACCGGTCGCGACGGAGAGAAAAACGAGGGCTACAACGTCGGATACATGTCCGAGTACCAAAAGTACATCGAAGGCGATTCGCTCTCGCGTGCCGTATGGCGATTCGAAGGGGTCCAACCCACCTTGTTCCGCGATGTCATCCTCTACGATTTGACAATCAGCGCGTTTCGCACCTACAAAGGGGATATCGTCACCCCCGTCGGCGGTCTGATCCACTTCCGTAGCACCGATGGCAAAGTCAAAAGCGAAGACGAGCCTTTCAAGGTCAAAGAGTTTCAAGTCGATCGACGCTCGGTCCGCACCAAGCTCAAGGGGTTCAAACAAGACGCAACAGGCAAGGACATCGCGACCGACCTGGATTTCTTCCAGGACATCGCTCCAAACGGAAGCTTTGAAGTGGTCGTCCGATGCCAAGACCGAGGCCAGTATCTTGGGATGGCCGCTGCCGATATCTACCTGCGTCCGGCTGACCTGCAGTTCTGGTGGAACTTCGTCAAAGGCTACATCAGCATTTGGCTCCAAATGTTCATCGTGATCTGTTTTGGGGTGATGTTCTCGACGTTCCTTTCCGGTCCGGTTGCGATCATCGCGACGGTCGCCGCACTGGTCCTGGGCTTCTTCGGCTTCTTCGTCGATAACTTGGTCACCACCACCTCCAAGGGAGGCGGTCCGATCGAGTCGCTCATCCGGTTGCCCACGCAAATGGGCTCCCAAATCGAAATGGAACTCGGCAACGAGACGCTTCAAAATGCCATCGCGACGGCAGACCGTGGGATCCTCCTGGCCGTCTCGCAGTTGAAGAATGCCGTGCCCAATTTTTCCCAACTCGACACATCCAACTTTGTGGCCTACGGCTACAATCTCTTCGGAGGGTTGCTGGCTCGGCACCTGACGATCGCGTTCGGCTACTTTGTGTTGACGGCCCTGGTTAGTTACTTCTTCCTCAAAACGCGGGAGATGGCAGCGTGAACAATCGATCTCTTAGTCGGAAAATTATCTACATCCTCGCGATGGTGGCTTTGCTCTTCCCCCTGTTCTACCTAGGGAAGCCGCCTACCAAGGGATCCGGTAAGATCGCGGAACTTCGCAGCCGCTACTCGATCGGGCAAGCGGATCTTGGGAAACTCGATCCAGCCAGCGAGAGCATGAAACTCGCCACCCTCGGCATGCGAGGCATCGCAGCGAGTATCCTCTGGATGCAAGCCGATCATTACAAGGAAGAAAAGTACTTCGACCGCTTCAGCGCCACACTCAACCAAATCGCGCTGCTCCAACCCCACATGATCAGCGTCTGGCAACACCAAGCTCACAACTTGAGCTACAACGTATCGCCCGAATTCGAAGACTACCGCCAACGCTACGAATGGGTCAAAAAAGGAATCGACTACCTCGTCAAAGGGACCAAGTTCAATGCGAGAAAGCCGATTCTTCAATACGATCTAGGCCAATACGTCGGAGCCAAGATGGGCAAAGCCGACGAAAAACTCCAGTACCGCGAGCTGTTCCGAAACGATGAGGAATTTCACAAGTACTTCGTCGAACAAGGTCTCAACGCCAAATCCGATGACGCCCTAGGACCAGACCGTAAGCCCGATAACTGGTTGGTCGGAAAACAATGGTTTGAACAAGCCTACCAATTGGTCTCGGCCGGTATCGCGATCAAAAAGTCCCCACACCTGCTCTTTAGCTACGGTCCACTCTGGCAGATGTATCATGGCGAAGCCATCGAAGAAGAAGGTGTCCTCGATGAACGGGCCAAGTTCGTCTGGGAAAAAGCTAGCCGCGAGTGGAAAGATTTCGGGAACCGCGAATTGGCAACCACCGGCTACGTTCCTGTGACCCTTGGAAGCATCGATACGGCGAGGAAAGACGTCGAACGACTCCAACGCCAATTCATGGATATGACCAGCGCCGGTCGCGACAAAGTCATCGAAGTCAAGAAAGCCAAATACGGTGCGAACAACCCAAGCAAAGCCAAGGCGTTCGAAAAACCCGATGACCAACGAACCACCGAAGAACGTATGTGGGCCGCTGAGTTCCAATTAGCCGTCGAACCGACCTACCAAGAACTCGCCAACGAACTACCCCGCGAGCAACAAATCAAAGCCCTCGAACTGGCCGTCCAACTCGGCGCAGCCGAAGAGTACGCCAAGTCGACCAACTCCCTGCGAGACCAAGTCAACTACGCCTACTGGGAAACCCGAGCCCTGGCCGAACAGCAACAAATCATGGTCGACGCACGACGCTTGATCTACGAAGCCAATAAACTCATCGATGTCGCCGATATCAAAGGGGCAGTCGAGAAGTACGAAGAAGCCTTCGTCCGATGGGATAAAGTTTTCCGCTTCTACCCTATTATCATGACCGAAGATGTCGGTGGGGATGTCCTCAAGGCCATCAACCGGTACAAGAAACTCATGGATGAAGACGTCGACGAGCGTTTCGTTCTCTACGAGTTCATGCTCTTCCGACGCGCCTACGACGGTGACTACCTCGACTTCAGTATCGAAAAAACCCTTTCGGAATGGAACGCCAACGCTCTGAAACTCGGAAGCCCAGAAGACTTCTTCAGCACACCGCTGGCCAAAGCCTACGGGATCACCAACAAGTCCCCAAATCCATCGCCCGGTGATTCTCCGAGTGTTCCTGCCGAGCCCATGCCAACCGAGCCCATGCCAACCGAGCCTAAGCCCACCGAGCCTAAGACTGCCGAGCCGATGCCAGCCGAGTCGCCCGAAACCCCCAAGGCTGTCGTTCCAAGTAGCACCAGTAGCCCGAACGACCCGGCACGTCCACCCGCTCTGGAGAATCCTGGTTCCTAACGTCGCTCTTCGGAGCCTCGAGGCAAACCGGCAAACATATGGGCTATCAAGACAGAGGGTATTATCAAAGCGACCAAGACCTTGATTTGCGACCAGGCTGGAACCAACAATCGGCCGTCGCTCAACTGATCATCCTCAATGTGATCGTCTTTGTCGTCAATCTGCTCTTCGGCAACCCGTCGCTGACCAATCAAGGATCGGTCAATGAAGCCCTCGCCTTGGGCTCCGATACGCTGTGGAAACCGTGGCTGTGGTTCAAGACCATCACCTACGCGTTTGCCCACTCGTCGAGCAACATCGGCCATATCTTCTTCAACATGCTGAGCCTCTACTTCATGGGCCGTTCGGTCGAGTCTCGCTACGGTCGGGCCGAGTTCCTCAAGATCTACCTCCTCGCAGCGCTGTTCTGCGGCGTCGGCTCTATGATCTTCCGAGGACTTGGATCCGATGCCGCAACGGTTCTTGGGGCCTCGGGCGCTGTGCTGTGCATCTCGATGCTCTTTGTCTACAACTATCCCAATGCGACGGTCTACTTCATCGTCTTCCCGATGCCTGCCTGGGTCCTCGGGGTGATCTTTGTCTTAACGAATTTCTTCTCGAGTTCCGGCCCCGGTATCGCCTACGACGTACACCTGCTCGGAATCCTTTTTGCCACCTTGTACTTTTTCCTCGGTTGGAGTTTCACCAAACTGCAGGATCCCCGCCAAGGAATCGAGTCGATTCAACGATGGTGGAAAAGGCGCAAGTTCAAGCTTCATCCCCTCGACGACGCCTCGCTGAGCGACCAAGAACTCGAGTCCAAGGAAGCCGACCGCATCCTCGAAAAAATCCATGCTTCGGGCAAAGACTCTCTGACGGGTCGCGAAAAGAAGTTCTTGGAGAAATACTCCCAAAGCGTTAGAAATAAGAAGCGGTTGGATTCCTAGCCGCGTTGAACCATATTTCATTCCTCGTTGGAGTTGGTCAGTTTTCATGTCGAGTCCAGACTCTTTGTTCCCCGTTCTTCGTCGCGATATCGCTGGGCAATCGATCGAGTCGATCGTCCAACAGTACGGTACGCCATGCTACATCTATGACATGGCCACGATCGCCCAAAAAGTTGCCGACCTGAAGGCCTTCGATGTCATCCGCTACGCACAGAAAGCTTGCTCGAACATCGCCATCCTCGATCGCTTGCGACGCCTAGGCGTGGTCGTCGATGCGGTCAGTGCCGGTGAAGTCCAACGCGCGCTGTCGGCAGGATACGACCCAAAGACCAATCCTCACTCGATTGTCTACACGGCCGATGTGTTCGACCACGAAGCCCTAACGATCATCAAAAAACTAGGACTGCACGTCAACTGCGGTTCCCCTGACATGATCGAGCAACTCGGACGCGCCGTTCCAGGTTCAAGTGTCACCCTGCGGATCAACCCCGGGTTCGGTCACGGCCACAGCCAAAAAACCAATACCGGTGGCCCGCAATCCAAGCACGGGATTTGGCACGACCAGATCGACGAATGCCTCCGCTTGGCCGACCTGCACAACATCGTCATCACAGGCCTCCACATGCATATCGGCTCGGGAACCGATTTGGAACACCTTTCCCAAGTCTGCGATGCACTCGAGAAAATCGCCTTGCAGATCGGTCGCACTCTGACGACCATCAGCGCCGGAGGCGGACTGCCGGTCCCTTATCGCCAAGGCCAAAGCTACGTCGATCTCGATCGCTACTACCATCTTTGGGACCAAACCCGCAACCGACTCGCCTCGGTGTTCGGACATCCACTCCGTCTGGAAATCGAACCGGGCAGGTACCTCGTCGCCGAGAGCGGCTTCCTGGTCGCCGAAATCCGCTCGGTCAAAAAGATGGGCGAGAATACTTTTTATCTCCTCGATGCAGGTTTCAACGACCTGGCGAGGCCGATCCTCTACGGCGCCTACCACCCGATCTCCATCTGCCACCGTGGTCACCAACCATCGGACAAAGATCTTATCGAAGTCGTCGTCGGTGGGCCCCTTTGCGAAAGCGGTGACATCTTTACCCAAGAAGAAGGAGGCTTCGTCGCCAAACGGCAACTCCCTGTGGCCAAGGTCGGGGATTTGCTGGTCCTCGAAGTCGCCGGTGCGTACGGTTTTGTCATGTCGAGCAACTACAACGGCCGGTTCCGAACTCCCGAATTGCTCATCGAAAACGGCTCGATCCACTGCATCCGAGCTAGGGAAACCTACGACGATCTGATCCGAGGCGAACAGATCCCTCCGCCGCCCAAGGCCTGAATTCCCGGTAAGATAACCAAAAAGTGGAACTTCAACGCCCAGGGCTTGACCCCCAACGATTATATTGCAAAGGCTCTGGCCCATCGTGGACCAGCCAGCTCGATCGTCTCGTGAATCCCCCAACCCGTCATTTGACAGGAGCACCGCATGTCCCCCAGATCCTTCCTCAGTTCCCGTAAACTTCTCGCAGGTATCGTCGCTATGGCCATTATGTCCTCGGGTTTCGCCGAAGAAACCAACCAGCCAGCCCCACCGGCCCTGGCCTTTAGCATGAAGAACATCGACGGCCAGTCAGTCGATCTCAGCAAGTACGAGGGCAAAGTTGTCCTGTTTGTCAACGTCGCAAGCAAGTGCGGTTACACCAAGCAGTACACTGGCCTGCAACAACTCCACGAGAAGTACAGCTCCAAAGGCCTTGCTGTCATCGGAGTCCCTTGCAACCAATTCGGTGGCCAAGAACCAGGCTCCAACGACGAGATCAAGCAGTTCTGCTCGAGCAAATACAACGTCACGTTCGACATGCTCGATAAGGTCACCGTCAACGACGATGCCAAAGGAAAAGCCTGCCCCCTATACGGATACCTAACGGGAGTCGAAACCAAGCCCGTAGGCAAAGGCAACGTCAAATGGAACTTTGAGAAGTTCCTCGTCGATCGCAAAGGAAACGTCGTGGGACGCTACGGGTCGGGTGTCGAGCCCATGTCGGCCGAACTGACCGCAGCGATCGAAAAGGCCCTGGGCAACTAATCCTGCTAGTCCCTTAGCGCTTCGTCTGAAATCGCAATCTCAAAGCCGGGGTGATCAAGTCACCTCGGCTTTTTTTATGCCTTACAGGCTGCGGTGGCTTCAGGCTCCGATCGATTGGGGACAATCGATCTGCCCACATGCTAGAGTTTGCCCACGAACCAATCGAACCAGAAAAGCCGTGAATCCCACATACAAGGCGAGGAGTTCGCTAGCCCTCGCCGACTTGATGACGACGGTATAAGGATCAATCTACCAAGTCGCGAGTCGTTCCGCTTGTGAGCCGCCTAGGCGCCCAACCGCGGGCGATGGCTGTAAGCCATTCGGGCTCCCAGACGGGCTTGTCCCGTCTGAAGCCAAAGGTGTGCAGCTAGGACCTGGGGCTCCCATTCGGGCTCCCAGACGGGCTTGCCCCGTCTGAAGCCCAAGGCGTGCAGCTAGGAACTCGGGCTCCCAGACGGGCTTGCCCCGTCTGAAGCCCAAGGCGTGCAGCTACGCACCAGTCGGGCTCCCGAACGGCTCCCAGACGGGCTTGCCCCGTCTGAAGCCCAAGGCGTGCAGCTAGGACCTGGGGCTCCCATTCGGGTTCCCAGTCGGGCTCCCAGACGGGCTCCCAGACGGGCTTGTCCCGTCTGAAGCCAAAGGTGTGTGGCCACGTACCGCATTCATGCTGTAAGCTCCAGTCGTCCCGACGTAGTAACTCGGCCTCCAGAGACCCACCACCCCGAGCTTACGACACGATTCATTCATATAAGCGATCGCAATTGCCTCCGGAGAGTCCTCCAGTGCGCCACGTAGGCACATGTGAAGATGGTCCGGCATTACCGAAATGCCACCTAAGAGATAATCACGTTCCAACGCGATCGCTTGGCAGATTTCAAACAGGTCCCCCAAAAACTGGAAGTCGCCGATCCGACGCCTACCTTCGACGACCAGGACCAGATGAAGCAGATACCAATAACGGCCACTGCTGACCTCGATCGGTGCGTGAAGTTTCTCATCCTGCCAAACGCGAGTGAACTGCTTGAGGTTATCTGCGAAGTCGGAACGACAGAATTGAGCGGAGTCGACTTGCCGGCGAATGTAGTCTAGAACATCGGCAGTCGTGTTGTTACCAAGCGCGCGGAGCGATACCTTGCGAGAGAACTTGAAAGGGATCTTTTGGTTACGGAATCGATGATCGATACGACCTTTGATACGACCTACGATGAAGCTAGGGTCGGTGGCTGGTTTCGTACTGACGGTAGCTTGCCAATAGTCGGACAGGCAGTTTCGCTCCAATAATCGGATTCCGTCTTTTTCCCAAGCATCCGCAAGTTCTCTCCAGTCGTTTTCGGTCAAGGAGGGCATCGAGCCGATCGATGGCCAGCCGGTCCATGACCAGCGTAGAGAGTAAGCGGCCGTCGTCGAGTCAGAGTGATAGCAATTCGGGTTGGACAATGGGTAGCTCCTTTTTGTAGTGGGTGTTGGAGATCGTTGAATTTTAGCGCCGGAGAGGGTTTGTAGCTTGGGAACCTGATTCACCGGACGGGGCAAGCCCGTCGGGGTCTTGAATGCCCTGTCGGGTTGTCAGGCAGGAGTGGAGGGTAGGAGGGGCTACATCTCTAGCTTTGAACCGTGGGCACCGGACGGGGCAAGCCCGTCGGGGGCCGTCTCACCTCGTTGGATGGCCTGACAGGGTAACGCTCGAGCGTCGTTGGACAGTTTGTCAGGCTCCCAGAAACGCCCAAACGGCTCCCAGACGGGCTTGTCCCGTCTGAAGCCCAAGGCATGTAGCTAGCACCAGTCGGGCTCCCGAACGGCTCCCAGACGGGCTTGCCCCGTCTGAAGCCCAAGGCGTGTAGCTACGCACCAGTCGGGCTCCCGCAACGGCTCCCAGACGGGCTTGCCCCGTCTGAAGCCCAAGGCGTGTAGCTAGCACCAGTCGGGCTCCCGCAACGGCTCCCAGACGGGCTTGCCCCGTCTGAAGCCCAAGGCGCGTAGCTAGCACCAGTCGGGCTCCCGCAACGGCTCCCAGACGGGCTTGCCCCGTCTGAAGCCCAAGGCGTGTAGCTACGCACCCTGTCGGGCTCCCAGACGGGCTGATTGACTCCGCGATACAGTACACAGAATACAAGGTCCATTCCTCATCGCCGGAGGGCGTTTTCCCTATGAAGTACAGTCGAATGATCTATCTATCGGCAGCCGGATTGCTGATTTTTACCGCCTTAGCGGCCTGGAACACCATGGCGCGAGGGGCTTATGAGTCGGCCGAGTACAAGGTGGTCGAAAAGGACGGAAAGTTCGAGGTTCGCGAATACACCGACTTGATGCTCGTCGCGACCCGCACCAAGCTCGATGCGCAGGGCCGAGACGGCAGCTTCATGAAGCTGTTTCGGTACATCAGCGGCGCCAACGCATCGGACAAAAAAATAGCGATGACGACCCCTGTCTTCATGGAAAATGACAAGAGCGAATCGGCTGTTCAGATGGGCTTTGTGATGCCCAAGGAGATCGCCGACTCCGAGGTACCCGCGCCCACCGGCCCAGGAGTCGAGGTCCGCAAACGCGTCGGGGGTCGGTTTGCGGTCGTGCGGTTTTCCGGCCAGATGAGCGCCAAGGCGGCCAAAGAGGCAGAAACCAAACTGCGAAGTTGGATGGAGTCCAAGGGCTTGGTCGCAGACGACGCACAGGACTCCAGCGGCGTTGAAACGGCCGGCTACGATCCACCCTTCACACCAAGCCCACTTCGCCGCAACGAAGTCCTGATTCGCTTGAAATAGTAATTGCTGTGACCTAGAGGCTTCAGGAGCCTCCCAGGCGGGCTCCCAGGCGGGCTTGCCCCGTCTGAAGCCCAAGGCGTGTTGCTAGCGATGCTCTTTGGCTGCATGGTACTCGCGGCTGAATTCCGTTCCGATGTCCGTCTGAGGCGCGACCTCCAAAACCAGTACCTTCATCAGGCAAATCATGTGCATGTGACTGACCGTCTCCTGGATCGAATCAAGCCGGAAGTAGGTTGTGAGCGGATCGGTCGGCCTTTCGTTGGCCTTCAACAACCCGTAGATCTCGTTGATGACCTTTCCGAGTTGCTCTTGGGGCATGGTTCTCATCCGCACAAAAGCATCCAGGTAGGCTTCGTAGACGTCGTCTCGAAAATCCTCATCCGAGGGGACTTCCAAGTCCGCATACTTGTACTGGTACTTGCGGGCCGTCTCCATAAGAGATTCGGGGCCACCGAGATCTAGCGCTTTTTGAAACATTGCAACAGCTTGTTCGGGCTCCTGTCCGAGCACTTCGTAGCATTGCCCGAGCGTCACATACAAAGCCGCATCGTTGGGGGTTAGTTGGATGCATCGTTTGAATTCGACGATCGCCTCGGCATGCCTGTTTTGCATCATCAGGCAGACCCCTAGGTTTCGGATCGCTTGCGCGTTCTCAGCCGATAACGACAAGGCCTTGCGCAGCCAAGCTTCACCGATCTGCCGGTTGCCCCTCATCAATTCCGCCGAACCCAAAGCGATCATCGCCTCGTGATGGTCAGGTTTTTTACGGATCACACGTTCGAGAATGGTGATGGCTCCTCCAAAGTACCGGAGCATGTTCAGGGCGCCGCCTAAGACAAAGGCTGCGTGCACCGATTCGTCTTCGGTCATTTCCGGGACAAGCAACAAGATCCAAAGCCTGCAGGCGCCCTTCCGAGGCTTACCTTCGTTGCACAGATCCCCAGCCTTGATGATGATCCCCATGAGATCCTCAGGCCTGTTCCAATCGACCACATACGCCCGATCCTGGGGGGCATAAGCCACCTGGGCCTTGGCCCCCATCTGGCGAAACTGGTCACGAAATAACTGAACAACCCGTTTGGAGAATTCGTCCTCCGGCAAGCCCTTGGGGATTTCAAAGAGCTCCGTGTCGACGAAATCCGACGGGATCGTGAATGACTCCTGCATGTCGCACTCCTTTGTCTTGCACCGATTATACGCAGGACAGGAGAAAATAGACGAAATTGGTTCAGTTTTCCCCCTGCACCGGCTCTCGAGAGCTGAGAAACCGCCAATATCCGTGTGACGATTCCCTGAAAATCTACTAAACTGACAGCCCGCTCGGTCTTTGTTTGCACCTTCTTAAAAACCAACCTACGAACATGTCGAATACGTCGAATAGGTCGAAATCATTTGCACCCGTCGCTCTTCTTTCTTTGACGCTAGGTGGATTCCTCTGGGGGCAAAGCTCGGCGGATGAAAACCCCGTGGCCAAAGGACCGGTTCTCAAGACACCTGCTGAGGAACGGATCTACGCCGATATCTCCTATCTGGCTTCCGACGACCTCAAAGGCCGAGCCGCAGAAACCCCAGGTCTGAAGCTCGCTGCCGATTTCATCGCCAAGCGTTTCGGAGAACTAGGCCTCCAAACCGATCTGTTCGACGGAAAACCCTTTCAGTACTTCGAAGTCACTGGCGAACCTGGAGCCTCGCCCGAAACGAACCAACTGGTTCTGACCAAACCCGACGGCACCAAGCTGCCGCTTGCTCTTGCCGACGATTTTCAACCACAAGCCATCGGAACGAACGGAAAGTTCGACGCCCCGCTGGTCTTTGCCGGTTACGGCATCAGTGCCAACGAAGAGAATTTCAAATACGACGACTACGAGGGACTCGATGTCCAAGGCAAAGCGGTCCTGGTGATTCGCAAGCAGCCCAAGCCCGCAACAGATACCGGCCCTTTCATAGGAACCCAGCCTAGCCAATACGCTTTCTTCACCAGCAAGGAATCCAATGCGGCCAAGCATGGCGCCGCTGCCTTGATCCTGATCAACGACGCTGCGTCCGAAAAAGAGAATCCCGGAGCGCTCTTGCCTGTCTCAGGAGCAGGCAATAACCCCGAGGGCGATAAGATCCCTACCTTCTTTGTCAGTCGCTCGATGGCTGAAGCTTGGCTCCAAGAGGCCGGCAAATCCCTGGTCGAACTCGAAGCGGCCATCGATGAGAAACTCCAACCGCAGTCTTTTGAGATGACCGGTTGGTCCGCAAGCGGACAGTCGGATGTGACCCGACGAAAAATCCCCTCGATGAACGTTTTGGGCCTTTTGCCTGGCCAAGGAGCATTGGCCCAAGAGTACGTCGTCGTCGGAGCTCACTTTGACCACGTCGGCATGGGGGGCGCAGGCTCCCTGGCCCCAGGAACATTCGCGATCCACAACGGGGCCGACGACAACGCTTCTGGAACCGTCGGACTCCTGGAAACCGCGCGTCGCATTGTCGAAATGGCCAAAGAGTCACCTGCCGATAAGCCTCGTCGAAGTATCCTCTTTATGACCTTCAGCGCCGAGGAACTCGGCCTCATCGGTAGCGAATACTACGTCAATCACCCACGATTCGATCTTGCCCAAACCGTCGCAATGCTCAACCTCGACATGGTAGGACGAATCTCCGAGAACATCCTGACGGTCTACGGCACCGGTACGGCCAAAGAATTCGATGATCTGCTAACCCGTTCGAACGAGAAGCAAGGTTTTGACATCAAGCGCCAACCCGAAGGGGTCGGTCCGAGCGATCACCAATCCTTTTTCTTGAAAGGGATTCCAGTCTACCACTTCTTCTCAGGCTTCCATCCCGATTACCACCGACCCAGCGATGACTTCGAGAAGATCAATGTCGAGGGAATCTCCAAGATCTCCGAAATGGTTGTCTTCCTGACCGACCATATCGCCCATAACCCAGAGCGACCGACGTTCCTCAGAAGCGGGTCGAACAAAATTCGCCTAGGCGTGCGGATCAAACAAGGGGAGCAAGGTGTGGTCGTCGAACGGGTCATGCCAGGCGGCTGGGCCAAGAAAGCCGGTGTCGAACCCAATGACCGCATCCTCAAGATCGGTGATCGCGAAATCGCAAACCGAGAGGAGATGGACCAAGCTCTCCAGACCTATAAACCCGGCGACGATCTCGAGGTCCAAGTCCAGCGAGATCAGGAGATGATCGTCCTGAAGTCGCAAATCGGGACCTAAAGCCCGAAGAGGGTCAAACAGTCGAAGAGAGTGAAACACAGAGGCACCAGAGAACACAGAGAGGAAGAAAGAGAAAGAGGTAAAGTAGATAAGAAGCAGAGCATGCCACACTTCCTACTTCCTTCAACCTACTTCCTTCTTCTTTGCGTCCTTGCGCCTTTGCACCTTTGCGTTTTTCTCTTCGCTTCTCTTCTCTTCGCACCTTGGCGTTCACGTCGAGTACTCTGAGTTGAAGCGGACGTACTCGGTGTTCAGGTCGGTAGTCCAATGGGTAGCCGAGCCGGGTCCTAAGCCGACTTGAAGGTCGATCGAAGTAAGTTTGCTCGATCGAATCGATTCGCTGACTACTTTGGCATCAAACTCTAAAGGTTCACCAGCGTCGAACAAAGGGATGGAGTTGATCTTCAGAGCGGTTCTTTTCGGTTGGATCGGGACCCCGGCAAAGCCTGCTGCCGAGACGATGCGTCCCCAGTTTGGATCCCCGCCGGTGATCGCGGTTTTGACCAAGTTGCTCAACGCGATGTTGCGAGCGATCGCATCGGCATCGGCTTGGGTGTTGGCCCCGTGGACGCAGATTTCGATCAGGTGCGTTGCACCTTCGCCGTCGTCGGGGATCATTTTCGCTAGATCGATGCACAGTTGAGTCAGTTCCGCTTCGAACAGCGCAAGATCTTCATCGTTGAGCGACGGTTGTTTGGACGAGGGAGCTTGGGCCAGCAAAACCAGAGAGTCGTTGGTGCTCATGTGGCCTTCGACACTGATGCAGTTGAACGATCGGTTTGCGGCCGCTTGCAAGATCCTTTGCGCTCGGGTCGCTTCGATGGGTGCATCGGTCACGACGATCGCGAGCATGGTGGCCATTTTGGGACCGATCATCCCGGCACCTTTGCACATACCGACGATCGCATGCGAGCCGCGCGAGGTGGTGATGTTTCGGTGGGCGGTCTTGCGAAAGGCGTCGGTGGTCATGATCCCATCGCAGGCGTCTAGGAAATGACCATCGCTTGGCCCGAGGCTTTTGGCCGCCAGTTCGATCCCGGATTTGATTTTGTTCATCGGTAGTTTGCGACCGATGATGCCAGTGCTCATGACGAGGAAATCATCCGCTTTGAGGCCGTCAGAGTTCGGGACACAGGCGGCCGCCAAGCGAGTCATTTCGGCCGCGTCGAGGTCCCCTTGGAGTCCGGTGCAAGCGTTCGCGTTTCCGCTGTTGATCACGATGCCACGGAGTGAGGAGGACGGGGTACGGGACCGCGAGAGCACGACAGGGGCAGCGACGATCTGATTGGTCGTATAGACCCCGGCGGCGGTGCAGGGCAGGTCTGAGACGATCATTGCGACGTCTTTGGCTCCGGCTCGACTCTTGATCCCGGCGCTGACGCCAGCAAAACGAAAACCCTTAGGCAACTGCATCGTAGAAGACTCCTTGGAAAGCGATCAGGCGTTGGCCAGATCGGCGATGTAAAAGCTTCCGTAGGTGTGGACTCGATCGAGCTGATGGAGTTGGGAAGCCAGATCGGTATGGTAGGTCAAAAGCTCGGGGAGCAGATAGGATTTGCCGTTTCGCGTGACGGTCACATCGTTGAGAAAATCGGTGCGCAGACCGCCCGATCGCCAAAGGATTCGGGTGTTCGGAGCGGCTCGATCGAGGATGGCTTGCCACTCGGATTCCAAAAGCGGGAAGTAGTGGTCGCTGAGCCAATCCATATGATCCAGGAGGACGAAACGGGAGATTGTGCCTTGGTGTTTTCGCAGGAATCCTTCGACCGAATCGGTGCGAACCGTGAGTTGATCGAGCAAGCCGTCGCGAAGTTTTTGGAAGTTCTCCGGCTTGAGATATTCCGGACAACACGCCGGGGTGTAGGATCCGGTGATGTAAACTCGCCAGAAGTAGTTGTCTTGGATGGGCAGCTTGGAAAAGACCGTATCGATCGAGTCTTCGACGAACTTGACGATCCCGCCCGGGTACTGATCATCGATCTGTTTGCGTTGGGCTTTGGGTACCCCCAAAAGGCTCAAGGTTGTGTCGCGGTTCATCGCAAACTGCAGGGTCTTTGACCAGACCTTTTCTTTCAGATCCGCATAGAGCTCGCGCTGGGTATCGAGCGAGGAAGCGTCGAGAAGTTCGTTGATTTCGCCTCGGCATCGGGCGACTTTGTCGATGTAATTGCCGACCATGTGGGCAAAGGTACCCGAAGTCCCTCGGAAGTAAAAAGACTTCTTGGGATGATCGAAGAACTTGATCCAACGGTCCCAGTACTTGCGGGACTGCGACGATAGGCTTTCGCGAAGTTTCGCTGCATAGAGAGACTCGGCCATCGGGAGATGCCCGCGTCCGAACATGTCGAAGAACTGCTCGTAGCTCAGATTGCGAATCGCCGAAGCCTTAAGCTCCAGCAACGCGTTTTGACGAGGGTTCATGTCGACGGCATAGACTTGGCCCGCACCGGCTAGCAGGTAGTCCAAGGCGTTGCAGCCGGCCGAGGTGATGACCAACAACCTGTCTTGAGAAGTCAGGTTGAGCGTTTGGCGATCAAGCCTTGGGTCCTCCCAACAAGTGTTGTATACGAGGTTGTTTCCATGGACGAACTGGAATACACGTCGACTGACCCATTCACTAATTGGCATCGGCTTGAAAAATCTAAGTTGCTAGCGGTCTAAGGTTGTTTGCGATTCTGGTTGTTGGGTACCTGATTCGGATTCGCCTGATTGGGATTGGCGTTCGGATTCGCGTTCGGGTTGGCCTGATTGGGATTGGCGTTCGGGTTCGCGTTGGGCGGATTGACGGCGTTGGGGTTGGCTTGGTTGGCCTTTTGGTTCGGATCCAATGCGGGAGCTTTACGCTGGCCAGCATTGGTCATCGGACGGATCGCATCGCCACCGACAGGAAGTAGGGTATTCATTTGGGCGACGCCAGAATTTTCCATCGCGCGGTTCCACGGAATCGCGAAAGCGACGAAAGTCCCAAGCTTGACGTCGACGACATAGATCAGCGATTGGGCGGCTCGAACTTGACCTCCGGTTGGACCCGATGCGGAAGCTCCGCTTACAAGTAGGTATTCGGGATTCTTACCACCTGCGGTACCTAGATACTGAATGACATTCGTAGCGAACAATCCACCGAAGGCTTGCATTCGTGGGTAGTAAACCCAACCTTTAAGGTCACCTGTGAGGAAATCTAGTGCGAAGAAGCCCTCGGCCTCCTCCCCGGCAGCCGCGGTGCAAACAGCGATGTTCGCACCCCCATGCGTTGCGGTGGCTTTGAGCCACTCGACGGGTAGGTCGGGATGAAGACGGTTGCCTGGTATGCTCTTGGAACTTTCAAGCTCCACCAGAGCCGCAGAGCTGGCCGACCATCGTCCGACGAAGTAGAAACTCGCAAGCATCGCACAAAGGGCAACACCCGAACATAGTCCGATCCAGAACGTTTTTCCAAAGCGGGTTTGGCGCATGTCCACGTTAGAAACCTCCGATATGCATTCCGAACAAACCAAGACCTCTCTTAGTGTATCGGATTTCCGATACGACTTGAACGGAACTTGGTACAAACGGGCGTAAAAAAACCCTGCTGGATGCAAAAATCCAGCAGGGTTCCAGTGGATGAAAACCGGTGATCGGAAACTAATCGTTCGAAGCCAACTTGTTGGCCTGGATATCCGCGAAATTGAAGCTCATCTCGAGCTTGTCCCCGCCGATCAATCGGATGGTCTTTTCCTTGGTAACCCCGTTGAGGGTGACTTGGATTTTGTAGTCATCCCAAGCTTCGCCGACCTTGAGCTGCTTGGTGCGGTAGACGCGCAAGCTCCCGTCGCTCTTGGTCGAGTTGTTGGCCAGGACCACAGAGGCGCCCTCGGGAACGTTGAGCGTCAGCGTCGTCTCGACAGGGTCATCGCTGGACGAAGGGTCGAAAACCAAGGATTCGGCACTGCCGGACTTGGCAATGACGGTCTTGGTCTGGCTGACTTCCTTACCGTCGACTTCGTAGACAGCTTGGACTTCAAATCGATACGCTTCGCTCGGATTGAGATCCTTGCTGACGAATTGACGCGAGGTTCCGGTCGCCTTGGTCGGATTTCCGTTGACGAAAACTTTCGCATCCATCGGTACGTCTACTGTAAGCTGCACTTCGGTGCCCGAGACCGACGGCTTGGTCGACCAAGCTCGGCTGGCCGAGAACGTCTGGCCGCCGATATAACCGTCGTTCGTCGAGTTCATCGGAACGGTGTAGCCACCTTCGGTTGCCCCGTATTCATAGGACGGAACGTAGTAGCTCGAGCCACCGTAGCTGCCACCGGACGAACCACCGCCTGAGGAACCGCTACCGTAATGACTGGTATAGCCACTGCGGTAGTAACTACTACCAGAGGAACCACCGCCGGACGAACCGCTTCCGTAGTAGCTGCCCCCTGAAGATCCTCCGCCAGAGGATCCATAGCTGCTGACACGGTACGATCCGGAGGATCCGTAACCGCCCGAGCTGCCGTGGCTCGCATTCCAACGCGCCGCGTGCCGAGCATGCTTGGCCGCAATATGCGTATGAATGCGATCGTGCAGGCGACGCAACGGTCCGACATAGCCGCCCGAAGATCCACCTGAAGATCCATAGTGTCCACTCGAGCCGTATCCACCGCTCGAACCGTATCCACCACTCGAACCATGGCCGGCCAAAGCATCGGCTCCGACCCATCCTGCGGTCACGACGGCAAGGGCCGTCAACAACATCCGTTTGATCATCTTTTGATCGCTCCTGTACGTGTACTCAAGGGGTGCATCTGCGTTGTGCTTGAACTAGGACTTGCGCAGCCTCAACGCAGCGCAAGCTTTCGACGCGTAACGCGCCGATTCGTTCCTTGAGAATAAACCAAAAGCTGGGCAATTCAAGGCGACTGGGCAAGATTTAACGCGCTGCTCCGACCTGATTTATCCCAAGATTCCGGTTACTTCCCCAGGTGAAGACCCAAAAGCAGCCCCCGCGATACCCCCGGGATCGTCTTCGGGGGCTATTTGGGACTACCAAGGGCCTGTGCGGGACGAGCAATGGCGCTGCGGACGGCCTGCAGGACCCTGGATTGGACTTCACCAAATTCGCCATCGAGAAACGCCCCGGCGGCGGCCCGGTGCCCGCCCCCACCGAACTGCCTTGCCAACTCATTGCAATCGACATGGCAGCGGGAGCGGAAGCTGATTTTAAAGCCACCCTTGAGCTGTTCGATGAAGATCACTGCGACCTTAGTCCCTTCGACGGCCAGCGTCAAATTGATCGCATCTTCGGTGTCGCTTGCAAGTGCCCCAGATTCGGCAAAGTCCTCCTTGCGAACATACGTGTGGACCAGTTGACCGTTGCACTCGTCGGTTGCGCGAGCAAGAATTCGACCGCGTAGTCGGACTCTTCCGATCGTATCGCGCTCGTATAGATCGCCGTAGATCGTCGATGGGGATGCTCCCTGATCGACCAACTCGGCGATCACTCGGTAGGTCTCGCTGGTCGTCGAGTTGAAACGGAACCAACCGGTATCCGTGGCGATCGCCGCATAGAGCGCATTGGCCATCGATTTGGTGATGGGGACTTGGGCATGCTTGGCGCAGAGGGTCACCAGATGGCCGGTCGCCTCGGCGCTGGTGTCCTTGAAAAACTCGGTACCGAGGTCATCCTCGCCCACATGATGGTCGATGACGATTTTACGGCCAGGGAAACGACGAAGGGCTTCGGCCATGGGGCCGAGTTGCGCCCAGGCGCTTGTGTCCAAGACGATCAGACAATCGCCGGTGACCTCGTCGAGATCGATGCTCTCACCGAGCACGCGGATGTTTTGACGTGGGTCCAAAAACGTCAGGGTCGGTGGGGTAGGATGCCCGTTGACGATCGTGACTTGCTTGCCCAAACCAGCGAGTATACCGGCCATCCCAATTTCGCTCCCGATCGCATCGCAATCGGGTCGGATATGGCTCGTGAGGATGAAACGCTCGTGCGAACGAAGTATTGGAATCAGTCGGTCCCAGGCTAGTGTCATGTCATTGCGGTTTTCTAGTAGGGGATCTCCAGATCGATCCACAGACTCTTAGTCAAGGAAACTTGGGTACGACTCAGTTTTCAGTATAACCGAATATGCCTCTAAAGTGTGGGAGACGCCTCGGGGTGACCGTCGAAGTGACTCAGGCGGCCGATTCAAAGCCCGTGTCGATCGTCCAGCGTCGCAGGGCCCATCGATTGAGCAGTTCGACACCCAGAAAAAGCAGGATACCAAGCAGCGTGCATGCCAAGATCGCTCCGATGAGTTCGGCGGTTCGAAGGTTTGCCTGCATCGCGTTCATGAGGGATCCGAGTCCATCGCTGGTTCCGGAATTTCCCACGAAAAGCTCTCCGACAATCGCCCCGATGACCGCCAAGCCGCAACTGATTCTCAAGCCCTGGACCAGAGCACGCATGGCCGATGGGATCCGCAATTTCAAAAGCGTTTGCCAACGCGATGCCCCTTGGAGGCGGAACAAATCCAGGTGATTCGAATCGATCGAAAGCAATCCGCTCGTGACGTTCGAAATGATCGGAAAGATGCTGATGATGCACGAAACGAGCACCACGGTCCTGAACTCCGCGCCGCTCCAGACGATCAGCAACGGCGCAATGGCCACGATCGGAACGGTCTGTAGGAAGATGACATAGGGGTAAAGTGCCGTTCGGATCCAAGCCGATTGGCTGAAGAGTATCGCCACGAGCGACCCGATCAGGGCGCTGGCTCCGAGACCTAGCATGGAGGCCTGGAGGGTAACCCAAGAGCCCTGGACTAACCGGACTCGCTCGGTCCAGATGGCTTGAAGCACCCGGACTGGTTTTGGCAAGAGGATCGGCGGAAGCTTGAACCAGTCGACGGCCAAGTGCCAAGCGATGGCCACTGCGACCAGTACGCCGATTGGGGCTGCGATGCGTATCCAAAGCGGGGACTTGCTGTTCATACCGTAGAATTCCTGATCAACGATTCGCTCAGACGGCCATAATAAGCGGCAAACTCGGGCGAACTTCGGACCTGAGGATTTCTCGGGAAAGGCAAATCGACAGCGATCTGCTCGCCGATGGTCCCTTGCCTGAACACCGCGATCGAATGGCTCAGGTAGATCGCTTCGGAGATATTGTGGGTCACAAATAGCATGGTCGTTTTGGTCTGCGCGACGATGCGCAAAAGCAAATCGTTGAGTTTGGATCGGAGCATATCGTCCAGGGCGGCAAAAGGTTCATCCAAAAGCAGGATGTCCGGCTGGGTGATCAGAGCCCTGGCGATCGATGCGCGCATCTTCATCCCACCGGAAAGTTGATGGGGTTTTTTGTGCCAGTCGGTCCCTTTGAATCCCACCAAATCCAGGACTTCTTGGATCCGAGATTCGAGCCCCTGGCCAGAGACTCCTCGACGCAATTCCCAAGGCAAACGGACGTTTTGCCAGACACTGCGCCAAGGGAGCAACGCCGATTCTTGGAAGACAAACGCAAGTTTATGTTGGGAAGCTCGCACGCTTTGGCCTTCAATTCGGACCGTGCCGCTGGTCGGTTCGGTCAAGCCTGCGATGACCCGCAGCAAAGTGCTTTTTCCACAACCGCTAGGACCCAGCAGGGTTGTGATCTGCCCGAGAGGAACGTCGAGATCCAGACCATCGAGGATCGTCTGCTTGGCCCCCCCTTGAGAAAATACAACCCGCAAACCCTCGCACTCTATCGCAACTGCTGGCATCGATGAAACTTCAAAAACGGGTCTTCAAAAGCGGGAATGGGTCCAAAATACCTTCGTCGGGTTCGAATCCTATGGTAGCCGAAGCGGCAAGTCTATGGTTTGAGCTCTAGAGCGTTTCGCGTGGTCATTGGCGCGGTGAGGAACTGCGAGCGTGTTAACCAAAATCGCCCCTTTCAGAGAATTGGGACGCTGGCAAAGTCTTGAATCGCTTCACCATTAGCTGCCTTGTAGAAACGAATCCGTCCGTCATAGCCCCCAGTTGCGATTCGTTCCCCATCGCTCGAAAATGCAATCGCAAATACGGGGCCTTGCTCCGATTTGATTTGCGCAATGCGTTGTCCGTTCTCCGTTTTGAAGATCCGCACCTCGCCATTTGCTGCACCGCAAGCTACCGCCGTTCCGTCAGGGCTCAACGCGATCGCTTGAATCGGCGAAGCCATGTGCTCGAACTCGCGAACAAAGCTCTCTTCTTTGTTGTCCCCTTCAGCCAACCGTCCTCCACGTGGCTGCATCCGAAACATCCGAATCTTTCCTTCGGTTCCACCCGTGGCGACGAGATCGTCGATCGGATGTCGAGCAAAACAGATCAACGGATCGCGTGTGCGATTGATGTCGTCGATCAAATGACCGGTGGATACATCAATCAGCTTCGTGGCTTTATCGCGACTTACCGTCGCTAACCGCGTGCCATCGTTACTGAATGCAGCTCCGAACACCCAGTCCAAATGGTTGTCGCACCGCATGACCTCATTTCCATCTGCGACGTTGAACACCCGAACCAGCTTATCGGCACATCCGACAGCAACTTGACGATTATCGCGCGAAATCGAGACACCGTAAAACGTGTCGTTCGAGCCTTTGATCGAACGAACTAGCTCGCGTTTGGCAACGTCCCAAACTTGCACTTCGCCAAACTCCGAAGCCGCGCCACCACTGGCCACCAACAACGTTCCATCGTTCGAAAAGGCGACCGATTCCAAACGAGGTGAATCGCCAGGCAAACGCGACGCAATGGCCGAGCCATCGGTATGGTGCAACAGTATTTCGTAATGGCCCCCCACCGCCAACCAACTTCCGTCTGGAGAAAAGGCTAACGCATGGACCGCGGGTAGTGATTTGTAAACGGGCGGCTTGCGCGATTGCCGCAAAGGATTGCTGATCGGCTCGTCCACTTTAGCACCTTGCACAACCCAGCGACGAATCAACTCGACCTCCGCAGCCAACAGCGGTTCGCTTTCTTGAGGCATCTCTGGCTCGTCGCCATGAATCGTCTCGATCAACCGACTCGCCTCCGGATAGCCCGGCTTGATCACCTCTCCGGTATCACTGCCGGCGAACAAAGCAGCCGCAGTGGTAAGATCGAGTCCACCCTTCAACTTACCCGGCTTATGACAAGCGACACAGTGGATCCGCAGTATCGGCATCACGTCACGGTGAAACGAGACCTGAGCATCATCGGCGATCGCATGCGTCCCATTGGGTTGGAACATCAAAACACCGACGATTCCGCAAAGCAAACGTATCATTTCACTTCCTCCACGGCCAACAGATAGCTGTGCCATTCGCCGCCGATATCATGCGCACTGCTAACGCAGATATAGACGACACCGTCGGCGAGCGTCTTGAACGTGGTAGCCGGATCTCTGGATTTTTCGTCATCGCAAGCCGCCAAAAATTGCCGACGCGAATCGTAACAGTCCAATTGCGCATCGATCAGTAAAGGACCACCGCTGATCAGGGTGATCTTCAAGTGCTGGCCCGCTCGAGTAGGTAGCGCAAAGACATCGACATCTTTGTCGCTTTGGATACTGCCTAGCGAAAATTTGCCTTGCATTAATTCTTGAGCCTCATCGAACCCGTTGTTCGATTCTTTCTCGTCAACTACCGTGTCTGGCGCGAGCACCCTGATTTTTTCTTTCGCTTCGCCCGCTGGCGTCACGATCACATATTCATAGAGGCCTGCTGGCAAGTCGTCGGGTAATGTCAAGTCGGCGACGAGCTGGGTGCCTCCGACAACCTTGTTATCGAGTCCTTTGGCTTGCCCAGCATCTTTGGTCTCTTTGATTTCGACACGAATCGGCGCCGCATTGGGTTCAGTCCCACCGGGTTCAACGGGTCTGACGAACCGTAGTTCCGTGGCCCCCTTGAGTTCAAAGCCTCGCACCTTAAAAATCACCTTGCTGCCACCGGCCAGCGCGGCCGGCTCGGTGGCGGTGATCCTCGGCGTTATGCTTTTTGCATCTTGCGCAAATGTACGGATCACGAACAACGACGGTCCAGCCGCCAGCCTCATGCTCAAGAGAATTCCTACCAAGGTCAAGACGACTAACTCCCTGCGTCTCATGCAAACAGCTCCGAAATGCGGGCTCCCTCGGCCAGGATAGAAACCGGGCGACCTTCGGGCGTAATCAACTCTTTTGCAGGATCGATGCCGAGCGAATCATAAACCGTCCAGGCGACGTCGGCTGGGCTGATGGGTCGATCGGTGACGAAAGCTCCGTTCTTATCGGTCGAGCCGATCACTTGCCCACGCCCAACCCCGGCTCCGGCCCAAAGCATCGATCCGGCGCGGCCCCAATGATCGCGTCCCGCCTTGTCGTTGACTTTCGGTGTCCGACCGAACTCGCCCATGGCCAGCACCAACGTACTGTCGAGCAAACCTCGTTGATCCAAATCACGGATCAAGGCACTGTAGCCTTGGTCGAACTCGGGCAACTTGGCGTCGAGCCCTTTAAATATCTCTCCATGATGATCCCATCCCCCGTAATTGATCGTTACGAACCGCACGCCGTTTTCAACCAAACGTCTGGCAAGCAGGGCACTCTGTCCAAATTCATGGCGACCATACTCATCCCGAGTCTTGGTCTCTTCGCGATCCATCGCAAACGCCGCTTGGGCCTGTGGCGAGAGGACCATTTCGGCGGCCTTACGGCTGAATTCGTCATACGTTTCGAGTTGGTCGTTACGCTTGACCCGATCTGAAAGTTGACCGACGGCGGCAAGCAAGGACTTGCGTCGTTCGAGGACTTCCGGCGTAGCGTTCTGGGGCGCGGCAAGATCGCGTACTCGGTAGTTGGCGTCATTGGGGTTTCCCGCTTTGAACGATTCACAGCGCCCTCCCAACCAAACGCTTTTACCCAACTCCCATGTGAACGAAGGATTGCGAGGCACCGCAACATATGGGGGTACCACACCATCGAATCCTGTCTCGTGAGCCACGACCGCACCGATCGCCGGGTGATCTCCAAAGGGTGTGCCGAAGCGACCTGATAAGACCCAATTGGTTGCGGTCTCATGATGGTCGTTCTCGTGCGTTCCGCTTCGCACAAGCGTTACCTTGTTCATCACTTGGGCCGTTTTAGGCAACAGCTCGCACACATGCAAACCAGCCACGTTGGTCGCGATGCTCTGATACTTGCCACGGATCTGCTCGACCGCATCGGGCTTCATGTCAAACGAATCGTGGTGTGAAAGCCCACCTCCAAGAAAGACCAGGATGACCGATTTGGCCCGGGCGCGTTGCGGATGAACTTCAGAGGCCAACAATTCACTTAGCGAGAGTCCCAGCGGCGCGAGGGCACCAACGCGAATGAAGTTCCGTCGCGAAACACCACTGCAAAGCCGGCTGCTCTTTTTGGCAAGAGAGACGTCAAACATAACAATCGGGTCCTTTAAGGATCAATGGTTGAAGGTGAATTCTTTGGAGTTCAGCAAGGCCCAAAAGAGGTCTGCAAATACGTCATTGCGGTTGTCCGCCGTCAAGACAGCATGCACTGCTGTGCGCTCTTTGCCATTGGGCATTCGACTGACGGTCGCTAAGAAAATCTCTGTGATCACGGCATCCACATCAGGGTTCTCGAGTAGTTTCGCTAATCGGCCCGATTTCGAACGAATATTGGTGATGAGATTTTCATCGTTGCTCAAATGCAGCAACTGCGGCAACGTCACTTCCCCTTTGCGTTCGCAAGCACACGCGGTCACTCGATCGCTGCGCCCAAACAGCGTCAGAAAATAAGAGTCTGCGGCCGGATCGGGAATCTGCACTGCACGCAAACCGATGGGATAACCTGGAAATCGGTTCGGTACCTCAGTGGCCCCAGCGATCGAATCGAGAATCACCTCGGCCGGCAAACGCTTGGCATAGTAGTGCGAATAGTATTTGCCATCCAACTCGTTCTCCGGTGTGTTCGCTGAATCGAGTTGCCAAGCCCGCGAATTGAGGATCAATCGGATGATGTGCCGCATATCGAAATTGTGGCTGCGAAACTCCTCGTTGAGCACCTTCCACAGTTCAGGGTTCGACGGCGGATTGCTGGCTCGCAAATCATCGACGGGCTCGACCAAGCCTACGGCAAAGAAGTGTTTCCACAACCGATTGGTCATCGCTCCGGAAAAATTCTCGCTTTCAATTGCCCATTTCACAAACGCAGCACGAGGATCGGTGCCTGGTTCAAACACCAGCGGCAGGCCATCGAGTGGTTGCGGGACCATGAATTTGCCTGTGCGCGGCTGATTGACCCCCGGCGGCTGCTGGCGAATTTCATCGAGCCGACGGACTTGATCGTCGAGCTCCCGTCGCTTGTCGGCGATCTGCTTTTTCTTTTCCTCTTCGGGCAACTTCGTTAAACACGCATCGGCGAATTTCTTCGCCGCTTCCGCGATCCGCTTGTGTTGCTCCTGTTCCTCTCGGCTTGTAGTGGTCACTGCGCTGGCATCGGTTTGCGGATTCTGGCGATCGAGATTGACCTTTGCAAAGCAAGCAGCGAAATGATAAAAATCGTCTTGGGTATAACGTTCAAGCGGGTGATTATGGCAGCGGGCGCAACCGATTCGAGTGCCGAGGAATGATTGCGCAACGCTATCGGGCAGTTCGCTCTCTTCGATCTTATTGAACTCTCCGACGACGGTCACGAAATAGCCAGCTTGAGGGTGCGAGACAACATCACCCCTTGCCAATAACACATCGCGGGCAATTTCGCTCCACGGGCGATTGGCGGCCACCTGTTGCCGCAGCCATCGATGGAACGCTTTGACCCCTTTTGGGCCGCGAACATCATGGTCACGCTCCTTGCGATTTTGAAGTAGATCTGCAAGTTGCAGCGTCCAGTAGTCGGTGAATTCAGGCCGCTCAAGCAAAGCGTCAATCGTACGAGCTCGCTTGTTGGGGTCGGTATCGGATTGAAACGCTATCACTTCGGCGGGTGTCGGAAGGATGCCAGCAGCATCCAAATAAGCACGACGCAAAAACGTTTCGTCGTTGCACGCTCCGACCGGCGGCAGCTTAAGCTGCTTCAATTTCTCAAACAATGGACCGTCGAGCACGTTTTGCTTGGCCACATAAACCTGTGGATCAATCGCATTGGTGAACGGCATCGTAAAACTTACGACTTCCACTAGCCCCTGGAAATGGACTCGCACGCCGGCTTGGCCATGGCCCAGTGTCTTTACGATTCCTTTGGTGTCGACCGATAGCACGGCCGAGTCGTTGGAAAAAAACTGGGCCAACCAAGTCACATCGCGAACGCGGCCGTTGGCATAGTGGGCTCGCACCAGCAATTGCTGGGCTTGGTTCGGCCTCACAACGCGTCCCCCGGGCAGCACTTCCAGCCGCACCGCATCGGCCTCGTCTGCAATCGGTGCCGGGGCACGGTCGGCAACCCAGTCCCTTAGCGTTTGCCACATGCGCGATCCAGGTCGAAATCGAACGCCACCTTCGTGAGGCACACCACCGGATGGTTTGGTAAGCAGTAGGCTCTGGTCGGGGAACCCCAGGTCGATGCGACGACCACTGACTTCCTGCGTGATCCACTCGTGATCCCACTGCGGTGCGTAACCTCGCAGCGAAAGTCGAAATCCGTTTTGGCCCGACAACTTGCCGTGGCAGGATCCTGTGTTACAGCCACTGCGGGTCAAGATTGGTAACACATCTTGTTTGAAGGACAGCACGCGTTTCTCGAGTGATGCTCTCACCGAGATCGGAACCGTTACCGACCAAGTCTCGAGCGTTACCTTCAGAAGAGTGTTTCCATCGGCTCGTCCGGTCACCATGCCACGCTCGTCGACCGACGCCAATTGCGGATCGTCAACCTCGAACACGACGCGACGCGTAACATCGGTCACATGACCCTGTGCGTCGATGAAGGATACAATCACGCCGTGGCTTGGGTCTTGGCCAGTCAGCTCCAACCGATCAGGAAGAACCGTCAACTCAGCCGCGTTGAGGGTCGAGAAGAGCAAGCAGGATAGCAAGCATAGAGCAAAGTGGATTCGGTAAAGTGCGGTGGTCCGATTACCGAAGTGTGGCAAAGTGCCAATATTTGGAAAAAAGTGGACTCGACCGACCAAGGTTATCTCCTGGGGGCAATATTTGAGGCTGGATGCGAGGGGAGGCTCGGGATGCCCTGCAGCGTCCCTTGGCGAGGTGCTCTATGATAACTCCGACGTGCGTGCCATGTGCACCTTTCCTACAGCTTAGCAGCTTCTTACTGCTAAATGAACGCAGAAATCCGAATCGTAGGAGTCTCCCGGCCGCTCGCCCCCTACTTAGATAATCGCTCCACATGCAATTTGATTTGTCTCAGGTGCTCGGTTCGTTCAACAGAAAACCATTCTATCCTCACATAGACCGTCCGTATTTGGTATCAGAGAAAACCCCAATCCTCCATGGTGGATTTAACCAGAACTGAAGTTTGTCTTGCCAGTGCGCTCAACGGTGGTGCAAGCTCATTGAAAATTTAGGTTACCGGATAACAAGCCTTTGACCTTAAAGCCCATGCATTGGTTTTAAATCAAGAATTATGGCTAACAAGGAATCCAAAGGGTCGCTACCATGAACGGGTTCGGCCCGTTGAAGGTATGTGGCTCTCTGAGCATTGAGGAGGACCTGTGCATGAGTTTTTGGGTTTTTTAACTCGAGCTTGGTACATTGCGGTGCGTCGAATAACGGGCCGAAAATGGGGTGCTGCACCTGCTGTGGTCGAGCCACCGCTCCGTGCGGAGCTTTACAGTGTCGAACAGCTTGAGCGGCACGCCAAAAAGATTGCTGCCTTGCACGAATCCGTCGCTCGGCGAGAGCCCGACGATCTTTTAAAGCGGCTGGCAGAGAACAAGCGGCTTATTACCGAAACCTATGACTTGATCGTTGCAGCGACGGCCAATGGTGCTGCGATCGAGCCTGCTGCAGAATGGCTACTGGATAATTTCTATCTTGTTGAAGAACAGATCCATGCCATCGAGCGATTGTTTCCCCCGTCGTTTTGCCGAGAATTGCCCAGGATAAAGAACGGAAACGACCTACTTCGTCCGCGGGTTTATGGCATTGCATTAGAGCTGATCGCTCACGTCGATGGCCGTATCGATGCAAATAGCCTCGATGGCTTTATAACGGCCTATCAATCGATTCGGCCCCTGAAAATCGGTGAGCTCTGGGCATTGCCTCTCATGTTGCGGATGGCACTGATTGAGAACTTGCGACGTGTGTGCGTGCGGATTGGGAAAGCCCGTTGCGAACGGGACTTGGCCATCCAATGGAGCCATCGCATGGTCGAAGTCGTCGATCGTCAACCGACCGATCTGGTCATCGAACTGGCGGAATTGGCACGCTCCAAAATCGATCTAACGGGGCCCTTTGTATCGGAGTTGATGCGGCATCTTCAAACCCAGGGCTCGCCTTACTCCCTGGCGAGTAACTGGGTCGAAAATCGATTGAACGATCAAGGGTTATCGTCCGAGCAACTCATTCGCGCCGATGGACAGCTTCAAGCCGCCGACCAATTAAGCGTCGGCAACAGTTTTTCAAGTCTTCGCTTCCTTAATGCCTTCGACTGGCGCGCCTTTGTCGGCGATCAAAGCGTGGTTGAAAAGGCCCTGGCCTGCGACCCTGCTGGCATATATAGCCAAATGGACTTTGCCTCCCGCAATCGCTACCGCCATGCGATCGAGGGAATTGCTCGGCGGAGTGATGCCAGCGAGTTGGAAGTCAGCCAAATTGTCGTTCGCTTAGCCGCAGCAAACCAAGGTATCCCGGACCATGATCGACAAACGCATGTCGGTTACTTTCTGATCGACCGAGGGAGACCCGAATTGGAGCGTGCGGCGCGGATGCGTACTACCATTTGGGTTCTGCTCGATCGACTCCGTCGTCGCTACCCACTGCTGATCCATCTGTCGGTCATTTTGACGATCACATGTTTTGCCACATTTCTCTTCGATCGATTGGCCGCGTTTGACAATCCGCTTGGATGGTTGCTTTGGCTACCCGCATTTTTGGTCGCATCGCACCTTGGGGTTGTGATTGCGAATTGGCTTGCGATCCAATGTTTCGTGCCTCAATCTTTGGCAAGAATGGACTATCGATCTGGAATTCCGTCCGATCATCGAACCATGGTCGTGGTACCGACGATGCTTTCAAGCGCTGCGGGGATCGAAGGGTTGCTCACTGGCCTCGAGCTGCGTTTTCTCAATAACGATGAACCTAATCTTCATTTCGCACTGGTGACCGATTGGGTCGATTCGTCTTCGCACATCGCTCCGAGCGATCGCGAACGATTGGATTTGGTGCAGGAGGGCATTCATCGATTGAATGCCAAGTACGCTCATGTACGGGATGATATCTTCTATCTGTTCCATCGCGATCGACGCTGGAACCCCTCCGAGAATTGCTGGATGGGTTACGAGAGAAAACGGGGCAAGTTGGCAGATCTCAATGCCACTCTCCGAGGCGCAACCGATCGCTTTCTAGTTGTGGTGGGCAAGCCGAGTATCTTGTCGAAGATCCGCTACGTCATCACCTTGGATACCGATACACAACTGCCACGCGATGCGGCCCGTCACATGATCGGAACACTGGCCCACCCTCTGAATCGAGCTACAGTCTGTCCGAAAACTGGCCGCGTCCGCGATGGATACACCATCCTACAACCTCGGGTGGACGTCAGTTTACCCGGCTCACAACGGTCTCTGTTCGCGAAATGGAATGCGGTTGATGTCGGAGTGGATCCCTACACTCGCGTCGTTTCCGATGTCTATCAAGACCTTTTTGGCGAAGGTTCATTCATCGGAAAAGGGATTTATGAGGTCGATGCGTTTGAACGATGGTGCACGGATTTTCCCGAAAACACCATTCTCAGTCATGATTTGATCGAGGGCGCTTATGGACGCTCAGCGTTGATCAGCGACGTCACGCTCTATGAGGAGTACCCATCGCGCTATGCCACCGATATGGCCAGGCGCCATCGTTGGATACGAGGAGACTGGCAGATCGGAGGTTGGCTTCGACCTTCGATTCTGAACCACGAGCAGCGGCGCGTCCCGAACCCTATCTCATGGCTGTCGGCATGGAAGTTACTCGACAACATGCGCCGAAGCCTCGTGCCTATCGCCATGCTCGCCCTCTTGATCGGCGCGTGGATGACTTCAAGCCGTTCGAGCCTTGGCGCGATGGTCCTGATCTTGCTTGCCGTATATACCTCGGTTTTCCTGAGCTTAGTCGCTCAGCTTTTTGCAAAGCCCACCGATTTGCCAATCCGATTGCATCTCCAACGCTCGTTGGCATCCCTCTGGAATCCGCTGCTGCACGGGCTTTTGACCCTGGCCTTCGTCCCTTACGAGGCTGCCGTGAGCATCGATGCGATCTTTCGCACAGCCGTTCGTATGCTCATCACTCGCCAAAACTTATTGGAGTGGCAAACAGCCGGCGACTCGCAGATCAAGACCCCTCGGAGTCTGGTCGCGAACTATCGGCACATGCTCATGGCACCCGCCCTAGCGATCGTCGTTGCGCTCCTGGCGTTGGCATTGCACCGAAGTCGCATGGATGCGTTTCTACCATGGATCGGGTTATGGATTGCATCTCCTGCCATCGCTTGGTGGATCAGCATGCCGCTCAAGCCCAAAGCGATTCGATGGACGATCGACCAAGTCGATTTCATGGGCCGATTGGCAAGGCGAACCTGGAGGTACTTCGAAGAGTTTGTCAACGAAGAAGAAAACTGGTTGCCTCCCGATAACATCCACCTGCTAAAAGATCCCTTGGTAGCCTCCCGTACCAGCCCTACCAACATCGGCATGTCCCTTCTGTCGAATCTTGCTGCCTACGATTTCGGTTATTGTTCCTCCTCTGTTTTTGCAGAAAAAACGTCCAGGACGCTGACCACGATGGCAAAGCTGGAGCGGTACAACGGCCACTGGTTGAATTGGTATCACACTCGAACGCTCGCTCCCTTGCTACCACGGTATGTTTCCACCGTCGACAGCGGCAATCTCGCAGGTTGTTTATTGGTACTATCGAGTGGATGCCGCGAATTGATCGAGGCCCCTGTCCTCTCACCCCGTTGGGCGCGTGGACTGCGAGATACCTTGGATGTGCTCCTAGAGGTCAGCACTTCACTGCCGATCGAAGATGGGCTGAATTCCATTCGAATCGAACTGCAAGATTGGATAACACGACTGCGAAACGAACCCTCTGGGCTTCGCGAATCCGATGAACTGATAAGACGTCTGATCGCTTGGGCTGAGTGCTTGGATGGCGAATCGAGCCGAGCAACGTCATGGTGGATAGAGGCCTTCCATAGAGCATGCGTCGACCATCAATCCGAATTGATGCATCTAGCTCCCTGGTTGCGATGCAATGAGCCGTCGATCGTCGAGAACTCCATGCAACTGGCTTCCGAGCGCTCAGCCGCCGATGCCATCGTGCGTATCCGCTCGATTCAAAACTCTCTCAATCACTCGTCGACATTGGCTTCGATCGCGAAACTTCAGGTGACCCAATTGCCGGAGATCTCTACGATCCTCCAGACGGCTCGGCGCGAGGATTGGCATCCCGAGATCGTCGCGTGGATCGACGCGATCGCAGACTCCGTTCGAAATGCATCCGAATATGCATGCGACCAGATCCGTCGTCTGGAGCAACTTGCAAACCAATCGCAAGAGTTGGCAACGATGGACTTCACACTTCTCTACAGTCCACCGCGAGAATTGTTTTTTACCGGCTACAACGTCAGCGATCGGCGCATGGATGCTAGCTGCTATGACTTGCTCGCATCCGAAGCTCGGTTGGCGAGTTTTATCGCCGTCACTCAAGGCCAGATCGACCAGGAGCACTGGTTCGCCCTGGGCAGACTGCTGACCAGCAGTGGAAGACTCCCGACATTGCTCAGTTGGAGCGGCTCGATGTTCGAGTACTTGATGCCGCTGCTGATCATGCCGAACTTTCCCAATACGCTGCTCGACCGGACCTACCATGCCGCCGTCAGTCGACAGATCGAGTATGGCCGACATCGAGGTGTACCTTGGGGTATTTCGGAGTCGGGTTACAACGCGATCGATCAGTTTCGCACTTACCAGTACCGCGCCTTTGGCGTCCCTGGATTGGGATTGAAGCGAGGATTGGCGGATGATCTAGTGATTGCACCCTACGCCAGTGCCCTGGCGCTGATGGTCGCCCCGGAAGCTGCCTGCGCGAATCTTCAGCGTCTAGCCAACGATGGGCAACTAGGTCCCTATGGCATGTTCGAGGCGGTCGACTATACACCCCACCGCATGCCGCCTGGAAGCGACCGAGTCACGGTTCGCCAATTCATGGCCCACCATGAAGGGATGAACCTGCTATCCCTAACCCACCTGCTAATCGACCAACCGATGCAACGGCGTTTCCAAGCCAGCCCGACGTTGCTCGCTGGGGAAATGCTCCTCCAAGAGCGCATCCCTAAAACCACCGCTCCGGTTTATCCCCATGCCAGCGAGGTCGCAGCCCTCAGACCGGTAACCACGCAAGCTACCGCAACCATGCGAGTCATCACCGACCCGAGCAGTCCCACGGTCGAATCCCATTGGTTATCCAACGGCCGCTACCACGTCGCCGTCAGCAGCGCAGGAGGCGGTACGAGCCGATGGGGAAACCTCTCCATCACGCGATGGCGGGAGGATGCCACCCGCGATGCGTTGGGCAGCTTTTGCTACATCCGTGATATCCAACGGAACAAACTGTGGTCCAATACCTACCAGCCAACCCGAACAACTCCGACCAAGTACGAAGCCATCTTCACTCAATCCCGAGCTGAATTTCGAAGGATGGATGCGGAGATCGAAACCTACACGCAGATCAGTATCTCTCCGGAAGACGATGTGGAACTGCGGCGTGTGATACTGACCAATCGGTCCGGCAGTCGGCGATCGATCGAGATCACCAGCTATTCGGAGGTGGTTCTTGCTACCCTAGCTCAAGATGAATCGCACCCTGCCTTCAGCAATCTGTTTGTGCAAACCGAATTGTATCGCGATCGCAATGCCATCTTCTGCACCCGCCGCCCTCGATCGACCGATGAGCAGCCACCTTGGATGACTCACATGATGCAGGTGCGAGGGCCGACGATCGGTGGTGCAACTTACGAAACCGACCGCATGCGGTTCATCGGCAGGCGTCGAACCCTTGCATCGCCGCAGGCTTTCGATTCGTTGGCCGGGCTTTCCGACACGGCCGGATCGGTTCTCGATCCCGTGGTCGCTATTCGGCAAACCGTCTCCTTGCAACCCAATGAATCGATCACAATCGATATCGTTACTGGGATCGCCGATTCGCGAGCCAATATCGAAGTCCTAACCGAACGGTATCACGATTCCAACTTGGCCAACCGCGTATTTGACTTGGCCTGGACCCATAGCCATATCTTGCTGCAGCAACTCGGTATCACCGAAGGTGAAGCGCAAACCTACGGGAGGCTCGCATCGTCAATGCTCGTAGCCTCCTCCCTCCGACGGGCCAACCCCAGCATTCTCCTTGGCAACCAGAAGGGGCAATCTGGGTTGTGGGGGTACGGTATTTCCGGGGACCTACCGATCCTGCTGGTACGGATCCGAAACGCCGATCAGCTCGATTTGATTCGCCAAGCGATCCAAGCCCACGCCTATTGGCGCCTCAAAGGACTCGTGTCCGATCTGGTAATCTGGAACGAAGACGATTCGGTCTATCGTCAGAATCTCCAGGAAATGATTTCCAATTTGGTTGCATCAAGCAACGAAACGGTCGGCATCGATCGACCGGGCGGCGTATTCATTCGACGCGGTGAACAGATGTCCAACGAAGATCGCGTGCTGCTGCAATCGGTCGCGAGAATCGTGCTTTACGGTGAAAACGGAACCATGGCTGAACAAACCGAGCGACGCAGTCGCTTGGAATCGACCAGCCCCCCACTGCTCCCGACTCGGCGGACCCTCGATAGCCCGATCGCTCGACAAGCTTCGACTAACAATCTGGCCCTCTTCAACGGACTGGGTGGCTTTTCTCAGGACGGTCGCGAGTACATCACTCACCTAGCTCCCGGACAATCTACCCCAGCGCCGTGGGTCAACGTCATCGCCAATCCCGAATTTGGTACCGTCGTCTCCGAAGCCGGTAGTGCCTATACGTGGGCTGAAAACAGTCACGAGTACCGTTTGACTCCATGGCATAACGATCCTGTATCGGATGTCGGTGGCGAAGCGATCTACCTACGCGATGACGAGACGGGCCACTTTTGGTCTCCCTGCCCGTCCCCGACTCCACGCTCGAATCATTACACGATTCGGCATGGCTTTGGTTACACCATCTTTGAGACGACCGAGGATGGGATCTCGACGGAATTGATGGTCTATGTGGCTACCGATGCACCGGTCAAAATTTCGAAACTGAAAATCACCAACCGCTCGGACCGACCGCGAAAGATTTCGGTCATCGGTTTTTGGGAATGGGTCCTCGGGGAAATCAGAAGCAAAACTCTACAGCATGTCGTGACCGAAATCGATCCTGCCAGCGGGGCGATCATGGCCCGAAACGTCTACAACCCGGACTTTGGAGATCGTGTTGCATTTGCCCATTGCAGCGAGCCTGTCCGTTCCTGGTCCGGTGACCGAACGGAATTCATCGGCCGAAATGGATCGTTGTCAGAACCCGCAGCCATGAAACGTATCCGGCTCTCGTGCAGAACAGGCGCTGGATACGATCCATGTGCAGCCCTGCAAATGCCGCTGGAACTAGCCGTCGGACAGGAACGAACCGCTACGTTGACCCTCGGTGCAGGAAAGAACATGGACCAAGCCCGGTCGCTGGCCCTGCGTTTTGGTAGCCTGGAAAGTGCCGATCAAGCGATCCACCAGGTTTGGGATTATTGGAGCCACACCCTGGGCACTTTGCGCATCGAAACCCCCGATCCGGCCGTCAATTTCCTCGCCAACGGTTGGTTGATCTACCAAACGTTGGCCAGTCGCATGTGGGCTCGGTCGGGTTTCTACCAATCGGGTGGCGCGTACGGATTCCGTGATCAATTGCAAGATGCAATGGCCCTGACCTCTTCTCAACCCCACTTGCTCCGAGAGCATTTGTTGCGAGCCGCCGCGCATCAGTTTCGCGAAGGAGATGTTCAACATTGGTGGCACCCACCCAAGGGTCGCGGTGTGCGCACCCACTTTTCGGATGACTATTTATGGTTGCCCGTCGCGATCTGCCGCTACGTTCAAAAGACCGGGGACACCGGTGTGCTCGACGAGGTCATCCCCTTCCTCAGCGATCGCCCCCTCCGCGAGGATGAAGAGTCGAATTATGACTTACCTACCATCTCGGAGGATCGCGCATCGCTCTACGAACACGGTGTTCGAGCAATCCGACATGGTTTGCGATTTGGTGAACATGGCTTGCCCTTGATCGGATGCGGTGACTGGAACGACGGTATGAACTTGATCGGCCAGCATGGCAAAGGGGAAAGTGTTTGGCTTGGTTTCTTTCTGTACGACGCCATGCGCCAATTCATCGAGCTGGCAGATCTCCGGGGAGACACCGCGCTGGCACAGCAGTTGGCGACCGAATCGGAGCAACTCCGGGTCCAATTGGAACGTCACGGCTGGGATGGAGAATGGTACCGACGGGCCTACTTCGATGACGCGACCCCCTTGGGGTCGATGCAAAACGACGAATGCCAAATCGATGCCATCTCGCAAAGCTGGGCGGTTCTGTCCGGTGCTGCGAATTTGGAGCGATCGCAACTGGCGATGGATAGTTTGGAACGGCGATTGGTAGATCGCAATTCGCGATTGATCAAGTTGTTAGATCCACCCTTCGATCGCTCGTCACTGAATCCGGGTTACATCAAAGGCTACGTGCCCGGGGTGCGCGAAAACGGCGGGCAATACACCCACAGTGCTATTTGGGCGGTTATGGCTGCTGCGAAACTCGGGGACTGCGATCGCGCTTGGGAACTATTCGCTCTGATCAATCCATTGTCTCATGCGGACCGAAAAGAATCGATCGATCGCTATCGCGTGGAACCCTACGTCGTGGCTGCCGATGTCTACGGGGTGGAACCCCACGCGGGCCGCGGAGGATGGACTTGGTACACCGGTTCGGCCTCCTGGATGTATCGTTTAATCACCGAGTCCTTGCTCGGTATCGATCAGCGTGCCGACCGCTGGAGCATCCACCCTTGTTTGCCACACCATTGGTCTCATGTCGAACTTCACTTTCGGTATCGCGAGACCTTTTATCACGTCCGAATCGAGTCGCATGTCGACGCCCCTTACCAGCAATCGGCAGCCACCTCCAAACGTCTTACGCAACTGGTCTTGGACGGAACGGTGATTGCTCAGGATTTTATCACGCTGGTCGATGACCGCCGACGCCATGAAATCGTCGTGTTCCTTCGTGAAGTTTTTGACCAAGAGGCCAATGCATCGTGCACTGTTCACAAGTCGATTCACAAGTCGGTATAACTCCTGGTCCTCAACTCAGGGGGGCTGCACCTAAGTCATTTGTCCATCCTGATGCCTACCGTCGGGCTTGCCCAGCCGAGGCGTAACTGCCGGATACACTTTGTTCGTGCCTCTTTTCGTACTCGTACTCGTACTCAGTCCGCCGCGGCGGACGGTACTCGTACTCGAAACGATCCCATCGGTCTGCAGTATCCTGCGAACCGCCTCGATCAACGATCGGCATCGTCGCAGTTTGAGCAGCCATCGAGTACGAGTACGACCAGATCCGATGCGAGGCACGAACTTGATGCCTACCGTCGGACTTGCCCGGCCGACGCGTAGATCGTCTTGCCCTCTTCGATGGTCGGGAGCACCTACGTTTTTCCACGAAAAGACTTGACGCACGACAAAAAAGTCGTACGATGGTTTTGTCGTACGAGCTTGATCGTTGTGGTTTGGAGGTGGTAAAATGGCAAGGCAGGTTGGTCCGCAAAACGTCGTCGGACGCGATAAACTCATCGAAACGATCTGGAAAAAGCTCGAAACTCGGTCTCTGCAGTTCACCGCAGAACGATGTGTCCGGAAAGCCACTCCGAAACGAAGACATCGCTCGAACGATTCTCGATCATATGGCTACAGTATCTGAACCCCAGTCGATCGATCAAGTCTGGGCGGTTGTCAAAAGCCACTTCCAAATCACGGATCGAAATCACATTGTCAAGCTGCTAGGGTCGCTAGCATTAGATCACTACTTGGTTGACGACTTGGATAGCAACGACAAAAAGCGATATCTCTTTCGATTCCCCCTCATTCAGAGGTGGTGGAAGCTTGCGCAGGGGCTATAGGGATGAACCGACGACCGATCCTATCGACCTACACCCCGAGCAACACCGATCCGGAGTTGCTCAAGCGGATCTTCGTCCAGCGCGAAAAGCTTCTGGAACGCATCGTGGAGCGATTATCCCTCAGCATGACGACGGGGGACAAGCACCATATCCTGCTCATCGGACCTCGTGGATGCGGGAAAACCAATCTGGTAAGTCTTGCGGTCTGGGAACTTCAAAAAAAAAACCAGCTAGCCGATTGCATGCGGATTGCTTGGTTGGGAGAAGATGACTCTTTTACGAGTCTTATCCACTTGGCCTTTGGCATCGCGAGTCAATTGGCCAAGGAGTATCCCAGCGAGTTCCCCGCAGACTTCAAGACAGCCGTGCGCGGGCTACCCAACGACGATGCCGCGTTGGCCGTTTTGCAATCCACCGTCGGTCAACTGGGGGCTCGCAACTTGTTGCTTGTCACCGAGAACATGGACCAAACATTCCACAGCCTTGGCGATTCGGGTCAGAAGAAGTGGCGAGCCTTTTTGCAAGAGACGAGGAAAATAGCCACCTTGGCCACCGCTCAGCAGTTGTTTTCAGGTGTATCCGATCGCAACGAAGCCTTTTTTGGGTTCTTTGATATCCAGCACTTGAAACCCTTGTCGGTCGACGAAGCCGTCGAGCTGATCACTCGGATCAGCGTAGAGCATTCGAATCGGGAACTTATCCGATATTTGAAGTCCGCCGAAGGGCAGTTTCGGATTCGCGCCTTGCACTACCTGGCGGGTGGCAACCATCGCATGTACGTGCTGCTCTCGGAGTTTCTCACCAAGGAGTCTCTTGACGATCTCGTCGCGGCCTTTGACAGTCTTGCCAACGACATGACACCGTTTTTTCAGGAGAGGATCCGAGCCCTGCCGGATCAGCAAAGGCAGCTTGTCCAATGCCTCTGCGATGCCCAAGGAGCCTTAACCGTCAAAGAGATTGCCAGCGAGACGTTCATCGATGAACGCGTCTGTTCGAAACAACTTGGCAACCTCAAGGACAAAGGTTATGTTCGATCGGAGAAACGGGGTAAGGAGTCTTACTACGACATGTCCGAGCCACTGATGCGGTTGTGCCTCGAGGTCAAAAACCAGCGAGGACGTCCACTCCAACTGCTTGCCCGATTTCTTCGTGCATGGTTCCCGGTGAGCGAGCTTGAGTCGAAGTTGAACGGAAATAACACCGCGCGAGCCAACGAGTACTGCAAGCTAGCCATCGAGTCAGGAGATGGCTTCAAAGGCAACCTTGCGATGATCGATCATTGCTCTTTGGAAGACGTGAAAACAGCACTTGCAAGAGCGTTTAACGAGGGTGCTCGGGAAACCAGCGAATACGGTGGGGCACCCCACGACCTGCTTTGGATGGTGCTCGGGCGCAGTCCTTCCCAGTGGGAAAACTACATCTCGGTGATCTCGTCGATGTACATCGAACACGGGTGTGCGGATAAGCTTGGTCAGGGAATCACGAAATCGATTCAGCATCTAGATGAGGGCGGTTTTTCCAAGTCCCAGATCGAGAGCTGGAATGCCGCATGGCAGCAGGCCGGCCAAGGTTCTGACGCTCTAGAGATCCCGCTGCGCTGTCTTGATGTGGCCGTCGATGTCATGAACTCCGATCCACGTTCCGATCGCGCCCTGTTTCGATTGCCACTGGAGCTTCGCGGTCTGATTCGCCCCTTGTTGAACCGATCGCTTGGGGATGCCTGATGCCTACCGTCGGACTTGTCCGGCGGAGACTGAACGCACAGTTCCAGCCTGATCGGCTTATCGCCAATAGAGCTTTTCAAAGACCGGCAAAGGGCCTGACCAAGCTTGGCTACCCAGAAGCTTGTCGCCGCTTTGGTGATAAGCCCTCAGCGAGAGCAAGTCGATTTGACTCCAATCTTGTAAAACGTTCCCGTCGGGTGTGAAGAAGTCTTTTGGTTCCAACAAGAGCGTCTGGTATTGAGGTCCGCCGTCAAGTTTGACGACTGCGGAGTATTCCATCGACTTACCGCGGTCTGGCCGGAAGAAGTTCTCTGTCAGAAGGATCACCAGAACATTCGGTCGATCGATTTGCAAGTTCAGGCCGAGTTTCTGATCCGGTAATCCTTGCCATTTGGGATCATTAATTTTCCGAGTGGAAAATTCCCAGTGGTGAGGATTTCCAACTTCGAGACGGTACCAATCGCGCCATGCATGCTGAAAATCATCGACCAGAGATTCAGATTTGTCAGTCGCTTGGACATGCGCATCCTTGAGCTCTTTTGGTGTTCGGGTGTGCAGGAGCGAGCTGATAGCAAAGCGCTCAGTGGGGCGTCCAAAGGGCTCGGATTTGGCTTGCTCCATGCGGTAACTAACGTTTGCAAACACCAGGAGCGGTTTATCGGTCGATAGGATGGGGAGTTTGGAAGACCACGTCTCACCTTGCGGGATTGCATCAACGGAACGCCAGAATCTAGGTCTGGGATCTGGATCGGTCGAGTAATAAATGTCGACCTGCGCGATTTCATGAGACGAATCGGGCGTGACGTGAAACACCGGGATATGGTCGTCTGAATACAGATCTAGTTTTGTCTGGGGTGTATTGGGGAAAGTACAAGAATCTTTCAGTATGTGGTCGAACCAAAGTCGCCTTGTAACCGCGAATTCCGGCATGAAGCGGTGATTCATATGAGCACAGAACGCATACCGAACTTTGCTGTGGGGAATTAACTTGCCGGTGCGGTAGGTATCGTCCATGATTCCGTGGAAATCGTTCGTTGCACCGAGCCAGAGAAGAGGAGCCGAGATCCGTGGTGCATAGGACTCAAAGCCCAAGGTGGCATCGAAGAGGCGTATATCGCCATTCGGTTTTTCGATGGCTTGTTGTCCAGACAAGGGATTCGGTTGGGTTCGGAAACCAGAGCCACCCACAGAAGGAGCAGCGGCTTTGATTCGTTCATCACAACCCGCGACGTAGACAGCTAGGCTTCCGCCCATGGAATGACCATAAACACCTAAGCGTTCTGGGTCGACTTCTGGTTGTTGTTCGAGGAACGATAAACCTCTTCGAGCCCCTAGGGTTAGAAGGTACCAATTGTTATTGCGTGGTGAATCGAAGGGGTCGAGGTAGAGGTTTCCGGGTTTTAGGTTTGAGTAACCAGCAACATTATTCTGGGTAGGATCGACCGCGCCCCAATCGGTGTTTGGATCACTTGAGGTCGCATCCTCCATTTCTCGAGCCCCCCAGTTGATCGACAAGCAAGCGTAACCATGCTTGGCATAAAATTCGACTTCGTGAAGAAACGCCCGTTGTCCGCCGCCATGAATATGGAGCAAAGCGGGTCGTTTCTCGGCAGATTTCGGAAAGGCGTAGAAGCCGGCTAATCGAGCAGAAGAGTTTTTGAACGATCCGATATGAAAGGTTACATAACGGAAGACAACGTCGTCTTTTTCCCACTGCCGCACGATTTGGGGATCGAGAGGTTCTCGCCTAGGATCGAAATCCTCCCATAATTCTTTGACGTTGGTGGGTGGTCCAAGCAATTGCGCATGGAGTGTGAGCGTCGGAACCAGAGACAGGGTGATCGCAAGCAGCAGTTGATTCATAGTAGCTTCGACGGTTTGAGTCATCAGTAGCACTTCGATAGCAAATCTCTCAAACAGGATCGTGAATCGACGATGCGGCAGAGCCCATGGCAGAGTCACGGTCTTGACTCCATGCTCGGGACAGTCCACTCGGGAAATACTTCCAATGAGGATTGTCTTGAATTGCTAGGAGGGCCTTTCCCTGGCAATTGTACCATCACCCACAATAATGCGGGATGGACTAACATTTCCTCCTTCGGGAATCCAGTCATCGGCTCGACGCTGTAGTTGAAGTTGAAGCGATCGAACTGTAAACGCGAGTTGGACTCCGGTCCAATTGCTGTATACTTGAGACTTAAAACCCACGGGTCGACTGCGGCTCGCGGGTGTTGATATCTGATACAACAGTTCGCCAGAGACCCTTGACGACTCAAGAGATGGCGGAACGCGATCGACACACTGACATTTCCTATCCTCTCGAAGATTCTCGAGCATCCTACTTGACCATGGCTCACTACAACTTACTCTTCCGTCCTCGCTTTCACGTTGCTTGTTTCCTGATTTTAATCTTCCTTGTCTCTTTGCCGAGGTCGCAGGCTCAGGAATCGACTTGGGTCAAACTTACCACCGAATCCTATCCAGGTAAGCAAGACGATATCTTTTTCGTCAATTCGAGTTTAGGTTTCTATGGGAATGGTGCGGGGAAGATCTTTCATACGACCGATGGTGGCGACACATGGCAAAAAGTTTTCGAGCAGAAGGGAACGTTTGTCCGTTGCCTGGCCTTCGCCGATGAGCAGCATGGAGTCATGGGCAACATAGGACCGGGGTATTTCCCTGGAGTCACTGATGCCAACCCGCTCTATCGCACCGAGGATGGAGGCGCGACCTGGTCTCCCGTGACGAACATCGAAGGCGAACCTATCGTCGGCTTGTGCGCTTTTGACATTGTCCAAGTGCCTTTCGTCAACGCTGGCAACCTCGATCATCGACCTCGGATCATCGGTGTAGGCCGCGTGGGTGGACCGACTGCCTACATCTGGTCAGATGATCTCGGCAAGACCTGGAAGCAAGGGAATATACCCAGGGTCGGAGCGATGGCATTCGATGTTAAGTTTCTCGACGACAAGCACGGCTTCATCGCATCGGCAACGCATGCGGACGTATCACAATCGTATGGCCTGATCCTCGCGACTGATGATGGTGGCGCAACTTGGCGAGAGGTCTATCGATCGGCTCGGCCTTTTGAACTGACTTGGAAGCTCAGTTTTCCAACCCGGGACGTCGGTTACTGCACAGTCCAGTCGTATGATCCATCCCCCGCAGCTTCCGCTCGATTTGTGGCCAAGACGATCGACGGAGGCAAGACCTGGAGCGAAGTCCCGCTCATCGACGACCATGGAGTTCGCGAATTCGGAGTTGCCTTCCTCGACGAGAACATCGGATGGGTTGGAGCCGTCCCTCAGGGCTTTGGTACGACCGATGGAGGAAAAACCTGGAGTAAGGTCGCGTTTGGAAACGCAGTGAACAAGATTCGGCTGATACGTTCCGACGCGGGTGTCACCGGTTACGCGATCGGTCCTGAAGTACATCGCTTGCAGGTCCCCACTGCCGCGAAAGACAAACAATCCTCGAACAAATCGCCGTGACCTAACGAATCGAAAGGTCTCAGGAAAACTAGATGACTGACAAAGCCAAATCCAAACTCATCACGAAGAACCCCCGACACGGGCTTCTGGCTTGATAGCAGGAGCCTTGGGCGGACGCCTTCGGATGTCAGAGTCGTTAACGATTTCCATCGCCCGAGCTCGCGCTCTCTCAGAGAGATCCCCCTCGGCGATCGATTGGATTCGCCAGATGATTTTCTTGAGCAACCATTGTTTATTGCGGGCGTTGGTCGTCTCGCCGAACACTTCTGCGTAGCGATCCCCTCGCAGTTCCGGATCGTAGCACCTCGTCGTAACACGCTCAAACCCTAACCTATCGATTGAAATTTGCAAAAAACTGCTGTAAGGGGCGGACATAGTACGACATTCTTCGTACTGTTATTTACGTACGCCCTAGGACGTACTACGAAAGTTGTGTTTTTTGACCAGAATGCGAAAGGTTTTTATAAATGAGCAAGTCGAGGTTGTCGCGAAAGTCGCTTTCGCGAAAAATGATTGTCGAGAGTCTTGAAAGCCGAGCGATGATGGCGGCCGATGCGTTTCACAACTTCACCATGCCGGAAGATGCGAATGCAAGTGGTGTGGTTACGCCTCTTGATGCACTCATTGTGATCGATGCACTGAATACTCAAAACTCAATCGAGTCCAATGGTTTCATTGCCAGTCGCATTGACTCCCAACGACGCATCGAGTTCATCGAAAAGGCAATTGAATTAAATACCCTACCTCCCGAGCTTAGCATCCAAGATGCGAACACAATCCTAGAAACGCTCAGACAAGGTGGCAGACCCGAACTTGGCGATAGGATTGAAAACGGATCGCTTCGCTGGGGGCAAGACAACGACCCGGGATCAGATGAGCGACCATCATTTTCTCAGAATGACCCTGTAGAATTCAATCCATTCACCTAGGCGGTATCTCAGCGTTTGCAGGCATTCAATGTTTCTACCGACATCATTGAAAAAATCTCGTTGGAAATCCGCAAGGCGGCACAAGACGGTAAGCCAATGGACTAGCCACAGGTCCGTGGTCGGCTCAGCGAATTAGGTGTCGATGTTCAGAAGATCATGCCTGTATCGGCAAGTCTACCGGAGTGGAATCCTCCGATTTGTGTCTTGCCTGTGCAAGATCAACCGACTCGTCCTGAACGCCCCGCAACCACCTTCGATAATCGCTCCTACCGTGATGGTTACACAGCCGGTAGCGGAATCCCTCTTGGCAAGGCTAGCAGAGGCTGGTCTTTCCGAGGAAATCCTGACTATCATCACCCTGGAAATCTGGGACGCGATCAACGCTGATCGGCCCTTAGATATGCTCAAGGTTCGGATGCGGCTCCACGAACTGGGCGCTTAATACCAAGTAGTAAATCCTGAAACTTGCCTATCGATCACCATGCGGTTACTCCGCTAAACTACACTTAGTAATAATCGCCTGCTTGATACCGATAACGATTTTAGATACGAAGCCTAGACGAAAAGTATACGCAATGACGCAACCTGTACTGCCAACAGACTCCGAATTGGAAATATTGCGAATTCTCTGGAAACACGAGTCCTGCTCCGTGCGCGATGTGCATGAAGCATTTCTCCGACAAGGGCGCTCGGTAGCTTACACTACTGTGCTAAAACAGATGCAAATCATGACCGAGAAAAATCTGGTTCGACTCGATGTCACCAGTCGCTCCCACTTATACCGAGCCACAACACCTAGACCACAAACCCAAAAGCAACTTGTCGATGACTTACTGCAAAGAGCATTTGGCGGTGTTGCGGCTGAACTAGTTTTGCAAGCATTGGAGGATCGCAAGTCGACTCCGGAGGAACTTGCCGAGATAAGAAAGATCCTTGATCAGCTTGAAAAAGAGTCTACCAGTAAACCAATGAAATCGAAAAACTAACGGTTACATTCCTTTTTGGTCGTTGGTCCAGAAGTAATTCCAATGGTGAGTTTTCAGGCATCTGCGCAACTTCTGGGGGTTACACTGGAACTTTTTGCAAAAAAATTAGGTTGGGTGTGCCTTCATTCGATTTGGCAAGGCGCGGATGAACTAGCGATTAGGGCCATGGAATCTGCGAACATCGGTTCTCGAGTTCTCTACGCTCAATCCCTTCTTACCCTTGAACAGAATCGGAACCTGTCGGCTTTTGCGATGGCTGCAAACGGTGGAAAGCTCATCCATCGTATTCGTCGAATCGCTGGAATGGATCAGCCCCATTCTTCACCTGCGAAACTTGCAGCAGCCTTCTTCGCTTGCTTTTGCTTAGCAGCAATGGTATTTACGCGCTTGTTATTCATTGATCCCGCAAACGCCAAAAATGAAAATCAGTCTGGGGCAACAATCTTGGCAGTTCAGCAACCTATTGTCGACACGAATATCGTTTCAGAGCCGATTGCTCAAGCAATCATCGCAAGACTGACCAAGGCCGGAGTATCGGCCGATGTGATTAATGTATTGCGAAAGGATTTGTGGATCGCGATTGATGCGAATCAACCTTAGAGCTTGCCGCAAGTGCATGCTAGGCTTGGTGAGCTAGGGTTAGACTGGCAGATACTGCATGCCCCTCCAGACGAAAGAGAACCTCAAAGCGGATCCTCCGCGACGATTTTCATCAAGGAAGGTAAAAAACGAGATGAGTGATGTTTTGATACGAGGGAATGAAACACCCGTCGAAGACGCCATACTACAATGCGATCCCGCGAAATATATCCATAAGTGGCACCATCGCCAGGTTAACCGTATTAGGCGATTTCGAATTCCCGCGTTGAACCTGCCCTTGGATTGTCGGAAAAAAAGACTGCTAATGAGTGTTTTAGACGAGATTTTTGATCGCGGAGCATTCTTTGAGTTTTTCAATTCCGCGACGGAATCGCTTGGCAACGGTCGCATCGCTTAGATGAAGTCGCTGCGCTATTTCCGGTGTACTAAGTCCATCATAGAACTTCAACAGGATCACGTCGCGATAGATGGGACTGAGTCGATAGATGGCATTTTGGACCACGCAGCGTGTTTCGTAATCTCTGAGTCTCTCCGAAGGTGGTTGAAGCACGAATACGCAAGGTCGATCGATCGATCTTCCGGTCTCCGATCCACTTTGCTCCAACTGGCTCAGAGAAAGCTCTCGCCTGGCGTCGCGCATCTTGGTACCCATGTGCCTGCGATACAGGTCGATGATGCGTCTGATAATCAACTTTCGAATCCAGCGGTAAGCACCCCTCGAAGAGTCCGAGGTCGAACCCGTTGATTTTCTCTTTCTGGGACTCAATTGTGGATTCTTGCGAGCGAGAAGTTGTAAGGACATCTCTTGGAGCACATCGGCCAAGCTGAAGCGCGTTTTGAGCCTCGGATGGATCTCGGTCTCGAGATCGTGCGTCAATTTCAAGCGGAAGTGTTCGAGCAACTCAAGGGTCGCGTAATGATCACCGTCGGTAGCACGCCGAAAGGTGCCGCTGAAGTCGAGGGGGTTGATGGGCATTTGGTATCAAGAGTTAGCGGACCGAGTCGGCTGATTGCATTCGATTCGCAATCGCAACCGAAAATGAAAAATGGCATTTCTTTCCAAAGTAAGACAATTTTTGTCTCAGTTGGTTCACAGCTTCGCGATTATAAAAAAAAGCAGGCGACAGGAAAGAAAATTTCCGAGAATTTCATACCGAGCGATTCGTATGCTGCCCCCATACTGGGGGGCGAACTTAGGTGTCCAAGGTGATCCTTGATGGAAACTCCAGGGGACTCTAGGAACTGAAAACGTAAGCCAGGGATTCACAATGGCGCAGGATCGAAGAATCATGACCATCGGAAAGAGACTCAAGTGGTGTTTCATTGGGTTTGTAGCGGTCCTCTGGACAGATGCAACGCTGGGGCAATCCCCAGCGATTGTGCCCTACGAAGGATTGATTCAATTGAACCAAGGTTGGTCCAGAGCAGAAGTGGAGCTTTACAACCACAGCACCGAGGGGACGAATCTAGCACCGCTTGAGTTCTTTTTGAGCCTTCCAGACCCCGAGAATCCGTTGCAAAAATTTTCTTCCCGACTGGTTTCTCGGTATGGCTTCATCGCGTCAGAAAAGTCGCCGCTCAATGACCATGGTTTACCGATCGGTTTTGCGACGGACCCTCGACCACAAGCCTTTGGTGATCGCATCTATGTCGGACTGACCTGTTCGGCGTGCCATACCCGAGAGTTGACCTATAAAGCTGTGGATGTGTCTGGTAGCCAGCGGCTTTGGAGATTATCGGTGCATGGAGGACCTGCGTTAGTGGATATCCCTAAATTCAAGACGGAGCTGTACGATGCTTTTGCAAAACTGCTTGAAAGCGAAGAGCTGTTGAATCAGTTTGCGTTAAATCTACTGGGAAGGGCACCGTTTGTCCATGAAATAGATTCGATCAAGCTGGAGCTCACGGAGTTGCTTGGACCGGTCATGGAGACCCGAAAGATCATCCGGTCGGCCAAGGTTCAGCAGACGACCTCAGGCCCCGGGAATCTGAATGCGTTGACTCAAGGCTACTACAATAACTTAGGTTTGATCGAGTGGCTCGTTCAAAAGGGTGCTGTTCCATCGAGTCCGATGATGGTGCCGATGCCTGCGTTTGACGGGGCGGACAATTACCCACCGGTATGGTTTTCGTGGTCGGACGATTGGGCTCAGTGGTTTGTCGAGATCCATCATCCTGGACCTAGGAATTGGGTCCAGGCGATCTCTTCGTCCGAAGTTCGCCCCCCCAAGATGATCGATTCGCAAAAAGGTGCCGTCGTTTTTTCCTCAGTCCATTTCGACAATGTCGCAAATATTCAGTTGGCTATTGAGAAACTGCGGACCCCTAAATGGCCTGAGGAGTTGTTTGGCAAGTTGGATGCATCGAAGACTCAGCATGGTCGCAAGTTGTACGTCGAGCATTGCGGGATGTGCCACGATCCGCGACCGCTTCCTCCGAATGAGTTTGGATTGGTATTCAATCAGAGGCAAGCTTACGATGTCGGTACCGACCCGGTGGCTTATCAGCAATTTGCCAAGGATGGAGCGCACCGGACGATGGGTCTTAAAAAACTCTCTGAGCAGATACTAGGGCTCAGGTCCACGCAGTTGCAGACCGGCTTTGGGGAGACGTTGGCGCAGAACTACATGAACATGGTATCTAGGGGTAGGCCCAACGAGTTTGGGTTAGCGACCGACAGATCTGCGACGCTGCAGGCTGGTCGTTGGGAGACCAGTGGTGCGGCATATTGGGCACCTCCCATGGCAGGGATCTTTTCGACGTCGCCGTACTTTCACAACGGTTCGGTTCGAAAGTTGCATGATGTGATAAAGCCAGCCAAGGAGCGAGAGGTAGTATTTATGACTGGGAGCAATGAATACCTACCAAGCGAGCTTGGGCTCAGGAGTCAGGGAGACTACGAGTACAACACTAGCGAGCTTGGTAAGGGAAATGCGGGGCACGAATTCGGCGTCCAGCTTAGCGATCCAGAGAAACTCGCTCTGCTTGAGTATTTGAAGAGTTTGTAGATCGCTACCAACAAGAGTATACAGAAACTAAACCGAGATCGATTGATTGAAAAGGAGAGACAAATGACACGTGGAATTGAGTGTCCGGCAATTGCCGAGCTGAAAAAGGTACTTAAGACCGTCTTTCCCGAGGTGGAAATAGGGACCATTCGTTTTCCGACACCTGCCGACCGCCACACGTCCGGGCTGGCGATGGATGTTATGCTAAGTATAGAAAAACCTGAGCAGAAAGCGATCGCTGACGGTATCATTAGTGTGTTGATCAAGCACCATAGTTTGATGAGGTGGTCGGACATTGTTTACTCCGACTGGAGTGACGACGGCTCGATCTACTATTACCACATTCCCGGAGGCGGCCACGGTTATGGAGGCAAACCATTGGAACGCAACAACTACACAAAGGACAAGAAACATACCGATCACTTTCACATCGACTGGGTGGACTTTGACCTCAAGAACCCTCTGCCTGAGTACAACTTGAATCCGTATCAGCAATCTGCAGACGCGAAGCGAACCGGCTTCGCAAGTGCGATCCAAGCCGACCTGGAGGCGCTCAATGATGGCAATTGACGCCGCCCCTCGATTGATACTGCTTCTTAGGGAATGACAAGTGAGCAAACTAATCACCTTTGGAAATGGCATTACTGCAGATTGGTATGAACCAACAACGACAACCTACCCAGTCGCTGTCGTATCGTATGGCACCGAAGGAATGAACCCGCCATTCGATAGATTGATCGATGATTATTGCTTGGAACTGTCGAAGGCGGAAATTGCTGTGATACGACCTGACTACTTCAAGGCGACTAATACTTCCCCAGGCATGCAGGGCGTTTTTCAGTCGGGCCCTCCTAGCAGATTTGGTGATTGGGTTGAAGCAATCAAAGATGCCGCAAAGTATGGTCTTGGAGTTCCAAAGGCGAATGGTAAGCTCGCCTTTGTTGGGTTTTCGCTAGGTGCCAACCTTGCCTTGCGCGCCGCTTCGGATTTCGCACCCAAACCGAGTGCGGTCATAGACTTCTTTGGCCCCATTGAGTCAATCCCGCAAAGCGAAATATCTTCAGTGATGGCAGTGCAGCTTCCTCCTGTTCTGGTTCATCATGGCAAAGAAGATGGTATCGTGAAGTTTTCGGAGAGTGTTGAACTTGATTCCTGGTTGAAGGCCGCGGGTGTTGTCTGTGACTTTGATCGAGCGGCGTACTCTAGTTCCGGGCATCCAGGTCAAAAACGTGCGAGGGAGTTTTTGTCCCACCTCCCGGATGCTGACTGGTCGGTGGTAGACCAGCAGAAATCCATCACTTCATCGATAGCGTTTTTAAAAAAGCACCTTTAACACTTACGGAAATCGAAAACCAATGCCTAAGAACCTCGTACTGCTGCTTGATGGGACTGGCAATAATTCGATTCAACCAGGCAATGCCAACTCATTCACTGCCCCGAGGATTCTAATCCAAGAAGAATCGACAAACATTGCTCGAATGTGGAACCTTCTTGAGAAGTCAAGTGAGCAGCAACTCATTTATCAGCGAGGGGTGGGCACAGACAATGATTGGGGTGACAGGTTTGACCGATGGTTTGGCCTGCAAGTTGATGACAAGGTTGATGAAGCCCTATCGGCAATTCAGCAGAACGCCAAGTCGGGAGATCGACTCTTTGTTTTTGGATTTAGTCGGGGAGCTGCAACGGCTCGGTTGGTCGCACAGAAGCTTCAATCAAGTTCATTAGTTAGGGAGTATCGCATTGACTTTCCATTCCTGGGGATCTACGACACGGTGGCTTCAATGGGGCTTCCAGGATTGGCGGTGAGCGACAAGTCTTATCTCGGCTATCGAAAGGAGTTTCATGACCAGATTGATGATCTTGCTATTCCCAGAATTGTTCGAAATGTTGTTCATTTGGTAGCTATGCACGAGGACCGAAGTGTTTTTGCTCCAACGTACGCGGTCGCGACCAATCCTCAGGAAACAATAATCAAAGAAGTGTGGATGGGCGGCAACCATGCCGATATCGGCGGCGGATGGAAAGATGAACAAGAACAAGATCATCTGTATCGAAGGAGAAAGATCGCACTTTGGTACATGCTTTCTGAGGCCTACTCCCACGGCTTGTTTCTGATAGAAGATTGGGCTGAGCATGTGGATGTACAAGTTGATAAGAGTTGGCAGAGATGTGGTCAGATTCACGGCTGGAAAGACTATCCCTTTTTTGACCGCATTAATGGCCGTATGGTGCGCACTCCCCACGAGCTACCATCCGGGGCGTCTACACCGATCATTCACGAATCCGCAAGCAGATAACTAAGAGCACGAAAGTTACTATGCACAAGAACGAACAGACGATTCACCGATTCTTTGGGGCATTCGCCTATGGCGATTTCCGAACAATGCAGCAATGCCTGCATCCTAAAGCGGAGTTCAAGGACATTGGGTTCGACCTAAAAGGAAAGCAGGTCCCTGCAATGTGGCACATGTTGTGCGCAAGGGAAGGCGGCATTCGCGTTATGTATCGCGAAGTGACGGTGGACGATCAGACTGGTAGAGTTAAATGGGAATGCGATTACGAATTCCAGCGAGAACCGACCTCGTCCCCTAGGCACGTTCACAATAAAATCGAAACTCAAATCCGATTTGAGAACGGACTTATTCGAGTCCAGCAGGACACGTGCGATTTTGAGACGTGGGCTGATCAGGCCCTTGGAATCATTTCACCGATCATCGAAGTCTTTGGTTCTTTGACCGGTCACCAAGATTTGCTCGAGCAGAAAGTTCGAGAATCTGCCAAGAATCGAATTGAAGAATTCATTAAGAATCATCCCGAATACCTTTGATCAATTGGACCGGATTTGGAATCCAAAAGTATGCGTACGGCGAAATACAGGTTGACGGGCATGGGATACTGCTGGCTTTCTAGTCAGCTGAGTTCATGCCATGCCTCGATGTCGCTTCCAGCCAGATCAGTGGGCCCAGTGGATTCAGGATCGTTCATTCAGCAACTTTTCCGTCGCTGACTTCTGCGCAAACCACCAACTCCCCGTCCACTCCTTCTACTTCTGGCGCCGAAAACTGGCGAGTCATTCCAAGCCGAAGAAACGGAAGAATCTCGCGGATGCCAAGCTTGCCGAGAACGCCCTGCAGTTCATTCCCTTGGCCACTTCAGGGCTTCTAGCTCAGGTCGTGGTCAGCAAGTTCGGAGATCATCTGCCGGGGTATCGGCAGGAAGATATCTTCTCCCGCCATGGAATGGAGATGCGCCGATGCACGCTGTATGACTGGGTGAGCGTAAGCGTACAGCGGCCTAGTCGGTTTTTTGGGGCCGTGGGGCTTGCAAATTGGGCTAAGAGGGGTCACCCGCTATAGCCGTCCGGGGCACCTGATCCCGGAGGGATCGAGGCCATTAGCCGGTGGTAAGCGCAGCGCCACCACCGGAGAGGTTCGTGGCCCAGCGGGCCTGAATGTTGGTATCAAGCGATGCCCCACAGACTCGCACCGTTCCCGAAGAGCGCTTTGACCGTAGGGCTCAAGGAGCCCACGCCTATTGCCCTGCGAACACGACCCTTTTTGTTTGCTACTTGCCTTTGCGGAGCTCGGCGCGTACCCGACGCCGTGCTGCTTGCATAACGGCCGTATCGGCCTTGTCTCGTCGCTCTTGCGCACGGTACTCACGCACCGCCTCGGGATGCGCCGCTTTCCACCGATCGGGTAACAACTCCTCGAGCTTGGCCGTCCCTCGGAGCATGTGTGTAATGACACTCTCCAAGTACATCGCTACATCGAGCTCCATGCGCAAGGCACTGGCCACCAGCGACATCAAGCTCGCATTGCGGATCCCAGCGCGCAAGCTCCCAATGAACAACCAATTCTTGCGTCCCACTGCGATGCGCTTCATCAGGCGCTCGACCTGATTGTTGTCGATCGGCAACGCTCCATCATTGACGAACACATTCAATGCTTCCCAATGGTTGCGAATGTAATTGAAAGCCCCCCCGAGCTTGCTCGATGGTAGCACGCTCTTGGCCACCGGACCTTCGAGATACTCTTCTAATCGGTCGAGGATCCTGCGCGACTCCTTATCGCGCAACTCCCCTCGCTCCTGATCGCTTTTCTGCGTCGCGCGACGCTCGATGTCATAGAGTTGGTTCATCAGCGCAAGCGGCAGCGCGCTTACCTGGGGATCCGTCTCTTGATGCTCGTAGACCTTTCGGCGCGCATGGGCCCAACAAGCCATCCGAGTCATCTTCGACCCAGGCGCAAGCACCACGCTCATATTCCCCGAATAACAGTCTGCCATCACATGCCCTTGGTATCCACCGAGGATCTCATCTGGCCCATCGCGATAGCGCGACACTCGGAAGTCAAAGATGTCATACGGCGCGCTCGAATCGAAACTCGAGTACCCCCACATCTTGGCATCCAAACTATCTTTCTTTTCTTTCTTGGCTTCGATCATCTT
>JAJTEK010000207.1 GCA_021299695.1 Pirellula sp. | reverse complement strand
GACGGGCACGTTGACCTTTGGTGATCTGCGGGTGATCGACTGGAGCGGCCCGAGAGAGTTGCTCCCGAGTATCGCTCGGATCGAATTGGAGTCGGAGCATCCGGTGGCTCGGGCGTTGGTCGATTACGTGCGTTCGGAGATTGGGGCAGAGGAGTTCGATCGTCGGATCGATTCGGTCCGTGTGAGCCAAGTCCGCCAGGAGGCTGGCCGGGGGATCTATGGACGAGTCGACGGCAGCTTGGTGTTCATCGGGAGGTCTGAAACTCCCATCGAGCAGAGCGATACTTCTCGGGAAGTGAGCGTATGGGTCGATGGTCAGTCACAAGGGAAATTTCGACTGGGCGATTCGATACGCCCTAACCTGGTCTCGAGCTTGCGGCAGATTCGGGATCGAGGATGGAAGCTGGCGATACTCTCTGGCGATGATTCACCGCAGGTTCAGCAGATAGCCGATGCGTTATCGGCCGGCGGTGTCGAGTTGGTCGCATGCCATGGTGGATTGAGTCCGGAGCAAAAGACGCAGCGACTCGGTGAGCTAAGGAGTGAGGGAACCACTACGGTGATGGTTGGCGATGGGATCAATGATGCGGTGGCATTGGCGGCGGCCGATGTGGGAATTGCAGTGCGAGGGCCCTGCGAGCTGGCTATGAAGAACGCTCCGATATTCATCGGAGAACGCCATTTGGAAGCGATACCGCGATTGCTCGATGCGTCGCACAACGCCGTCAGAGCCATCCATCGATGCTTTGCGGCGTCCTTGCTTTACAATGCACTGACCGTGAGCTTGGCGATGACCGGCTATATCCATCCGTTGATCGCGGCGATCTTCATGCCGATCTCAGGGATCACCGTTTTGATGATGGCTTGGTCGGCTCGGACGTTCCCGCACCGGCAGGAGAAAAACTCATGAGCGTGCTTTTTATTGCACTCCCGCTTGCGATCTTGTTGGGTTCCGCAGGACTGTTTGCCTGTTTGTATTGCATCCGCAGCGGTCAATACGACGATCTGGACGCGGAGTCTTACAGGATCTTGGTCGATCAGCAACCTGGAAAATCCGAATCCCCCGACGTGCAAGAATGAGAATGCTTGCTCGGTGATTCTAATTCCATTCAATCCACGGATCGCTCGAAGTCCTTTTCAGGGAGCTTGTTCGATCGAAGCATACATGCTTCCCTTGGACTTCATGCTCATCGGATCGGCACCGTAGGCTTTGATTTGGTCGCGTTTGAGTTCGGCCAACTCCATGGTCGTCGTCAGGCAGATCGCGCGGCCAGTCTTGTCGACCTGCTCGGCCAATTTTCGACCTGCCGTATCGGTCATGTGAAAGAGTTCTTTCATCATGCGAATGACGTAATCGTAAGTATGTTCGGGGTCATCCCAAAGGATGACGTGGTACCTCGGTTGCCGCTTGGGCTTCTTGCCGGGCTCTTTTTCCTGGGTTACCTCTTCAACCACTGCAGAGGCGCTCGCATTGGACATCGTCTTGGGTTCCTCGAATGTATCCTACCTAGTGATCCTACCTAGTGATCTTGCCGAGCGAAGATTTCGCATGGGGAGTTGCATGAAATCTCCCACGCTGGCTTATGATTGGTTATAGTGTACCAGAATTCCAAAGTTTTTTGAAAAAAGCGTTTGTTTTCCCAGGAACCCGCATGTCTAAATTTGCGCAACTCGATGCCTACTTAGTTGAACACCAAGACGCTCATCTTGAGAAGCTATTTCAACTGTTGAGAATCCCCAGTGTTTCGGCTGACAGTACCAAGAAGTCCGAGATGGACCGAGCAGCCGCTTGGGTAGCCGATCAATTCCGATCTGCGGGGCTCAAGACGGAGTTGATTGCAGGCCAAGGTCCCGCTTTGGTTTATGCCGAAACCGAGCCGGTCGAAGGCCAACCGGTGGTATTGGTCTACGGGCACTACGATGTCCAACCTGCCGATCCACTTGAGCTCTGGAATACTCCGCCGTTTGAGCCCGCGGTGCGCGATGGAAACATCTACGCCCGAGGCTCGACCGACGATAAAGGCCAAATGCTCACGCATGTACTGAGCGTTTTAGCTTGGAAGAACTGCGGCATGAAATTGCCGATCCAAATCAAGTTCTTGATCGAGGGTCAAGAAGAGCAGGGGAGCGAAGTTCTCGAGGCTAAGCTACCGGAGATTGCCGAGAAGCTCGCTTGCGATGTCATCGTCATCAGCGACTCCTCGCAGTATGCCAAGGGCCAGCCGGCAATCACCTACGGACTACGCGGGATCGCTTATTTCGAGCTGAGGGTCCATGGACCGAAAATGGATTTGCATTCAGGATCTTTCGGGGGAACTGTCACCAACCCTGGCCTAGCGTTGGCGCGGATTCTGACGGAAATGAAAACCCCTGATGGTCGGATTCAATTGCCTGGATTTTACGATCCGGTCGTGGAACTTGAGTCTTCCGAGCGGGCTATGTGGGACTCGATGGGCTTTTGCGATACCAAGTTTGCCCAGGCCCTGGGAGTCGATGCCCTCAGCGGTGAGACCGGGTACAGCACTCTAGAACGGCGATGGGCTAGGCCGACGTTCGATGTCCATGGCCTACTGGGTGGATACCAGGGCGAGGGTGGCAAGACTGTTATTCCGTCGTGGAATGGGGCAAAAATCAGTTTTCGACTCGTCCCGAAACAGGATCCTGCAACGGTCGGAAAACAGCTCCGAGAGTTCATCGCAGCCCACACCCCGGCGGGAGTTCGGGTCGAGGTCATCGATTTGCATGGAGGCCGAGGAGTGGTGGTCGATCCGAATTCCAAGTTCATGAAGGGGGCGGTCCGAGCCGTCGAAGAAGGTTTCGGAGTCAAGCCGGTCTTGATTCGCGAAGGTGGATCGATCCCAATTGTCGCTCAGATGGTCGATGCGTTAGGCTGTGATGTATTGCTCATCGGCTGGGGTTTGGACGACGACGGTGCCCATAGCCCCAACGAGAAGTTCTGTTTGAACGATTTTTATCGAGGGATCCGTTCGAGCAGTCGGCTCTGGGAGTATCTAGCCGATCGTGGATAAAGGGGTCGGTGGGGTATCATTCGAGGGTTTGATTCCCGAGGCGATATGATAGCGGCCCGAGGGAAAGACCTCGCAGTCCTGGAACCATCGGGGCAAGTTCTCTTCATACCAGCTCGGTTGCTTGGTCACCAGGACCAAGCGGCCGCCTGGGCGGAGAGATCGAAGGGCGGCGAGGACCAATTTCTCGGCGATTTGGAAGTCGCCGAAGTAGGGCGGATTGGTCAGGGCCATATCGAAAGTGCCAGGTTGCTTGTAATCGCCATTGGCGTTGAGTTCGGTGGTGATGTTTTTGAGGTTGTTTTTGGCGGCTCCTTGCTCAACGCACCAAATGGCTCTGGCATTCGAATCGACCGCATGGATCGTGGCGGCCGAATCTCGCATGGCTAGTCCAAGCGATACCGATCCGCTCCCACAACCGATATCGATCAATCGCGCCTCGGGGTAAACATCGACCGCATCGAGCAATTGCCGAGCCCCGTTGTCGAGTTGGCGGTGGGAAAAAACGCCGGGTCGGGTGACCAGTTGAACCAACTCGTCGCAGTCGCGAAAAGCCAGCTCGCACCGAAAATCCTTGAGTTTCTTCAGGGGCTTGGTCTTCTCAACCAGGTAGACTCGGGCCTCTTTGTACTCCCGTACACGGACGCTCTTTTCATACAACTTGAGTTGGTCATGGAGCCATTTGTCTTTAGGATTATCGACCGAGGCGATGAGCGTCCCGCCCACCTCGAGTCGATCATAGCATTGCTGAAGATAGTCCCGAGTCAGTTCCTGTTCACCTCGATGGGGTAACGGAACGATTGCCAAATCGAGTTTGTCCTCGGGCAAGTCGGCAAGGCATCGGATACTCAGGTTCGAAGGAACTTGCAGGGCATTTTCCGAGCCGTCGATTTGGCAATGCTGGACCGACCTTTGCTGATGGAACAGGTCGATGTACCAGAGCAGCACATGCGTCGATGGGAATTCTCTGGCGATGGCCTCGGCGGCTTGGCCGCGCCCGGTGGAAACCGCCGCGATCCGCAAATGAGGAGGCTGCTGTTGGTTGCTAACCGGTCTGCCGAGGATAGATTCGAGATAATCGCGCGCGATGTCCAAGAGCGCTTGTTCTTCGTCCCTTGGAGCGAGTCGGTAGACACTTCGCGTCGAGTCGTCAGGACCAACAGGATCGAATTGGGCAGGAACGGCTCGATCTGGCTCAGGGGTGTGGTTCGAGGTATTCATGGAAAAGGATCGCTCCTGAGGAGGTCAAGCGACAAGGGGTCGACCCTGGGGGGTCGGTTTTGGATCGATGGATGGAAAAAAGGGCCATGGGAGAGAAGATCTCGCATGGCCCTAGAAATTAATCAACAGGAGCAGATACGACGTGAGTTATCGT
>JAJTEK010000206.1 GCA_021299695.1 Pirellula sp. | reverse complement strand
TCCTGTGCCTCCCGGAACGCGTATTCCGCGCCCTTCGAGCAAACGGTAGTACTCGGGATTGGGAACCTTGTACAAGCGATTCGGCTGAGCGCTGCGGTTCCTCAAAACCGGACGCCTTACTCCCAGGTCATACATGCTGACCTCTCGCACCTCGCCGGGTTTGTCCCCGGGAAGCTTGACCGTACCGTTCTCGAGAAACTCGACCAAATAGTTCGTCACGTGAGCGGCTCCCTCGCGGCCCTTTTTCTCAGTCCCATTGTAGTAATGGTACCCCTTGAGCTCGATGACCCAACCCGGTCCGGTTGGATCAGGATCCTTGTCGGCCGCCCGTTTGATCCTGGCAAAACCAGCTTGCTCTCGCGACTTGTATTCCTCTTGATAACTCTGCTTGAGGTCGGGTTTGTACCAATTGGCCAAGCTATCGAAGTACATCTGCTCGACGCTCGTGACGTGGAACTCCATGCGGTCTTTGTAAGGCAGCTCCTGGGGCGTCTTTTCCATCAGCACCGGATCGCGTTGCAAGGCCTGTTCGATCGCTTCGTAAAGCTCCAAGCACATGAGCCTCTGCTGGGCTCCCTTGCTGACCTCCAGGCCGACGCTCTTGTAGAGATTCAATTTACCCTTGAAATCCTCATCCTTGGCCATCTCGTCCTTGGAGTTTTTATCGACCGACGATACGCTCGACTCGGCGCTAGACCAAAGCTCAGACCGCAGCGGGCGGTAGGATTGCCCGAGCATCGCATGATGGGTCGCAAAGCCTACGAGCAAGAGGGACAGGGCACCTACAGCCCACGGCTTCTTGTTGCGGATCACCCGATCCAAAACAATGTCGCGAGGGAGCAAGTTGGTGCGCATCGGACCTCGACCCAAAAGCTGCAAACACAGCCCATAGACGACCCCATAGGCCGCCGCGTTCTCTTTGAATTGCTGAGCACCCAAAACCTCATTCCCAGTCAGCTTGGGGTACTTGTCGTAGAGCTCGACTTCCATGCTCAAGTTCTTGTTCAAGAACTGCAATAAACCCGGCATTTTTGCAGTGTTTCCCATCACCAGCATGCCATCGAGCTCGGATTTTTTGTTCAGCGATTTGTAAAAACTCAAACTCCGCTGAATCTCGGTGACCATGTCGTTAAAGACCGGTCTCATCGCCTGAAAAACCAGCTTCGGATCGTCGGCCTGCATCGCATTCTTTTTGATGTGCTCGGCCTTGGCAAACGTCAACTTCAAGTCCTTGGTCAATTGCCTTGTGAAGTGATTGCCACCGATCGGTACACTCCGCTGCCATACACGAAAACCGTTGGTGACCAACAGATCGCTCGCGTCGGTACCGATGCTCAAGATCACGGAATTCGTCGGCGGACGGTCCGGATCAAACTCCACCGTGGCCATCGACTCGGCAAAGCGCTCGTGAGAGACCATGTTGTAGATCCCCATGGGAGACAACTGCACCAAGTCGATATCGATGCCCTTGTCGCGGTAGGGCTTTAACGCTCGGAAAACCGCCTCTTTCTTCATAGCGAACAAGCCGACTTCGCTCTCGAGCGCATAGCCGTCCTCAATTTGGGCTCCTTCCATCTGCTGGAAATCCCAAATCACATCGTTCAAATCGAAAGGAATCTGCTGCTTGGCCTCATACTTGACGATGTCTCCAATCTTCTTGACCTCCACCGGCGGGGGCTTGAAGAATTTCGCCAATCCACTCTGACCAGGTACGCTGACGGCGATCCGAGTCGAACCGGTCAAATCGTTGCGCGAGAGAAATTGACCTAACGCATCGTTGATCAACGCCTCAGGCTCTGCGTCGGGTTGCGAGAGAATCTTGGGATACTCGATGTAATCAAAGGTATCGGCGACGACCTGGTCACCCTCCAAGTGGCACCGAAGGGCCTTGAGCGAACTTTGCCCAATCTCTATTCCCCAAACGTGCTGAATCTTTTTCGCCATAACGCGAATTCTCCAAGAATCTCAAGACAAGTCGCCGCTCAGAGTTCCCCCAAGCGATCCTTAACCCCTTAATGGTATCGCGGATTCCTAGGGACTGTCAAAACTTTACTCCCCTGAACCCCAAAATTCTCCCATTTCTATCCGTCTTATCGACATTCTCACCCCAGACGCTCCGACCGGACTGCCAGCGACTGACCCTTTGAGCTACAATCTCAGGATTCAGCGATCTGTGTGTTGTCCCATCGATTTCACCCCACCCTGAGCAACGGCTGAGCAACGCCATGACCGAGGTCCAGGCACCCTTCAAGCGAAAAATCGCACGAGCCCGTCTCGCTCTCCTTCTTTTCCTCCTCCCGGTTTGCCCCTGGACACTCTCCCCGCAGGCCAACGCCCAGTCGGCCCCAAGTGCCCCTTCGATCGACCAAGAGGAAGTCCAAGGCTGGATCGTTAAGCTCGGCTCGGAGTCCTATTCCGAACGGATCGAAGCGCAACGTCGACTCGAAGCTCTCGGAACCCTCGCCTTGGCACAGATCCGCCAAGCCACCCGCAACGACGATCCGCAAATCGCTAGCCAAGCCCGGTTCCTGCTCCAGAGCAACCAACTTCGCTGGACCTGGAACAACAATCCCTTCGAAACCCGCAAGATCGTCGAAGCCTACCAGCTCGCACCCCCCGAAACCAAACGCCGTCACATCAAGGAACTCAACGCCCTGGACAACAACCACGGCGTTGCGGCCCTGTGCCGAATCAGTTGCTACGACTCGAGCGAACTGCACTCCAAACTCGCCGCCCTAGAACTCCTCGGACGCCTCAACCAAAGACGCATCCCAGGCATCGCTTCGAGCCCAACACTCTACGCCCAACTCGACCCAAATACCGTTCAAGCCCTCCTCGATTCGCCCGATCAAGACCTTGCACCTTTCATCCTCCAAAGCACCCATGGAGCCAGCAGCCAAGCCTCCCAATGGCTTGCTCTGGCATTCTCCCACCCCGAGCCTTTCACAGCCCTTCCTTGGAAAAAACTCCTCGAGACCGAAGAAAAACTCCTAGAAGACTCCAGCGCAGAGACCCGCCTGGACGTCTCGGTCGAACTGACCCGCTGGGTCAGCGAACAGCTCCTTAAAAATCCACAAAACCGCGCCGAAGCACTCCAAATCGCCCGACGCATCCCGCCAGCAATCCTGGCCGGACAAATCCATCAAGGCCAACCCGATCTCGATGCGCTCATCGAATTTGCCCAATGGGCCATCGAAGCCCAACTCCCCGAGCTGGTCCAAGAACAGTACCTCGAACTCCACAAACTCTTCCCGAACACCCTCCCCCCCATCCTCCACTACTTGCTGGCCGAAAGTTTCGCTCGACAAGACCAACCGCAAATCGCTCAACGCATCGCCCAAGACGCACTGGATCGAAAATCCATCGCCCTTAACCCCGATCTGACCCTGCCATCGGAATCCCCCTCCGGCGATACCCCTCTTTTGCCCAATGCTCCCCAAAAGGGAATCCAATTCCGCTCGCTCAACGCCGATTCCCAACGCCTCGAACTGGCACAGAGATTGATCGAACTGGGACTCCAGGATTGGGCCCAACTCGAACTCCGCCGAGTCCTCGAAGGCAAAGAAGACTCCCCCGAAACAGCCACGCTTCTGGCCCTCCACCACCTCTCCTCGTCCCTACACGACCAACTGCGCGACGACCAAGCCGCAGAGTCTCTAGAGAAATGGGTAGGCCGCTACGAAACCGAAAAACTCTTTCGTATGCAAGTCGACGAATTCCAACTCGATCTTGCATCGAATTACTACCTCTATCGCGCCAACGATCGAGCCAAAAAAGGCAATACCGATCAAGCCCGTGAGGATTACTTCCAATCGATCCATCTAGCTAGCGACAACGTCGATGCCCTCATCGGTCTGGCACAACTGCCCGAATCCCCCGAACAAAAACGACGCCGTCTAGCCGATCAAGAACAAACCGTCGGCGCCCTGCGAAATGAAATCGAAGGCATGGACCGTGACCTGCGACTGGCAAACCCCATGTTTCAAGCCATGGAAAAAAAACGTCTTGCCAACTCCCTCAATACCCTCGCCTGGCTCTTGATCAATACCGATGCGGACAAACAGGAAGCCCTGATGCTAAGCCGCAAGTCTTGCAGTCTCGCTCCCGAACAATCCGCCTACCAAGACACCTTGGCTCACTGCCTGGAAAAGAATGGGAAAAATCGAGAAGCATTCCGGACCCAAATCAAAGCCCTATCTCTCGAACCAAACCAACTCTCCCTCCAAAGGGCTCTGGTCCGCTTCTACCAACTGGCCGCAAAAGATCTAAACAACGAACCGCAGATCCCCTAAGTGCAGTTCACCGGTAGTGCAGTTCACCGGTAGTGCAGTTCACCGGTCGACTCGCCTGTAATCGGTGAACCTCGCGAACCGCGAAACCCTTACTTAGGCTCCTGCCCCAACCGTGGAAAACC
>JAJTEK010000082.1 GCA_021299695.1 Pirellula sp. | reverse complement strand
GGGTAGTCATCGGGCAATCGGACTTCTCCGTGCGAGCCACGACCGATGCCTTGCCGATGCGGGACGCCTTTGCTGCCCTGTTTTTTGTATCGGTCGGGATGCTCTTCGATCCGGCGGTTTTCATTGAAACCCCAGGTCTCTTCGGAGCGGTGTTGTTTGTTGCCATGGTGCTGACCCCCGCTTTGGCCATCGGCGCTATGCTCCTATTGGGCTTGCCCTTAAAAAATGCCTTGCGGGTAGGTTTGTCGTTCGCTCAGATTGGGGAGTTTTCGTTTATTGTGGCGAACTTGGCCAAACGCTCGGGCTTGATCTCCGAGTCGCTCGAGCACGTGCTCGTGGCCGTTTCGATCTTCTCGATCGCCCTATCGCCGATGCTCCAATGGTCGGTCGAGCCGATCTTGGGTTTTGCCCGGCGATCGACCAATCTCCGTTGGCTGACCGTTTCGAGAAAACCGCTGACAAGTCAACCGGCAATTCCCACCGATGGGCTAGATCTCGAAGATCCGGCCTCGGAGTTTCGCACGGTGGTCGTCGGCTATGGACCGGTCGGCAGGACGGCGGCCAAGCTGCTCGATGAGAACGGGATCCACGCGACGATCATCGAGATGAATCCTGGGAGCATGGAACCGATCCGCTCTGCAGGGCACCGCGTGGTGCTAGGGGATGCGAGCCACATCGAGACCCTCAAGCGTGCTGGGGTCGACAAAGCCCAGAGTCTGATCTTGAGCGCCTCGAACATCGCGCAAACCACCGATGTGATTCGCATGGCTAGACTTCTGAATCCATCGATTCAGATTTTGGTCCGATCGGCGTATGTCGGTAACTGTGAAGTGTTGCTCCAGAGCGGAGCCGACCATGTCATCGCTGAGGAGTCCGAAGTCGCCTTGGCGATGGCCGAAACCATCCTGCGCAATCTAGGCGCGACGGCCGAGCAGATCGACCAACAGCGGGCCAAACTCCGTTCGGAGTTGCATCAAGATCCTCAAGCCCCCAAGCCTTCATCATCATCCAAGGATGCGCCATGAACGATGCCGTGTTGCCCAAGATTCTCGGGCATGTTCGCCAGACGTCGATCCTGCAGTCGACCATGTCGATGCTCGAATGGGATCAAAACACCGGTTTGCCACCTCAGGCAGCCGAGTACCGCGCCGAGCAACTGACGCTCCTGGCCGGCATGGTCCATCAACGTCAAATCGATCCGGTCTTGGGCGAGTGGTTGGATCAGCTCGATACCTCGAGTGCCCAGGAGGATCCCTCGAGCCCCGCGAGGGTGATCGCAAGGTGCATGAAACGCGAATTCGATCGGTGCCGACGATTGCCTCAAGCGCTCGTCGAGGAGTTATCGCATGCCACGAGCATTGGGCAGCAGGTTTGGGTTGAGTCCAAGCTCAGCGACGACTACCAACGTTTTCTGCCGCAGCTCAAACGGATCGTCGAGCTCAAGCAACAGGAGGCCGATTGCTTGGCCGATCCAGGCCAATCGCGCTACGAGGTGATGCTCGATAGTTACGAGGAAGGAGCCACGGTCGATCAGATCCAAAAGATCTTCGGCGCATTGAGGGAATCGCTGGTCCCTTTGATCCGCGAGGGGTCCGAGCGATGCGCTCGGTTGGGGCCCTCAGTTGTCGAAGGAAATTTTCCGATCGACCCTCAGCAACGGTTCTCCAAATGGGTCGCCGAGCGGATCGGATTCGATTTCCAACGAGGCCGACTCGACCAGACCGAGCATCCCTTCTGCACCACGTTAGGTCCTCACGACCATCGCATCTTGACCCGGTTTTCCGAAGATTCGTTTTCGAGCGGACTCTATGGCGTGCTCCATGAGGCTGGCCATGGGATGTACGAGCAAGGTCTCGATCCGCAGTGGTATGGAACCCCTTTGGGCAGCGCCGCGAGTCTCGGGGTCCACGAGTCGCAATCGAGGCTCTGGGAGAATCTCGTCGGTCTAGCCGAGCCCTTTTGGCGCTGGGCCCACGGGCCTATGCTCGAGCATTTTCCGACCGAATTTCGGGACGTCTCGACCCAGCGATTGGTTCAGGATCTCAATCGGGTGCAAGCGAGCTTGATCCGCATCGAGGCTGACGAGGTGACCTACAACATGCACATCCTGATTCGCTTCGAACTTGAAAAGCAGCTCATGAGCGAGCAACTCCGGGTCGAGGATTTGCCTGAGGCTTGGGGAGAACAGTACCGAGACTACTTGGGGATTAGCCCCACGGAGGACCGGACCGGGGTGCTGCAGGACGTCCATTGGTCGGCGGGATTGATCGGGTATTTTCCAACGTACACGCTTGGGAATATCTACGCGGCCCAATTGTACGCGGCAGCCGATCGGCAACTCGGGGGCTTGGCCTCCCAGATCGAGCGAGGAGAGTTCAGGCCGCTGCTCGATTGGCTCGTCGAGCGGGTGCATCGCCATGGCCAGACCTACCTGCCGATGGAGCTTATCGAACGTGCCACCGGGGAGCCGGTCGACTCGAGGTACTTGGTCGAACACTTGGCGAGCAAGTGTCGTTAAGATAGTGGTATGAAGAACGTAGATCGAAGAGAATTTCTAGCAGTATCGGCGAGTGCAACGACGCTCGCTCCGGCCTTTGGAGCTTTGGAGGTGCCCCTTATGAATCGACCTAAAGTTTTGATCATCATTGGCGATGCGACCGAGACGGTCGATACGCTCTATCCTTACTATCGGTTGATCGAGGGTGGCTATGCGCCGATCGTCGCGGGACCTGAGAAACGGGTCTTTCAGATGGTCATGCACGAGGTCAAGCCCGGGTGGACGATCACCAAGGAGTGGGAGGGATATTCGATCGCAGCGGACATTGCGTTCAAGGACATCAAGCCCGAGGAGTACGCAGGAATCTTTTTCAGTGGGGGGCGAGCCCCGGAGTACATTCGCGAGGACCAAGATCTCCTGCGTATCACGCGATGGTTTTGGGAGAACAAACGACCGATGGCCAGTGTCTGCCATGGGGTGGAGATTCCGGCCCGTGCGGGTATCGTCAAGGGACTTCGGATGGCCACGGTCGCCAAGTGCAAGTTCGATTTAGAGGTCTGTGGCGGGATCTATGTCAATGAGCCTTGCGTGATCGACCAGCACATGTTTTCGGGTAGGACCTACCACGACCATGGCTACTACATCGGCCCGTGGATCAAGGCGCTCGACGCGGCAAGCCGCAACGGGTAGGGGATCTTGCAAAAGAACCGGCTGTTGGGCTGTTTCGCACAAAGTGCTTTCCCGACGTTTCCAACATAAGTCACCGCGCAAGATATAGAAACGCGGCCCCCCCCTCGCCCGCTGGCGGGAGCAGGGGGATGGGGGGTGAGGGTGGTGACCGCGCGTGAGGCTGCTGTTCCTTCCTAACCAACGCGCACCCTGATCGCTCAAACGCCGCAGGCGGAGATCCCGTGAGCCGCCTAGGCGCAAGCCGCGGGCATGGCCAGTACTAAGCACCGCCAAATCATGCACCTCGATCGAAACCCAATCGCGCACTGCTACCGGGGCCTGCCCCCCGGTTTTTTTCCAGAGCGAGAGAAACAAAAACGCGGCCCCCCCTCGCGCTGGCGGGAGCAGGGGGTGAGATTGGTGACCGCTCGGATAGGGGATCTTGCAAAAGAACCGGCTATTGGGCTGTTTCGCACAAAGTGCTTTCCCCACGTTTCCAACATAAGTCACCGCGCAAGAAATAGAAACGCGGCCCCCCCTCGCCCGCTGGCGGGAGCAGGGGGATGGGGGGTGAGGGTGGTGACCGCGCGTGAGGCTGCTGTTCCTTCCTAGCGTAGTGTGGGCCTCCGAGCCCGCACGTAGCGTTGATGAGACCACCTAACATTCCTACTCCAAACCAACGCGCACCCTGATCGCTCAAACGCCGCAGGCGGAGATCCCGGTGAGCCGCCTAGGCGCAAGCCGCGGGCATGGCCAGTACTAAGCACCGCCAAATCATGCACCTCGATCGGAACCCAATCGCGCACTGCAACGAGGCCTTCGACCCCGGCAGAGGGTGTACCAGCCCTCCGGGCTTAGCACCATCAGCGATTCAAATCAATAACTGCCAGCGTCGCGTAGCCAATTAGCACAGAGCGAAAGTTTGCCTAAGGCGATTGTAGTGCGATTGTCCGTAGTGCGGGCCTCCGAGCCCGCACGTAGCGCTGATGAGACACCAACGCGCACCCTGATCGCTCAAACGCCGCAGGCGGAGATCCCGTGAGCCGCCTAGGCGCAAGCCGCGGGCATGGCCAGTACTAAGCACCGCCAAATCATGCACCTCGATCGGAACCCAATCGCGCACTGCTACCGGGGCCTTCGACCTCGGCAGAGGGTGTACCAGCCCTCCGGGCTTAGAAGAATGCAACTCTGTATGGATCGATCAGTCTTTATTGCATTAGTGGGCATGTGTGGCCATTACAGCCAAGCAGCCTTACGCGCGGTCGGCCCCTCCCGCCCCTTACTCCCCCGGCCAAAGCCCCGGTGGAGAATGGGGGCCAAGCGGTTGGATGGAGCGGACGTGAGGTGTGAGGGGAGCAGCCGGATCTTTTGTAAAATCCACTACCGAGCATTTGCAAGCCCCACGGCCCCAAAAAGCGGAATAGGCCGCTGTACGCTTGCGTGGAAGCGTAAACTCGTTTCGGCCCCATACATCGCATCCTGGCGGGCTTGGTTAAGTTCCTCGCCGTTGGCTGCGGGTTAAAACGAAATCGCCCGTGGATTGCACCCAGACGGCTCACCCATGGGCCAGCCAGCGGCAGCGGTTGGGCGATTTAACTCAGCCCGCCCGGTTCCTGCGCTGGTCATCCAAGCTTCGAGACTTGGGCGAGCACTGGCGATCGCTTCATGGAAAAACCCGCGTAAAGGGATTCCGATACGCGGGTTTTTGATCTGGTCCCAAGAGAGAGCGAGCAAAGCCGATCCCTCTTGGAGTTGTCTGCACAATCGCCAAACTTAAGGTTGTGGCTCGCCTTCTACGATCTTCGGTGACGCTGGCTCGATGGCCGGTTGGTTTGGAGCGACGTTACCGAAGATGATCGGACCGAGACCTCCACCACCAGCTTGTGGCTGATTGTAGATGTAGATTGCATCGAGAGCTTTGGTGATCCGCAATTGGGACTCTGTCAAGTGAGCTGCCGAGTAAGGATCCATTGGCGAGCCCCCTGCGAGGATCGCGTCGATCTTCTTCTTGAGTTCCTTGAGTTGCATCAGAGCCAAGCTTGTGATGGCTTTGTTGCTCGAGGCACCTGGTACGGCTAGATCGATCAAACGATCGAGGTACTCGCGTTGAAGGTTGCGTCTCCAGGAGGAGATTCGCGGCTTGCGAGCCGAGACTTCGCCTTCGGGATTCGCTGCCAACTCGGACCACACTTCGGCTTGAACCTTATCGAGCATTTCGGGGAGCGTCAGAGCGTCTTGGTCTTTGGGTACCAGGACTTCGTTGTCAAAGACGCGTCGTAGGGTCGTCGGGTTCATGATCATCGTCAGAGCGCTCGACTGGATACCCAGGATCCGATCGTGCACAGGGAACGTCGACTCGCCCATCGAGCGGACCCCTTCGTCGATCCACTTGTCGACCGTCAGTCGACTGAGGATCGCGTTGGACAGACCGTAGGAGTCGTCGCGGAACGCGTTTCGGATCACGAAATCGAGGGCTTTGCGTTGTTGATCGGCTGGGATTGGAATCAACGAGGCTCGGTTACCCGGATCTCCCTTCTTGTCGCGATTGACCGTCGCGCCGCCGATCCAGTTGGCCATCATGCTGATCGCCTTGGTCTGCTCGCCGAGAGTCAATTCGTAACCGGTGCGGGCTTTGCTCCAACTATCTCCATCCTTGACGAACTTGTCCAAGAGTCGTTCGCGGTAGAGTTTGACCAATCGGATCTGGTTTTCGCAGTATTCCAATGGGTCTTTCGAGTAGTCGTAGCGTCGGGCCAGAGGATCTGGGCCGTTGGTGTCCTCATCGGTTGCGTACTGGAGTTCCGGTTCGCTGGAGCGTTTGAGGATTTCAGGAAGCTTGGCTTCATCGGGCGTATAGCCGTACTCGATGGCCCAGTAGTCGTAAGGACCGATACCGATCATTGTGTAGTCGCCTCGGGTCTCGCTTTCGAGTTGATAAGGCATATTGATCGGGATGTAGTCCATGACCGACGAGGCGATGGTGCGTTGGCCTTTAACTCCGTTGGAATTGATATCCTTGAGCGAAAGGGTGCTTGAGGCTTTGAAGTTGTGTCGCAAGCCGAGCGTGTGACCGACTTCGTGCGCGACGAGCTCGGCCAACAGAGGACCGATGAACGACTCGGGCATCCCGTCGAGCATCTCTTCCTTGGGCTTGTCGGCTTTCTTTTCTTCAGGCTTTGCACCGGCGGCGGGAGCTGCAGGATCTTGTTCGGCCAAGAACTGGCCGTTTTCGTCCATCAGGTCCAGGGCCAGGCGAGCCATGGACATGTCCATTTGCTTGCCGTGAGCCGCATTGCAATAGCCGTTGACTTGGCTGGTCCGCCCCACCAATCCATCGAAGGGAGAGGCTCCCATGAGCTTCGAATCGAGTTTGGTCATCGGGTGGCCTGCGTAAGGCATTTGCGACTGCAAGGCAAAAACGCCTTGGAGATGCTTTTGGTTGGCTTCTGGAGCCAGGCGGACGCGGGGATCCCAGGTCGGGTGCGCACCGAGCCAAGCGATGGTTTCTTGCGACATTCCTTCCATGGCGATGTCGGGCATCAGGTCATGGTATTGGAAGTTGAAGTGGCGGATCCAACCGTCGGTCAGAACGACGTCGGCATCGAGGATTTCGCCCGTCATGGGGTGAACTCGGCTCGGGCCGATGGCCGTACCAACATCGTTGTTGAGCCAGCGGATGAAGTTGTACTGGACGTCTTCAGGGTCCAGATCCATCGTCGCAGGGGAGCGTGGGTCTTGGTAAAGCACCTCGATCGCATCGGAGTAACCGATCTTCTCGAAGGCCTTGTTCCAGTACTCGACACCCTGTTTGACCCAACGTCGGTATCGGACCGGCGTGGTGTGTTCGATGTAGAATCGGATCGGGGTCACCGGAGGGCTGACCTTCAAACTCGGATCCCGCTTCTCCAACCGCCAACGGGTCACGTATCGGACCCGTTTCTTGTCGTCGTCGTAGCTGCCCAGGTCGGTGAAGTTGGTCACAAAGTATCCGACGCGCTGATCGGCTTTGCGAGGACGGTATCCGGTGTCTTCTGGAACTTCGCTAAACGAGTAGTGGATCGTTTGAAGTTTGCCACCGGCAGTGACCACTTCGAAGGCCAACTCGGTGTTCCGTGTGAAAGGCTTGGCCTTGACCACCTTGGTCAAATTCGGGTCTTGGATCCGAACGCTCGGACCGAAGAATTTGGCTGCGTTTCCGACGAACAAAGCATCCGCATCGATGACCGGACCACCTTGAGGTGCCATCGTCACGATGGGGATATCCAATAGAACCGTGTCGGTAAAGAGCCGCTTGACCGATGATTTCGATTCCGGTTCTCCGTTGGACCGAATGTCCAACTCGGGAAGGATCAGGGCCAAGCGCTTGTTGTACATACGCCAGTAGACGTAGTAATCACCTGCCTGCAAACCCGCGAACGTGTCGCCGCTGCTGACGGTCAAAGCGATGAAGTATTTCTTCATCAGGAAGTCCTTGGGCAGCTCCATCAGGACCTGGCCGTCCTTCTCGCGAAGCCACAGTTTGCAAAGCGCACCGCGATCCGGGGACTTCGACTCGACCTTGGTGTACCCTTCGATCACCTTGTCAAAGGGTGGGTACTCCGCACCGGGAGCTTCTTGCGAATAGCCAACTTTCGGAGCCGCAAGGCCCGAGAGCAAGCTTAGTCCGAGGATGGCGCGCGATGCGAGCCCTCGGATCATCGATCGATAATGGTCTCTGCTCATTCGTTTTCTTCCACAGTCGTTAAAAGAACTGATTGATCCGTCTATTTGTGACTCAGCCTCCATCTGCCAGCCCTGGAAACCTAGGTCAGCCTTAAGCTACCGTGGGTTCAAAAAGCGATGCAAAATGGGTAAGACCGACCGACGAGTTGCCACAATCGGCAAACTCGTTGCAACCCGGAAACTTCGCGAAGTCTTCACTTCTGAACGAGGATTTCCGGTCGCATTATGAACCGACAGGCCGCCTTGGTCCACCAAAACCAGCGATTTAAGGGGACTTTTCGCTGCTCGGCAACCAGAAGTACTACGATGTTCGAATCGGGCTTGAAGTTCCCTTGGGCCGCAACGAACCCGTCTTTTCATTAGGGGATCTGATTTAGGTGTGTGTGGAACGCTGGAGAGCTCGCGGGAAAAATGAAGTTTCCAGCTTTTTCAAAAGATTATTGTGCCAAACTGCGCACGAATTCGTCTTGATAGATTGTGGGGGGCTGCGCCCGGGCCCCTCACGATCGGTAGCCGATCGAGCGCCTGAGTTCGATGACCGATCTTCTCTCTAGCAAGAAACAAGCCCGCTTGGCGCACTGCCCTGTGGGCTTTTCTTGTCTGGGTGGCTTCCCATACGGGGCTTGCGAAAAGAATTACTCAATAAACGCAGGCAAAATAGGGACAAACACCCCTCCAGGTTGTTGCTTCAATCTGTCGCGGCACAAAGCGATCGAAAGAGCTATTGGCGACCTGAAATTGAGTCGACTTGGAAGTTACAATCGATGGGGCTATCTGTTCGCCTGCCACTTCCAAGATTCGATGCATCTTCTATGAGTCAAACCGCAATTTCTGATACCGGATCTAGCCATTTAGGGGACCAGGGCAGTCCAATCGATCGCTACAGCTACGACGACGACATCGTCCGTTGGTTCGTCTTTGCAACGATCTTTTGGGGGTTGGTCGCAACGAGCGTAGGAGTGATCGTCGCGGTGTTATTGGTCAGCCCTGAGTGGGCGGGCAATTTCCGCAGCGATGTCGCTGCGGTGTTGTCCTTTGCCAGGCTTCGTCCGTTGCACACCAACGCGGCGATCTTTGCATTTGCTGGCAACGGGATCTTCGCTGCGATCTACTACAGCACGCAGCGGCTGTGCAAAGCACGGATGTGGTCTGATGCGCTGAGTCGTTTGCATTTCTGGGGATGGCAAGGAATTATCGTAGCAGCGGCCCTGACGCTACCGCTGGGGATCACGCAGAGCAAAGAGTATGCGGAGCTCGAGTGGCCGATCGACATTGCGATTGCGATCGTCTGGCTGCTGTTCTTCGGTACGAATTTCATGATGACGCTGATCCATCGTCGCGAGCGTCACATGTATGTTGCGCTGTGGTTCTACATAGCGACGATTGTCACGGTGACGATCCTGCACGTGTTCAACAACTTGGTCGTCCCGGTGGGTTTGGGCAAAAGCTACCCGATCTACGCGGGGGTCCAGGACGCCTTGATGCAGTGGTGGTATGGTCACAATGCAGTCGCCTTCTTTTTGACCACGCCATTTTTGGGGTTGATGTATTACTTTTTGCCCAAAGCTGCAGACCGACCGGTGTTCAGTTACAAGCTGAGCATTATCCATTTTTGGTCGTTGGTCTTCATCTACATTTGGGCTGGTCCTCACCACTTGCATTACACCGCTTTACCCGAGTGGGCTAGCACCTTTGGGATGCTCTTTAGTCTGATGCTATGGATGCCATCCTGGGGTGGAATGATCAATGGACTTTTGACCCTCAGAGGTGCCTGGCACAAAGTCACAGCCGATCCGGTGCTCAAGTTTTTTGTTGTCGGGATCACGTTCTATGGGATGTCGACGTTCGAAGGTCCCATGCTTTCGATCAAGAGCGTCAATGCACTGTCTCACTACACCGATTGGACCATCGCGCACGTCCATTCCGGAGCCCTTGGGTGGAATGGATTCATGACCTTCGGCATGATCTATTGGCTCTTGCCTCGTCTGTACCAGACCAAGCTCTACAGCACCAAACTTGCCGAATGGCATTTCTGGATCGGAACCATCGCGATCCTCTTGTACATCATTCCGATCTACATCGCCGGGATCACTCAAGGGTTGATGTGGCGGGAGTTGACCCCCAAGGGGGATTTGGCCAACACGTTCATGGACACTGTACCGGTGCTGATCCCCTTTTGGTGGGCGCGCGTCTTTGCCGGTGTGCTCTACGTCCTGGGAATTGTCCTGCTTGCCTACAACGCGATTCGCACCTGGATGGCCAGACCCAAAACCTATGATGTACCGGTCTATTCGACCCCCCGTTTGAGCCGAGGGTATGTCGAGCATGTTCAGGACTCGAGTCCATTGTCTGGAGTCCCTGTGCTGGAGTTGGCGACCAAGATCGATCGGCTCAATCGGATGAATTGGCACCGCGCTTGGGAACATCTTCCGGTGAAGTTCACGGTGATGACGACACTGGCCGTGGTGGTCGCAAGTGCCTTTGAACTCGTGCCGATGTTTTTGATTCGAAGCAACATTCCGACGATCAACACCGTTAAGCCTTACACCCCCCTGGAGATTGCAGGCCGAGACATCTACGTCTCGGAGGGTTGTTACAACTGCCACTCGCAGATGATCCGACCCATGGTCGCCGAGAAGCTTCTCTATGGCGAGTACAGCAAGCCGGGCGAGTCGGTCTACGACCATCCGTTCCAATGGGGCTCGCGACGAATCGGCCCGGACCTGGCCCGCATCGGGATCACTCAGCAAAGTGGTCTTTGGCACTGGAAGCACTTCGAGAGCCCCACGGCCATGACGCGTGAATCGGTCATGCCTAGCTACCGACACCTGCTTGAGGAAAAGTTGAACTTTGGACAGATCGAGCCAAGGGTTGCAGCCAACAAGTACCTCCATCCGGAGTACCCTTACGAAGTATCGAAGTCCGAGGAGTTGGCCAGGGAACAGGCCGAGAAGGTCGCCGCAGAGATCATTTCTCTCGGGGGACCGGTCGAATACAACGGGCACTTGATCAAGGATTCAACCGTCATCGCTCTGATCGCCTACCTCAAACGTGTCGGCACCGACTTGTTCAAGACCGAGGAGCCCGCAGTTCCGGCCGGGCAGACCGCAACGCCTGTGGCGGGAATTCAGTAGTACCATGCTTAAAGATGTTGTCTCGAAACTCGATTATTCGGTTTTTGATGAGATCGCTTTGGTGATTTTCGCTCTTTGTTTCGGCGCGATCTGTCTTTGGGCCCTGACCCTGCGACGCTCGACGGTCGATCGATTCAGTGCGATCCCTTTGAGCGACGAGGTGGTCGATCCAAAACCCCATCCAAACTCCAAACCATCATGACCAACCTACCGCCGAACCAAAATCCATCAGCCACGAGCCAACCGAGCCCGATGGCCCATTCCTATGACGGAATCCGCGAGTACGACAACCCGCTGCCAGGCTGGTGGAAGTGGTTGTTTATTTTGACGGTCGTCGCGAGTCCGTTTTATCTGCTTTATTATCATGTCGGCGCTCCGAACCGTTCGGTGCACGAACGATTTACCGCCGCGCTCGACGCGAACCAAAAAAAGAAGTATCTCGATCTTGGCCCACTGACCCCCGACGCCAACACCCTGGTGACTTACATGGGGAAAAAAGAATGGATGGATGTGGGCAAGTCGATCTACAAGCTCAATTGCGTATCGTGTCATGGTCCCGAAGGGGGCGGGGTGATCGGCCCAAATCTGTGTGATGACAATTACAAGCACATCAAAAAGATCGAAGACATCGCCAAGGTGATCAACGAGGGGGTCGCCGGGGGCGCTATGCCCGCTTGGGCGACGCGGATTCCAGACAAAAACGACATCGTGATGCTCACTGCCTACGTGGCAAGCTTGCGAGGCTCCTCGCCAGCAAACGCCAAGGGCCCAGACGGCAGCCCAATCTCAGCCTGGCCCGAAGCTTCGGCAAGCACACCGGCACCTGCGAAAGACCTTGAACCGGCCTCGACGGAAAAACCAGAGTCGACCAAACCCTAGCGTCTGCTTGCTCGAAAACTCCCTGTACTTTTTTGAAACCCAGTGACTTTTTGAAACACAGAGGCACAGAGTGCACGGAGGTCGAAGACGGGCGGAGAGATTGATTCCATTGGTCTCCGTGCCCTCTGGTGCCTCTGAGTTTCCATGTCTTCCTGTATTTAAAAAGAGTGCTGATCCTTCACCCGTTTCTAAGGAGCGCACGGATTCTCTCCTTTTCGGGAACTTAGAGTGGAAACCGCTCTTCACGGATGATTAGCGGACGACCGAGAAGGCCAACCGTTGCAGCTCGATGGCCAAGTCGACTTCCTGGATGATCGTCTTGCTTTGGACTGAGGGTTGGACGGCGATCGGCGCGAAATTGAGAATTCCGGGGATACCTGCTGCTTCGATCGCGAAGACAACTGACTGGGCTGCATCGGCCGGTACGGCTAGGATGGCAAGGTCGATCGCATGGCGTTTTGCAAAGGTCTCAAGCTGATCGAGGTTTTGAATTTTCAATTGCCCGATGGGTTTTCCGATCTTTTCGGGATCGGAGTCGAAGGCTCCGAGCAGATCGAAGCCTTGCTCCTGGAATCCGCGATAACCGCTGAGGGCTCGGCCAAGGTTCCCGACACCGACGAGGATGACCTTCCAAATCCGATCGGTACCGAGGATCGATTGGATGCTCTGGATCAAATCCTCGACTTGGTATCCGACACCTCGCTGTCCTACGGTCCCGAGGCACGAGATATCGCGTCGGACTTGGGAGTCGTTTAACCCCAGGCGTTCGGCGATAGCTCTGCTTTGAATGTTCGCCAAACCAGAGCGTTGCATTTGCTGCAATTCGCGGAGATAGAATGCCAGCCGAGTCACGGTCGCTTTCGGGATCTGCTGACGCGGCTTGGTCATTCTAAGTTCGATCGCTCAGTTGGCTTCCATGTTTCGGAACGATTCCGGAGCGATTTGCTTGAGGAACTCGGCGCACTTATCGACCGCATAGAGGATCTGTTGGTTCGAGTGGGTCGAGTTGATGAAGAATCGCAGGCGGGCTGCGGATTCTTCGACCGCCGGATAGAGGATCGGTTGGACGTTGATTCCCGAGTCGATCATGCGTCGTGAGAGCTGCAGGGCATGGAGCGAGTTTCCGGTGATCACGGGGATCACAGGGGTTTCGTTTGAGTTGCCTGTGTTGAGTCCCCGCTTTTTCGCCTCGGTCAAAAATAGCCGGGCGGCTTCTTTGAGTCGAGTGACTCGAGATGGATCCTTGCGTAGGGCTTGGATCGAGGCGATCGCAGCGGCGGTGTTGGGTGGGGAGAGCCCGACGCTGAAGACGAAGCCTGGGGTGGTGTACTTGAGGTACTCGATCAGTTCGGCTCGGCCTGCGATGTATCCGCCGCAGGATCCAAAGGACTTGCTGAGGGTTCCCATCCAGATATCGACGTCGTTGGGGTTGACTCCGAAGTGTTCGGAGATGCCCCGTCCGGTCTTGCCCATCGTTCCGATCGAGTGGGCTTCGTCGACCATCAACCAGCATTGGTGTTTCTTGCAAACATCGATGAACTTTGGCAGGACGGGAAAATCCCCGTCCATGCTGTAGACCCCTTCGACGATCACCAGGACGCGCCGATGGCGTTTGCGCTGCTCGAGCAGGATCGCATCGAGGGCTTCGTAATTGTTGTGGGGGAAGGGTCGTCTGCGGCTTCCCGAGAGGATCGCTCCCTGGACGATGCTGTTGTGCGAGAGCGAATCGTGGAGGATCAGGTCCTGCTGGCCTACAAGGTGCCCGATGACCGACTCATTGGTCGAGTGTCCGCCGACCATGACGATCGAGTCTTGGACACCGATCCAGTCGGCGATCTCTTTTTCGAGTTGGCGGTGGATGTCTTTCTCTCCGCTGACGAGGCGCGAGGCCGAGACGCTCGTGCCGTACTTTTTGGTCGCCTCGATGACCGCTTGGGTCACGGCCGGATCACCGCTCATTCCCAAGTAATTGTAGCTTGCAAAGCTGATGCGTTGCTGGCCGTCGACCAAGGTGGTATCTCGGGTTAGGCCTTGATGGACGGAGAAGTACGGGTTGGGTAGCCCGGTCATTTCCATCTGCTGGATGGTCTGTTTGAGGCGTCGGTATTCGGGGATCAAGTCAAAGCGATAGTCCTCTGGGGCGATCGTCCGTTCCTCGACCGCATCGGACGAGAGGGTCTTGACCCCTTCGCGAATCCGATCCTTGCTGAAGGTCCCTTCGATCGCTTCGGCGATTTCTCGGACCGTCTCGATCTCTTGAAGCAGGTCTTCGGGAATCCGGCCTTCGACGGAGTTTTCCAGGAAGTGTGCGATCTGAAGTCTCTCGAGGCTGTCGAGTCCCAAGTCGACGATGACGTTGGTGTCCAAGTCTAGGAGTTTTGCTCTCTCTTGAGCGACGCTTCGGACCGCTCGTTTGACCAATTCGACCACATCGGGATCCGGGTCTCGGGTCTTCTTGGGATGAATCCCAGAAGAGTGCGACAGGCCGCTGGAAAAGCCGTCTTTGAGTTCGCTGACGGTCGCAGCGGCGATCATCGGAGGACCATCGAAGAGTCCTTCTTCCCAACTGAGCCATTGATGAACGATGCGCAGTGTTCCTTCGCGGAACCCTTTCAAGCAGGCGTGTCGCTGGATCTTGCCCGAGGAAGTCTTGGGAAGCGATCCGTGACGGACCAGGACGACCGCATCGGGCGGGATCTCGTGGTTGGCAGTCACTGCGCGTCGGATCGATTGGATGACCGGATTCCAGTCATCCTCGAGCGAGCGTTGGACTTCGACAGCAATGATCAGTCGTTCACGCGGCCCCGAATCGTCGGCAAAGGCAGCCGCAGCCGACGACTGGATCGACTCATGGCACTCCTCGACTGTCTGCTCGATGTCTTGCGGATATCGGTTGACCCCCCGCACAATGATCAAATCCTTGACCCGACCGGCGACATACAATTGACCTTCGCTCAGAAAGCCAAGGTCCCCGGTACGCAAAAATGGTCCATCGCCATCTTTGGTCGTGGCGTTAAATACCTCTTGGGAAATCTCTGTTTTTTCCCAATAGCCCAACCCTACGCTCGGACTATCGATCCAGATCTCGCCGATCTGGTTGTCTGAGAGGGACTTGCGAGTCTCTGGGTCGACGATCTTGACCGTGATGTTGTCGGTCGTCACCCCGCACCCGACAAGCTTGCGGGCCGTCGGGTCGTCGGCAGCTACCGGAACGACCAATCTTGCATCCAATTGCCGAGCGTTAAAGCTCCTAAGGATCGGTTCGCTGTGGTGCGGACCTCCGGTGACAATCAAGGTCGTTTCGGCCATACCGTAGCATGGCAGGTGCGACGCATTGCGGAATCCAACAAGCCAGCGAGTTCCTCATCGGTCACCTTATCGACACAAAGCTGGTAAGCAAAGTTCGGGGCCCCACTGGTAGTCCCTTTGTACTTCGTAATCGCGCGAAGCCAGCGGACCGGGCGTTGCAGAAACGTCATCGGGCTCATCAAAACCATCGTCGCCCCGAAAAATATCGGAGCGAGAATTCCACCGATCAAGCCCATGTCGTGGTAGGTTGGCAACCAGGAACAACCGATGCACGAGTGGTGTTCGCCAAAGAGGGTCGAGATGATTTCGCAGTTGCGGATCAAATTCCCGTGCGTGAGCATCACCCCTTTGGGCTGCCCCGTGGAACCCGAGGTGTACTGCAAAACAGCCAAATTGCCATCTAGGATCGGAATTTCGTTGAACTGGATGGCGATCGATCGGTCGATCGAATCGGTTCCGAGGATCTCCATGCTTTGGGTTTCGCTGCGCATGCTCTCATCGCGCAGGATCTGATTGGCCGTCTCTTGCGTCGTCAGCGCGCAGGCCGCTTGGCAGTCTCCCGCAATGCCCTGGATCCGAGCCCCCTTGCGATTGCGGCGAGGAGGATAAGCAGGCACGGCGATGCAGCCAGCGTAAAGGCAACCGAAAAATCCAGTGATAAACTCAAGTGTTCCTGGCGGATAGAGCAACAAGACTCGGGAACCGATGGGATGCTTCTGAAGGATCTGTACGGCGATCGCACGGGCCGTATGGTCCAACTCCGCATAGGTCAGCTTGGCTTCGTCATCGCTCTCACCGTCGGTCAGATAAAACGCCACCTTGTTCGGAAACGTATTGGCCCAATACCGAAGCATGTGGACCATCGTCGAGAGCGGCGGATTGTAGGGCGCATGGACCGAACTCAAATCGAGTTTGGTAAACTCCCTGACATGGCGCTTGGCGACGATGTTCATGGCCGACGTACTCGGATGGGTTGGGTAGGATGTATTGCTCGCGTTCATTGGATCGCTTTTTGGACTACTGAGCTTCGAAACACCGCTTTTTATCGGTCTTTGGTTATACCGACAATTCGTCAAATTCGGTACGGACCGTTTTTTTCCTACGAGGTGCGAAACGGTTAGTTTTTAACAATCGACCCCACAAGGGGGGATTTCAAGAGGAAATGGTAGAAATCTCAGGAGAAAATCCACTTGCTGGTTTTTCCGCGGGAAACTATAATTTCGCCCCCTTGAGCTGGTTTGATACAGGCCAAATAGCCGATTTCTCCACTCTAGTCGTTTTTCCGCGATTGATTCCGCAGCGAAAGCTAAGATTGGCCATGGTCCAACACACTCATACAATTCAAAAAAGCAAAACCGTCCAGCAAAAAACCAGTGTTGCCAAGGCCGGAGAGGTCGAGCAAAAGTGGTTCGTCGTCGATGCGACCGATTGCACTCTAGGACGCTTGGCTAGCCAAATCGCGATGATTCTCATGGGCAAGCACCGCCCGGAATACACCCCACACGTCGATACCGGCGAGTACGTGGTCGTGATCAACGCCGAAAAGGTCAAGATGTCGGGCCGCAAACTCGAGCATCGCCATTATGCTTGGTACAACGGCTACAACCGCCAAAAGATGGAAAGCTACGGCGAAAGGCTCGAGCGCAAGCCCACGGACCTTGTCCACTTTGCCGTCAAGCGCATGCTGCCCAAGAAAAACACCTTGGCCCGACATATGCTCGCCAAACTCAAAGTCTACGCCGGCACCGAACACCCACACCAAGCCCAACAACCGATCCCAGCCTCCTTCGGCTTCCAAGCCGTTGCGGCCAAAGCCAACACCCCAGAGTAGTTTCAATCTGCAATCCCAACTCGGATCGCCCCCCAGGCCGCCTTTCGGCCGGATACCGACCCTAGCAATTCACAAAAGCATTTGCCTTTAAAGAGAAGCCAGCATGTTCACAAAAAAAGACAAAGTCAACGGTGATTGCCTCGGTACCGGACGCCGCAAAACGTCCGTCGCCCGCGTTCGCGTACGACCAGGATCCGGAAAAATTACCGTCAACGACCGAGCCTTCGACGAATACTTCGTCACCGACATGGAACGACGGCTCGTCGTCCAAACCCTCGAACACGTCGGACATGCTGACAAAGTCGATGTCTTTGTTCGCGTCGCCGGAGGTGGACCGATCAGCCAAGCTGGTGCGATCCGCATGGGTTTAGCGCGGGCTTTGGTAAGCCTCTCGGAAGAAAATTTCCAACCCCTTCGCGATGACGGGTTCCTGACCCGCGATTCGCGAATGAAGGAACGCAAGAAGTACGGTCTACGCGGCGCTCGTCGCGGTACCCAGTTCTCCAAGCGTTAATCGCAAGGCCCCTCAAAGAACCTGCAAATACCGTGACCCGTCGCTACGATATCATCGTCGTCGGGTCCGGTTTCTCCGGAAGCCTCCTTGCCTGGATCCTCGCCTCCCAAGGTCGATCGGTTCTCTTGATCGATCGGTCCAAACACCCGCGCTTCGCCATTGGTGAATCGTCGACCCCCACGGCTGACTTCCTGCTGGCTTACCTAGCCCAACGCTGGAATCTACCGGCACTAGCACCCCTGGCCTCCTGGGGGCAGTGGAAGGAATTCTACCCGGAAATTCTCTGCGGGAAAAAACGAGGCTTCTCCTACTACCGCCACCACCCAGGGCAACCTCTGAGTCGCGAAAACCTCCACGCCGAATCGATGTTGGTCGCCGCAAGCTCCCGCGATGCCTGGAGCGATACCCACTGGCTCCGTAGCTCCGTCGATGCCTTCCTAGCCGACCAGGCTCGCTCGGCTGGCGCAACACTTCTGGAATCCACCCAGCTTCTATCGGCCTACTTCGATCCCCTCGCGCACCGTTGGACATGCACGCTGAAGACTGCTTGTACATCGACCGAAGACCCCGAGCCATCGGTTGAGGCGACTTGGATCGTCGATGCGAGCGGCCATCAGGGCCTCGAATCCCGATGGATCGACAATCCCGACGACTCGAGCTTCATGCACACGCGCACGGGTGCTCTCTTCGGACACTTCGAAGGGGTCGCACCGTTCGTCGCTGGAACAAGCCCTGGAGATCCATTCTGTGGAGACGACGCAGCGCAGCACCATGTGCTCGATGAAGGCTGGCTATGGATGCTAAGGTTCGACCACGGAGTTACCAGCGTCGGCCTTGTGCAACCCTCCTCGGCTCAGCGCAGCGAACGGACGTTCTGGGAGGTACTCGAGCGGCACCCGAGTCTCGCAGAATTGATGCAACATGCCAAGCTCGTTGCGCCTCTGGGACATGGCACAGCCATGCCAACGATGGGCTCGGTGGATCGAATGAGCCGTTGCCGCACCAGAGCCTCGGGTCCAGGCTGGGTATGCTTGCCGGTCTCCTACGGATTCGTCGATCCGCTCCATAGCTCGGGTATCGCCCATTCGCTAAGCGGTGTGGTGAGGCTTGCCGAAGCACTCGTGTCAGACCGCAACGATTGCTACGAATCGATTCGAACTTACGGGACAGACCTTAGACGCGAAATCCAATGGTTGGATTTGCTCGTCGCGGGTTGCTACGCTGCCCAACCGTCGTTTGAGAGTTTTATCGCTTACGCCTGCATGTACTTCGTCAGCGCCATTGAGTTCGAAAAGCAGCTCGCCATCGATCCTGGGCGCTGGCCCAACGGCTTCATGCAAAGCCATGACAGCCGCTGGGTACCTGTAGTAAAACAAGCCTACGAATTCCTCGTACGCTCAGGTCACAGGCAAGATCGCAACGAGTCGACTTTATCCCAATTTCCCATGCAGGTCCGGCGGTGGATCGAGCCATGGAACCGTGTCGGTTTGCTCGATCCAGCATCGGCCAATCGGATCTCGCACTCGGTCGCGCCCAAGTATGCTTCGAGCATCGAAGGGCTCTGCCGTTCGTTAGCGAAGTAACCTGGCGTTTTACTTGCGGATGAACCAAACATCGGCCGATCGAATCCCAGGCTTGAACTCGCCGCTAGGGATCACCCAACCGTTGGACCAGGGGACCAACGGGACGGTCACTCTCGACGCTTGCGCTTCGGACGTTTCGGGAGATTCGATTTTCCACCGCTCGGCGACGGTGTCGAATTCGAAGAGCTTTTTGGAAAACCCTCGATGCTCGCTCGGTGCGACTCCGACTTGCGATCCGTCGTCGCCGCCGAGGACCCACAACGAATCGTCAATGACCAACGCTGGGCTAGGACTTGCCGCGAGGGCTTGTGGCAAGTCAGCTTGGCGTGTCCATTTTCCGCCGCGCGTTTCGCGATCGGGTTGGAACTTCCAACAGTCTTTGAGGTATTGCCGCATCGGTTTTCCGTCCGGTCCTTGGACCAACGACACGCCTCCAAAGACCCACAAACACCCTTGGTGGCTCGCGGCCGTTGCGAGCATCCTGGGTCGACTTGGCATAACCGCGAGTTCCTTCCAGGCTAGAACCGGCGCATCGCTCGATGGCTCAAGAGTTGTCAGGTCGAGTGCCCACGTCCGATTTTCGCACTCGGGTGCATCGGGTTGTTGGATCCCTCCTGAGAGGATCAGCAAGCCGTCGACAATCGCCCCGCAGGCATTCGCGAGTCGAACAGGAAGTCTCGGGAGCGCATCGATGCGCAGTTCGGAATTCTCGATTCGGATCCGGAAGACCTCATCGAGATGCCCTCGATCATCGCTCCCCCCTGCGCACAGGATGCTCTGTCCCCATGTGGCGCTAACCCCGTAGGCTGCCGGCCGCTTGAGAACTCCGATTTTCCGCCATTGGCTCGTCGGAGACTCCAGGGCATAGACATCGTCATGCCAGACCTTGAGGCCGCCTTCCCAAGGTTTTTTGTTGGGGAAATTGGCGCCTCCGGCGACCAGCAACGTTGGGCCAACGACGCCAGCAAAGGGACTAGCGACGCCTGCGGAGTTGGGGAAATCTGCAAGCTTGGTCCATTCCCATGGCTGTGCCGACCCGATGGATTGGCACACCAAGAGCCAGGCCATCGATAGCATGGCCGTTGCGCCGTACCACACAAACCCGTACCACACCGACCCGAGCCGCATGGGTCAATTCACGGACCTTTTGGACGACGACGGGTTCGACACCGAGGCCGAGGCAGAAGAGCCTTGTTCGGGGCTTGGAACTGTGGGGTTGGCATCCAAGGCGGAGTTCAAATCGATTTCGCGACCGAGTTGATTGTGTTCGATTGCGCGTTGAAGGTACTGGACCGTCTCGTCGATGGTGTCGGCTTGGAGGAGCATCAACTCGCCGGCCTTAATAAGGTTCAGGGCGTGCTCGACCGCTTTTTCCCATCCGACAAAGTCGTAGACTTCTTTGACCCGTTTGCCTGAATCCATCCCTCGTTTGAAGATCGAGGAGATTTCGCCTGGTTTTCGGCCTCGAAGGTATTGGTCTTCGTAGAGGATGACACGATCGAAGTGATCGGCAAGAATTTCACCTTGGCGGATCATGTCGATATCGCGTCGATCGCCTGCAGCGGAGTAGACGACCGTACGGTGGCTATGGGGGAACTGTTCAAGGGCTTCGATGATCGCCAGGAGGCTCGAACTGTTGTGTCCATAATCAGCGACGACCGTCGCGCCGTGGACCTCCAGGAGATTGAAGCGACCGGGGACTTTATCCATATGAGCGCTGAACGATTCGAGGCCAACGACGATCTGCTCGACGGACATTCCGACGCCCCAGCAAGCCGCGACGCTCGCAAGAACATTCTCGACTTGGAATTGGATCCGGCCCTGGTGGGTCAATGGGATGTGATCGAGGGTCGTCAGCGGGGTTTCCTCGGCACCTTCGGCGATGAAAATTCGCCCATTGCGAACAAAGACGACGCGTTCCCCTCTGACGCGATGATTGGTCAGGACGGGATCGTTCTCATCGATTGCAAAGAAGATCACCCGACCTTTGCATTTCTCAGCCATTTCGGCCGTGAGAGGATCGTTGGCTTTGAGGACTCCGAATCCATTTTTGTGCACGGCCTCGATGATGCATCGCTTGACCTTGGAGAGCTGTTCGATCGTCTCGATATCGGAGAGTCCAAGGTGGTCACCTTCGCCGATATTGGTAACGATTCCGACGTCGCAAAAATCGAACCCGAGGCCTTCGCGGAGGATACCGCCGCGAGCTGTCTCAAGCACTGCGGCGTCGACAAAAGGATTCATCAGAACGGAGCGAGCGCTCTGTGGGCCGCTGCAGTCACCCGAATCGATACGCCGTCCTCCGACGTAGATTCCGTCGGTACAGGTCATCCCGACTTTCTTGCCGGTGCTGGCCACGAGGTGGGCGATCAGACGTGTCGTCGTGGTCTTGCCGTTGACCCCTGTGACGCTGACGATTGGAATGCGACCGTTGCTGGTCCCGGGGAACATCATATCGATGATCGATTCGCCGACGGGACGAGGTTTGCCTGAAGAGGGTTCGATGTGCATGCGCAATCCTGGCCCTGCGTTGACTTCGACAATCACTCCTCGTTGCCCTGAAGAGGTTGCGAGATGTCTTGGGCCACTATATCGACTCCGGCGATATCCAAACCGACGACGCGAGCCGCTTCGATCGCATGCCGTGCGACATCGGGATGGACTTCATCGGTCACATCGGCGGCCGTTCCGCCGGTGCTCAGGTTGGCGTTGCGGCGGATAAGGACTTTCTTCCCGACCGGAGGGATCGTATCGGGCGTCATGCCTTGGGCAAGCAGCACCCCGAGGGCAACGGCATCGATCTTGATAAGGCTCAGGGAGGTCGAGTGCCCGTCGCTGCGGCGAGGATCTTCGTTGACTTTATCGATCAATTTTTGGACCGTCGATTGGCCATCGCCGATGACGTGGGCCGGTTCGCGTCGGGCGGCGGCAACGAGTTTTCCACCGACGACGAGCATTCGGTAGTCGTCGCCCGGGGCGTGCCTTTCGACGACAATCGATCGGCCTTCCTCGCGGGCGGCGTTGTAAGCTGCGATGACTTGCTCTTGGGATTGAAGGTTGGTCGCGACGCCTCGTCCGTGATTGCCGTATTGGGGTTTGACTACGACGGGCAAACCGATGTCTTCGGCAGCCTCCCATGCATCCTCGGCGCTCTCGACGGCTCGGCCTTCGGGGGTCGGGATGCCGATGGAGCGGAGCAAGGATCGGGTCAGCTCTTTGTCTTGTGCGATCGATTCGGCGATGGCGCTCGTCGAGTCGGTTTCGGCCGTGCAGATACGCCGCTGATGGATCCCATAACCGAGCTGTACCAGACTTCCTTCGTTCAAGCGACGCCAGGGAATGCTTTTGGCCTTGGCCGCATCGACGATCGATCGGGTGCTAGGTCCAAGGCAAACGTCATACGCGAACTCTCTGAGCTCTGCGGTTACTTTCGCCACATCGTAAGGGGTATCGTTGATGGCCGCTTGGATTAATTCAAAGGCTCGGTCCAAACAAGCCAGAGCGAGCTTCTCTTCCTTGTAAGCGATGGCGACTTTATAGATCCCATCGGTGTTGGTTTCCCGAGCGCGACCGAATCCGACCGGAGTACCGGCAAGGGATTGCAGTTCGAGCGTCACGTGCTCGAGAATGTGGGCCATGTAGGTCCCTCGTCGGAGCCGCACAAAGAAACCTCCTCGCTCACCAATGCTGCAGCGATGCTCGACCATCGTCGGGAGCCATCCCATGAGACGCTCGTTGAACCCAGGGATCATCTCCGAGGAGGTGTCCTTCATCTCTTCGAGGTCGACCCAAGCTTCCAGAACCGGGTAGTTCGCCCAAATGTTTGGACCTCGAAGCTTGTTCACCTTAAGTATCTTCATAGTTTCCTCTGGTCGTCGTTCCTACTAGAAAAGTAGCCTTCCGGGGTCGAGCCCGCTCCCCTTGTGAACTCCACGACCGTTCCGCGGTCGAAATGCTGCTTGACGCTCCGTGCAGCCAGTGGAAAGACAAGAGGGTAATTCAGTCGCGGCCGATTGTTTTGGGCCTTGGAAAAGCAATCGATTGAAGAGCAAATGCCGTTCCGAGCGATATTTTGGATTCGATCGGACGGATTTTCCAGCAATTTCGCGGTTTTCCAAAAGTTTGACTCCAACGGCGCGTCGGATCTGTGTTGTCGATTTGATTACAGTGTGTATCGAGTCTGTTGTCGACTTAGCTTCCTGGGTATTCGGAAGCCGCCGAGTAATGTCATGAGGAAAACTGGTCTTCGGTGGCATCTGGAGCGGTTGGATCAACCGGCGGCCGGGACCTCGAATCCCTTGCGGTAGGATTTGCTCAAGAGCGCCGCGGCGGCCGGGTCGCCTGCGAGTGCAAGCTTGGCTGCATCCCATTGAAGCGTTTTGCCCGGGAGCCTAGCGGCGATGTTTCCGAGTTGAACCGTTTCGGTCAAGGGACCTGCGTATTCGAAACCGTCGGTGGTTTTCTTACCGGCGATCACCGCATCGACCCAATCGTGCCAGTGATTGGTCCCTGAGATTTGGGGAAGAGGAACATTTTTGGGTTTGTTGCCTTCGTACAGCGATGGCATTCCTACGTGGGGTAGGACCATGGTTCCCGTTTCACCGATAAAGAGCGAACCGCCACCGGGCAGCTCAACACCCTCGGGGAGTTGGGCAAGCTCTCGAGGCGGCTTGAGTCCACCGTCGCGCCAGACGACTTGGATCGGCGAGTCGATGGTGTACTTCGTCGGCGGGAAAAGGTAAGTGATGGTCTCTGGACCGGGCCATACTTCGTTGGTGGTTCCATCGTTTTGAGCTACAAGGCTTGTGGGGGCCGTCAGCAGCAAGGCGCTGAAGACAGGGTCGAGGATATGGCAGCCGAAGTCCCCGAGTGCACCGGAGCCGAAGTCTTGCCAATCGCGCCATTTAAACGGGTGGTAAACATCGGGAGCGAAGGGTCTTTCGGGGGCCGCACCGAGCCACAGATCCCATTGGACATGGTTTGGCACAGGGGCCGAATCGGGCCGATCCGTTCGCTTGCAGTACTGCCGACCTTGGACTCCGATCCATGAGTGGACTTCCTTGATTTTGCCGATCGCTCCGTCTTGAATGAGCCTTACGCCGAGCCGATACTCTTTGGCCGAGTGGATTTGGTTTCCCATTTGGGTAGTAAGGTTTTTCTTTTGTGCCAAGAGCCGCATTTGGCGGGCTTCCCAAACCGTGTGGGTCAGTGGCTTTTGGCAGTAGATATGCTTGCCCATCCCCATGGCCATCATGGCCGCAGGCGCGTGCATATGGTCGGGGGTCGAGACAATGACCGCATCGACTTTGTCGGCCAGTTCGCTGAGCATCAGCCGGTAGTCTGCAAAGTGCTTGACACCCGGAAAGGCCTTATCGACTTGGTCGAAGCGTTGGGCATCGATATCGCAAAAGCCTACAAATTTGACCTTGGAGTGACTGCCGACTTGGGATAGGTCGGACCAGCCCATCCCGTTGACGCCGACGACTGCCACGTGGAGCTCTTGTTCGGCCGTGCAAGCCCGCAGAACATTGGGAGCAGCGGCGATGGTCCAAGCCGCCGCCGAGGAGGCTTGGAGAAAGGCACGGCGGGGGATCGATCGGGAGGTTGGCATGGCAATCGGTTGGGTAACTGAAGGGTTGAGAATGCTCGTGCACGTGGATTAATGCAGCTTCGGTGGACCCTGGAAGCTTATAAAGTCGGGATCCACGACCTAATGGCAATCGATCAGTATACTATCGGCCTTGGGGCAATGGAAACATTTTGATCGTTCTTACGCTCGGTTTTCTTCTTACTCGTACTCATCACTCGTACTGAGTGAAACGGATCCAATGGCTGCAAGCGGCGCAGTCGCTTTTTCCAGATCCCTCGTCGTTCCGCTTTGGAATGCGGTGCGATTGACGATATACTGCTATCGTTATCCTGCGATCGTTCCGGGCCATCGATTCCGAAGCGATCCGATATCGGAGGCAACAGTCGAGTACGAGTACCGCGATGCTGAGTACGAGTAGGAGAAGAAAACGGACGAGAAAATACATCGGACCGAATGTGCTCCTTGCTACGTCCATTTTTTCACTTGCCCCTTGGAACCCCTTTTTAGCCTCTCTAGAGATTCGAGAATGGAAGGAAACGCCCAGCGATGCCAGAGCAAGCTTCCTTAGATGCTTCGGGTTCATCGGACCAAACGCTCCTTTCTCCTGAGATGATGGCCAAGCTCGAGCGGATGGAGCTTGTGAGCCGAAAGATTTTCCGAGGGAGGATGAAAGGGGAACGCCGCAGCAAGCGAAAAGGTCAGAGTGTCGAGTTCGCGGACTTCCGAAATTACGTCGCAGGAGACGACCTTCGTTTCATCGACTGGAATCTATTTGCTCGGCTCGATAGGCTCTATTTGAAGATCTTCCTTGAGGAAGAGGATCTGCACGTTTATACGTTGGTCGACGATTCGCTGTCGATGGATTTTGGAACGCCGTCGAAGTTCTTGACGGCCAAGCGGATCGCGGCCGCATTGGGATACATTGGACTGTGTCGAGGGGATCGCGTCTCGGTATCGACGTTCAGCAAAGCCTCCGCACCCTTGGTGGTCCGAGGCCGATCGAGTTCCCACCGGCTTATCGGTCAACTGCAGTCGGCACAGTGTCATAACCCCGCCCCGTCGATGGAGGAATCGGTTCGACATTTCTGCTTGAGGAATACTGGGAAAGGCATCGTCATCTTGATTACCGACTTGATGAACAAGACCGGCTACGAAGCTGCATTGAAGATGCTCGTGGCGCGCGAGATGGACATCTACCTGATCCATGTGCTCAGTCCTGAGGAGCTTGAACCGAAGTTAACCGGCGATTTGAAACTCATGGACGCAGAGGACTTCGATATGCGGGAGGTCTCGATTTCTGCTTCGTTGCTAGATCGCTACCGATTGACGCTCAATGCATTCATCGACTCGGCACGAAGTTTCTGCAATCGGCGGTCGATCGGATATGTCTCGGTCCGGAGCGATCAAGCGATCGATCCGTTGATCAATGACTACCTTCGTTCACGCGGCTTGGTTCGCTAAGGAGCATTGCGATGACCTGGATCAATATGCTCTCGCCGTTGCAATGGACGTTGCTCCTGGCAATCCCACCTGCAATCTTGAGTTTGTATTTCTTGAAGCTCAAACGGCACGAGTCGGTCGTCCCGAGCACCATGCTCTGGAAACGTGCGATCGAGGATCTGCACGTCAACAGCCTTTGGCAAAAACTTCGCAAGAACCTGCTATTGTACCTACAGCTCTTGTTCGTTGGCCTACTGATCCTGGCCTGCATTCGGCCCGGCTGGAGCGGGATGAATCGCCTCGGGGAGCGTCGAATCTACATCATCGATCATTCGGCAAGCATGCAGGCAAGCGACAGCAAGCCGAGTCGCTTGGAAGTCGCACGCGAGAAAGCGCTGAAACTCATCCAAGATGCAGCTAGCAACGATTCAGCCATGGTCATCGCCACGTCGGACCGCGCAAGCGTCGAGCAAGGATTTACCAACAACCGTAGTTTGCTCGAAAAAGCCGTCGAGCGCATCGAGCCGACCGCCCAGTTGACCGACGTGAGCGAAGCGTTCCGCGTCGCCGCCGGATTGGCCAACCCCGGACGAATGAGCTTTGAAGACAACGTCGATATCCAAGTTGCCGACGCCGTCCCAGCGACCGTCTACTTCCTGAGCGATGGTGCCATCGGGGAACTCGACGAATCCGAATTCGGCCAGCTCAAAATCGAGTATGTCCCCATCGGGAATCCTGACACCCCCAACGCGGGGATCTTGAGCTTCGCTATCCAACGTACCGAGACACCGGAAACCCAAGCCAACCCAGGATCCATCTCGGCCTTCGCTCGGATGATCCAGCACGGTTCGCAAGCCATCGAATGCACCGCTTCGCTCTACTGGAACGATTCGCTCGTCGATGCCCAAAAAGTCCAGCTTCAACCCGAAGAAGAAACCGGGATCCAGTTTGAGCTCCAAGGAATCGAAAGCGGAACCCTCAGACTCCAACTCGATCATGCCGACGCCCTCCCTTTAGACAATGTGGCTTATGCTGCCATTCGGCCCGATCGCCAAGTCAGTGTTCTCCTGGTTACCGCAGGCAACACCGCACTTGAGACCGCGCTCCGCACACAGCGCATCACTCAGATCGCCAAAGTGCAGATCGAACCGATCAGCTACCTAACGAGCCAAGAGTACCAAACCAACGCGAGCGAATCGAAATACGATTTGATCCTCTACGACTCGTGTTCGCCGGAAAAGATGCCTGCAGCCAGCACCCTGTTTCTCGGCAGTGTTCCTCCTGAGGATATCCAACCTACGGTACGGGATTCGAACTCAGCCGATGCGAAAGCCGATCCCGTGGCTATTCCCGAAACAACACCCTCGACCAACGCACCTGCAAATGTGGCAAATGTTGCAGATAAGACAGATTCACCCACAAGTGCCGTCGAACTGGAGGAAAACCCCAAGTGGATCTTTGGCGAATTGTCCGGTCCAGTGATCGTCTTGGATGTCAACCGATCGCATCCGATCAGCCAATACTTGGAAATGGCATCGGTAGGGATCGTCGAAGCCCGAACCGTGCGTCCCCCTTCCTCGGGTGCGATCCTAATGATCGCAGACAACGGACCACTCTTTGCCATCGCCCCGCGTGGGCCTTATCAAGACGCTGTGTTAGGTTTCGACATTGTCCGGCCTAGTGCCGAAGGAATGGAGATCAACAGCGATTGGGGAATCAAGCGATCGTTTCCTGTTTTTGTGCTCTCGGCAGTCGAGAGTTTGGCAGGAGGGATCACCGAAGCCAGTGCCCCGAGTGTGCAGCCGGGCTTACCGGTCCAGTTGGTTTTATCGAACCGTTTCGAGAAGTATCAGATCGTCGACCCGAGAGGCAAGATCGAGACGATCCAGCGCAGTGGCGATGGGCGATTCTTGTACACCAAGACCGAGCAATTGGGAGTCTACGAGGTCCGGGCTGAGGGATTGGAGGAACCCGTGGAGCGATTTTGTGTCAATTTGTTCTCCAATCGCGAAAGCGATTTGCAAGTCGGCTTGGAGCTCAAGACCGGTGCGGAATCGATTGCGGCGACGTCCAACACGATCCGAGCCAGGCAAGAGACATGGCGTTGGCTATTGTTGTTAGCTATCGGATTTTTGATGTTCGAATGGATGGTATTCAACCGCCGGATCTTTGTCTAAAACCACCCGTGGGATAAGCTTCCAGCCAGTCCGAACAACGCGGGGTCCGTTTGAAGGCCATCGGGTATTGACCAAGCATCCGCCGACCGGTCCGCGATCGATTTGCACCGCTCCCCCGTGCTGTTGCTGCGTATGGGGTTGAAAGGAACGCGCAAACTCTTATCGCCCGGATTAGCACGCGGAAGCCAAGTACTACCCTCCGGGCCAAAATTAAACAGCCTTACGCGCGGTCGCCCCTCGCCCCCCCGCCCCCTGCTCGCCGAGCCAAAGCCCTGGGGGCCGAGGGGGTGCCAAGCGGTTTGGGAGGTTAGCGCATTGGAATTGTTATTCGTTGGGTTCTAACGCCGACGTACTGAGGTCAGGATATCCCACGCGTACCATTCGAGAAACAGCAATAGGATCGGCAGGGTGTAGATGATCAATTGAGGTAGAGCCGAGGGACTCAACTCGTCGGTCGCATCGAGCCTTGGGAACATCCATCCAAGGGCTTGGACCAACCCAAAAACCATCCCAGCGTTGATCGCGATGAGCAGCACGCTGATTGCCACCTCGCCAAAAATGTACAAAAGCAACTGCCTGACGGCTTTGCGTTCGGCCAATTGATCCGGATCGAGTGTCGGTTTCATTCGCGCTCCGAAAAATCCCCTTCGTATCCCAATTCGGTCACGTCGCTAACACGTCCAGCAAGCACTCCGTATTGGTTGGCAAGGAAGCAGATGAACCACGGAAAGAAAAATCCCGCAACGGCGAAAAACGCGGTCCCTTGTAGGATCCCAATCTGAGTGCACACAAAGTAAAGCACAAAGCCAATCCCCGTCTGCATGTACATCGCTCCCCAAGCATCCGGCTTGGCCGCAATCGATCGGTAAATGCTTTGCGAAAAAGGCTGCTGGTGGCTTTGCGTTTCAAGCATGCTCAGATAGACCACCGGCAAAATTAGCCAAGGTACGAACTCCGCGAAGGCTTCTTGAATCGACACGGGCATCTTCAGAATCGCAAGTGGAGTAGACAGGGTATGTCCAATCAGGTGGGCTAAGTACCAAACGGCTGCGGCGACGCCAGCCGGTGCGGCGTATTGGCGAAGATGACTCATCGACGGCCAAGGATCGATCCGCTTGAGCCGATTGGCAGCTTTCGGAATGATTGCTACGGCCAAGATGAACGTCGCAACAATGGGCAAGGTGATGAGCAGATTGACCAGGCCGGTCACGAAGCGATAGAGCATGATGTTGGTCTGCTCCGGAGTGGTCGCAATGGTGCGCGTTACGCGGCGGGCCACTCGGTTTGCATTGTGCGTGACCAACAGATCGCCATAGGTCGATCCGATGTAGAAACACAGAGCCGTCGCAAGCCCGAGGAGAACCAGGGACAAGACCACTCGAGAATCGCTCAGGAATCCGAACGTCCGAGAAAGCCATTCCTTGGAATCAAACGGGCTGGTTACCGCCTCGATCTCGTCGCGTTCGCGCTCGATCTCCTTGGAGGCTTTGTTGAGCATCGCTTTGGTGTTGATCGAAGCTCCCGAAGCGGTGCGCGGGTTAGTCGCTTCGACGGGTGCTAGGTCCACCGAGGCCAGTTGGTCGATCGGGGTCGATTGGACGGGCTTCTTGATCGGTGGTGGGGGAACCTTGACCATCGAGTGGCAGTCTGGGCACCGGATCTGCTTGCCAACTTGCAATGCTTGGACCGATAAAATCGACTTGCAGACTTGGCAAGTGATCGAATATTCCCGATCAGCAGGTGGCTTGCTTGCAGGTGGCTTGTTTGCAGGTGGTTTGCCTGCAGGTGGCAAAGCAGATGCTGAAGTCCCTTGTGCCTCTAGAGGCCCTCGTGCAGAGGCCGGCTTTGAGGGCGTCGCGGGGGGCCGCGTAGGGTTGGCTTTTGGGGCGGGAGCCGAAGCTGGCAAGGGGACAAGGTCCGGCAGGTCGTCGTCGAAGACGCTTCGGGGGGTATCCTTCGGATCGACCGGTTTGGGTTTAGGTGGATCTTTCTTAGGAGATTCCTTTTTCGGTTCGATCGGTTCGAGGGAGAACCATTCGTCGTCATCGTTGGGGGTAGTGCTCATAGGAGATCTTTGATTACCGCCCGACGATGGGTTTGAGTTGGGAGTTCCCAGGGTGGTTTGGGGGTTGGCTTGAGAGTTGGACCAACGCTTCGCGGGTCCTTTCGGCCATGGAGGGCTTGAGGATCAGGTACCTGTGTTTGCCTTGGGGGGTTTCCACAAAGCGGCTGATGGCATCGTCGGAGATGGTGACTGTACCGGGATTGCTCAGTTCGAAGTAGCCTCGGTCGGGACGCACGGCGGCCAGGACGCTCGTCAGGTCCCAAGTGGGTCGATCGTGAGGAGGTGGGATGTAGGCGATGTACGCTTGGGCCACCGGGTGGTGGGGCACATAGCGGTAGTCTTGGAGGATGCTTTGGTGGGGATAGGTCAGGTTCAGTCCGATTTCGAAGCCGCTCCAGAGGATGGGGACATCGCAAAGTTCGACGAGTTTCTTGATCGACGGGATGTCTTCGGCGACATTGTATTCGCGATGTTCCCCGAGCACACCTCGGTCGTTGGGGATTGGGGCGAAGGCTCCGGCCATGATCGAGACGAGTTTGACTTTTTTGGCGAACAGTTCGCGGCCCGAGAGAGGGTCGATCGCATCGGCGGGGGAGGTCAGGAGGTTAGCAAGGTTCGTTGAGAAGCCGACCTGGACGACCACGACCGAGGCGTCCTGAGCCTGGGCTAGGGTTCTGCGGAGGACTTCGACTGCCGTCGGGGCGTTGTTGCCTGAGAGCAAGTCGTGTTCGAAGCGAAGTTTGCCGTCGTCGGTGATTTTGGCGACTTGGTTGTATTTGCCCGCATCGGGGGTTTTCCCAGAGTTTCGGCACACGCCGATGGGGATGTTCCCACGTCCGTAGAAGGTGTTTAGGCAATCGACAAACGGTGCGGCCAGTTCGTGGTCTTTGGTGATGGTCACGGCCAGCAGTTCGCATTCCTTGCGGGATTGCAGCGCGTGGATCATGGCCAGAGCCAGAGCATCATCGCAGTCGTTTCCCATGTCGGTATCGAAGATCAATGGCACTGGAGCTTCTTCGGCTTGTGCGGAATGAAGCAAGCTGCTGGCTAGGATCTGCACGGCAAGAATCGCTGGTAGAACCGTGAGTCTGAATCCCGAAACGCACAGGTGATGGATCGAAAGGAGCTTCATAGGTTCGGTGGCAGGAGCAGGAGGCAAGGACAAGCGGAAAGAACCTGGGTTTGGACCGTCGGGAGATTCGAAAAAATCGGTTGTGAAATTGTAGCAAACCCGGTTCGCCTGCCGCGTTATTTTCCCGAACGCTTTGGAAAGATGTTGTAAAATGCGTTGAGATCGAGCTTGGTCCGATTTATGCTGTTCGATTATGCTTTTGGTCAGAATTGCAACCCCCAGTATCGCCATATGAGCATCGCGCCTAGAAACGCGCTTAGAATTGTGATAGACGACGGTATTTTAGGCGTTCCTTTTTTTATTGCCTTTGGGCTTCACCCAACGAATTCCCGGAGTTCTTGTCCATGATGACACATCGATCCGTTTTGGTTTCTAGGGCTTGGTCCCTTTTAAGAGTGCGGTTTGTCTGGACGCTGGTTTTGGGGGGGCTTTTGACGGGCGCTCAAGGTGCCTGTGCGCAGGAGAAGTATGTTGAGTGGTCCGACAACACCGGACGCTTCAAGGTCGATGCGCAGTACTTGCGGGTCGAGGGAGAGCAGTTGGTTCTCAAGCGGGTCGACGGACGAGAGATCAAGATTCCATTTGAGCGATTGAGCCCCGAGAGTTTGGAGCTTGCAAGGACCAAGAGCGGGATAGCCAGCCCGAAGGGTTCGAGTCCCAAGCCTGCTCCGAGCGAACCGAAGGGTGCATCGCCGGGGTCGCCTTCAAAAGCATCGCCAGATAAAGCATCGCCAGAAAAGACATCTCCAGAATCCTCAAGACCGGTCACGAAGTTCCAGGACAACATGGACCCCAAGGAGTTCATCGATCTGGTCTTCAAGGAAACCTCGCAGGACAACTACATCGTGTTGTGGGATGCGATGCCTGCATCGAAGCAAAAGCAGCTCGAAGAGCTCATGGTCGAGTTTGCTCGCAAGGTCGATCCACGCAGCTTCGACATGATTCGCAGGACCCGCAACTCTTTGGTCGAGATCTTGCGCAAGCAGCAGAAGTTCATCCTCAACAGTTCGGTATTGGCGATGCCATCGGACTTGCGCCAGGAGTTCGAACCGGTGTATCCAGCCATGGTCGATGTCGCGGACCACTTGGTGGCCAAAGAGTTGCTCGATGGCAAGCGGATGCAGCAGGGGGACATGAGAGGCTTGCTCGACACCTATTTGACCAGGTTGTTAAAGTCGGTTGAAAAGGCGATCGTCACGTTGCCGACGGACAACCCGATCCGCAGCCAGTACGAGGACGCCAAGATTCTCAACAAGCCGAATTGGACCGTGGAAAAGACATCCTCGACGAGTGCGACGTTGTCGATCCCGCCGGCTCCGGGTGGGCCACCGCCGCCACCGCCGATCGCTTTGGTCTTGAGCGAAGGGCGATGGCTGCCGGAGGACTTGGTCAAGAATTGGGATATGGGGATCAGCCAGGCTAAAGGGTTCATCGCGACGATGAATCCCGAGCAGATTCAGCAGGGAATCACGACCGCATTGTTCGTGGCCAATGCGCCGTTGAACAGTCTGAAGAACGCCAAGAGTCAAGAAGAGTTCGACAAAGTACTCGGGGAGTTAGCAGGATTGGCATCGGGCTTTGGGCAGATTGCAGGACCGGGAGGCCCCGGTGGTCCCCCCGGGTTTGGTCCCCCTGGATTGCCCGCTGGTCCGCCCGGCTCGGGCTTTGCTCCTCGCTAGGGTTGGCTCTTGCAAAGCGTTGCCTGAGGGAGCCTGCTCCCTCTTTCCAGTCGATGGGATTGTTCTACACTGAGGGACTTCCCTAACGTGCGATCAACTAGTTTTATCTTTTTTGGAGCGTATTGCGATGAGCTTGTCTTTGGATGAAGTCCGATTGTTGTGCACGAAGGCCGAGTATTCGTTGGTGGCTGAGAGCCGAACACCGGCGATCGAGAAGTTGACGGCCATGAAGCTCAAGACCAATACGGCGAATGCTCGCAAGTTGGTCGACAAGTGGCAGAAGCTCTCTCGGGGCCAATCGCGAGACGAGAGCCGCAAGACCGGAGAGCCGGATTTGGCATCGAAGACCTACACCAAGCATCAAG
>JAJTEK010000081.1 GCA_021299695.1 Pirellula sp. | reverse complement strand
TAGTCGAATTCCTCCAAAAACGCTTCTGGTTCACCGCAAGCCCCTAACAGCTCTGCTCCCGACCTTCCAAAAAAATCGATCCTTTATGCCTCATAAACCTCCCATGAACCTCCACCTCATCTTACGCCCCACCGCAGTCGCTCTGCTCTGGATGACCTCTCTGGGTTTGGCACCTGAGCAATCGCATGGGCAATCCAACACCAATCCCATTCTCATCGACTCGGCCATCCTCAAAACCGTCGAAGTCACCTCTGTGGCAGCCCAGGTCCAAGGAATCCTCAAGGAAGTCTCCGTCCGCGAAGGGGATCGCGTCAAACACCAATCCCCTATGGCAATAATCCAATCCACCGCCTCAGAGCTCCAACTCCAACGCGCCAAAGTCGCCCTGGATGCAGCAGAAAGGAACTTTGCAAGCAACATCGATATCGATTTGGCTCGAAAAGGTTTCGAGGTCGCCGAAAACGAATTCCTCCGGGCCGTAGACGCCAACAAGCGTATCCAGGACGTCTACCCCCGAGCCGAAGTCGATCGACTTCAACTCGTCCGAGACCGAGCAAACTTAGAAATCGATCGCGCCGTGCATCTCAAAGCGATCTCGCAACTCGAGGTCGCCAAAAACCAAATCGAAATCAAGCAGCTCCAGGACATCCTCGACAAACACCAAATTCAAGCTCCTGTCTCGGGTATGGTCGTCGCTATGGAAAAACGCGTCGGTGAATGGGTCGAACCCGGCACCATCGTGATCCGCTTGGTTGAAATCGACCGATTGAGAATCGAAGGTTTTTTGCAGGCCGAACAGGCCGACCCGAAATGGTTAGGTGCCGAAGCTCAAGTCGAACTGCAACTCTCTGGAAATCGATTCGTCACGACCGCCAAGCTGGTTTTCATCAGCCCGGAAGTCAATCCAGTGAACTCTCAAGTCCGTGTCCACTTGGACGTCGATAACCGTGACGGGAAACTTCGACCTGGCCTGAAACCCAAAGTCTCGATACCGACGACAACCCCATGAGCACCGCGAAAGCCCATGAAGCTCAATCCCCCTCGCTCGGGTCGCTCAAGATACGACTCCGACACGACATCCATTGGATCGCTTACCCGAACACCAACCGTTGGGTCGCCTTGGATCCTATCGCAAACGCTTTCTATTATTTCAGCCAACTCGAATACCAAGCGGCCTTGCTCCTAGACGGTTCACGCTCGGTCGGCCAAGTCCTCGAAACCGTTCGCAATCGGACCTTGAATTCCTCGCCGACATCCGCTTGGATCGAGTCCTTTATCCATAAGCTTCATCGCTCTGAATTGATCGAATCCCCAGGTGGATTCAAAACGGATCAATTGCCCACACCGAGCAACCGAAACTCCTTTTTCAATTCCCTTTTGGCAAACCCCCTTTCGATCCGCATTCCACTGCTGCGTCCTTCGATCGAATATGCGTGGGCTCAATGGATCGCTAAACTACTTTTTTCATCTTACGCGATTACCGCGATTCTGATCGGTTTGTTGATCGTCAGTTACTCAGTCGCCTCGCGACTCCTGAGCCGACCCGACGAAATCCTCTACGATGTCGGAAAAATCCAAGGGGATCGATGGCTGGTCTTGGCCGCACTCCTCGTTGCGATCAAGTCGCTTCACGAACTGGGACATTACCTTGCTTGTGTCTACCTTAAAGTTCGCTGCGCCGAGATCGGTGCTCTGTTTTTGTGCTTTACGCCATGCTTGTACTGCGATACGACTGAGAGTTGGAACCTCCCCTCACGCGCCCATCGGGCGGGGATCGCCGCTGCAGGAATCTACCTCGAGTGCTGGATCGCCCTAGCTGGCGGCCTAGTCTTCCTCAACACTCAAAGCGGTCTTGCGCACATCCTAGGGGGTGGATTGTGGCTCATGTGCACCCTGGGAACCCTCTTGCTCAATGCCAACCCCTTTTTTCGCTACGACGGCTACTTCATTCTCTCAGACCTTATCGGCGCACCGAACCTGGGAGCACAAGGCTCCCAGGCCCTTTGGAAGTCCTTCATCGCATTGCTCGGAGGGCCTAGAGCCAATCCTCAAGACTTCGACCTGCCGATCGGCTTGCTCTCGGTCTTTGCGATCCTATCGATGATCTACCGTTGGATTGTCCTGGGCTCGATCGCATTTTTTCTTTGGCACTTTCTAGTCCCCTCAGGCCTGGGGCTTTACTTCTTGGCCATCGCCGGTGCGACATGCTTGGGAATAGTCCGCGTTGCATTTAGCCAAACCTACGGACTCGCCGCGCAGCTTGCAGCCCCAGAACCGATCTCTCGCTGGCGGCTAGCCGCATGCCTAGGCGTGATCCCTATCCTGATCCTGGCCATCTTCTGGATCCCGTTGCCAAACCGCTCCGTACACCGAGGGTATATCGAACTGAAGCATTCGATCCCGATCTACGCCCCGGAAGATTGCACGCTCGAGAGTATCAGCCCCTTGGTCATTGAGCCCCAAACGTCGATCGCTCATGCAGGCCAAGTGCTCGTCGAACTCGACGAACCCACACTGCGATTCGAACAGCTCGCTAGCAAGCAGGACTATACGGAAATCCTCACCCGACTCGAACTCTACCGGCAAGCGCAAGGGGCGGACGAAACGCTTGCAGCGGAAATTCCAACGCTCGAGAAATTGAGCGACCAGGCATTGAGCAAAGCGCGATGGATCGAGCAACGGCTCGAGAAACTCAAAATCCTATCGCCTAGCTCCGGTCAGTTCCTCTCGAAATCCGGTTGGAGCATCTCGGGCTATGAGCAAGGAGAACCAAAGCGCCATTGGCAAGCGAGTCTCTCTGAGCCCGACCAAGGAAAACGTGTTCAACGGGGCGAACTGCTCGGCTGGTTTGCCAACTCCGACCAAAAAGAAGCCGTAGTTCTCGTGCCGGCCGAGACGATACGTTCGATCGATGCCAATACCACTGTTCTGCTTGTGGCCGATGCAAACCCCGGGCGATCGATCCGGGCCAAGATCGCGTATTACTCGAACGATCCGGTCCCATTTTTTCCAAGCCAGCTCGCTGGCGATGCGATGTTCGTCCTCGAGCGAGACGAGCGGGGGCTATTGCAATCCGAAACCCCGCTCTATCGCGTTCGTATCGAACTGATCGATGCAGACCCTTCGGTCGTTCGAGGGGGGCTCTGCAGCGCCCGATTCGATCTGCCTAGGTTGACCCTAGCTCAACGCATCTATCGATTCTTTGCAACCCAGTTTCAACTGGCCAACGATGCGAGTTAATTCGCCTCGCTAAAGCAGAACAAGTGCTTCTCGCCTCGAACAAACAGATCGCGGCCAGCAAGAGCCGGTGTCGCATCGACTCCCTCTCCGACATCGTTGCTCGATATAACCTTGAGCGTTCCAGAGTCCTCAATCACCACGATCGATCCACCTCGGTCGCTCAAGTACACGCAACCGTTAGCGGCCACGGCCGAAGCATACGTTCGACTTACCCCTGGCACTCGGCTTGCCGAATAGAGAGTCTTTCCCGTTTTTGCTTCGACGCACGTCAACAATCCGGTCTTCTCTTTGTAGTAAAACAATCGACCCGAGCTGAGCAAAGGCGAAGCGACGTCTGGAGTGTCCTTGGTCTGTGACCAAACGACCGACTTGCTCGAAGCTAGATCGCCCCGACCCGCCAAGTCGAAGGCCCCGATGTACGAACCGCGAAAGCCACTGGCCACATAAGCCACCCCGTCTTGCGCCACGGCCGACGCACAAGGCCTTTGCGTCTGGCCTCCACATCTCCAAAGCTCCTTGCCGGTCTTCAGGTCATATCCCCGAGCGGCTGTCTGACCATTCATGATCACTTGCATGTTTCCCAGACGGTCGCTGGCAATCAATGGAGTAGCCCAACAGGTAGGCTCATCCCGCTTGGTCTCCCAAACGGTTTTCCCGGTTTTCTTGTCCACGGCAAAGAGCATCGAGGGCCCTTCGTGATCCCAAGGCACGATGAGCAAATCGCCTGCGATCGTCGGAGAACTCCCCTCTCCGAACCCATTGCGAATCTGCATGTCGCCAAAGTCGCGAGACCAAACCAACTCGCCATCGACCGTGTATGCATACACGCCTCGCGATCCAAACGAGGCATAGACCATCGAACCATCGGTACAAGCACTGGCCGAGGCAAAGCCGTTGGTCTCGTGCGTCCCCTCATGCGGCTTGGCCCGGACGGCCGTCAGCTCCCAGAGCGTCTTTCCCGTTTGACGATCCATGCAATAAACTCGAAATTCGAGTTCCTTGCCCGAACCGCTCGGCACGGCGCTGGTAACCCATACCCTCTGGTCCCATACCACAGGCGAGCCCGACCCCTGGCCGGCGATCGGGACCTTCCACTTCAGCCCCTTGGTCTGACTAAACTCCTTGGGCGGCTTGGCCGTGGCCGATGTCCCGTTCCCTGTAGGACCTCTCCAGTGGCCCCATTGGTCGGCGATCTCCTGCCCGTAACATTGGCCCGAGAAACATCGGCCCGAGAAACCCAAGCCGAGCAAATCCCCGAGCAACCCTTCGGCAAGCTTGCCGGGCGTAAGGCTCACGCACATTGCGGTCGCCAAGAGAACAAAGTTCATTTTCAAAGTTCTGATCATATTGGTGCTTGCGCCCGGCTGGAATTCCTTAGGATGAATCGGTACACGAAAGACGACCTCAGTTTACCGAAAAAAGGACCTGCGGTTTATGGATTTGCACCGATTCGCGCCGAATTGGACTTTGTCAACCCTTCGGGTCGGGTTTAAGCTTAAAGGTACTGCTGAACTCTCTTCGGATTTCCGGATCTCGGATGACCATCAACCAAACACTCAACCAATCGCTTGGCGAACAGATGCGGGCCGAGGAACTGAGCCTCCGCTCAACCGTTCCGCCGTCTCAGGTCCCCGGCTACCGGATGGAGAGGTTGTTGGGTCAAGGTGCCTATGGACAAGTTTGGATCGCTACGAACTTAAATACAGGTCGCACCGTGGCGATCAAGTTCTACCTTCACCGAGCTGGCGTCAACTGGTCGCTCCTGACCCGCGAAGTCCGAAACCTCGTCTCGATGTCCGGAAACCGGGCGATCGTCCAAGTCCTCGAAGTAGGCTGGGATTCCGAACCACCCTACTACGTGATGGAATACCTCGAGAACGGATCGCTCGATGATCTGATCCGCAATCGAGGAGCCATCGGCGCCCAACGCGCCGTCGAGCTCTTTACCGGAATCGCCATGGGGTTAAACCACTCCCACGGAAAAGGGGTCCTGCACTGCGACCTCAAACCGGCCAACGTCCTGCTAGACCAAGACATGCAGCCGCGGATCGCCGACTTTGGCCAAAGCCGACTCTCGAACGAACAAACCCCATCGCTCGGTACCTTGTTCTTCATGGCTCCCGAACAAGCCGACCTCAATGCCGTCCCCGATGCGCGTTGGGATGTCTACGCCCTAGGAGCGATCCTCTACTGCATGGTCGTAGGAACCCCTCCGTATCGCACCCCTGAGACCGTCTCGACCCTCGACACCGCAAGCAGCCTTTCGGAACGTCTCAAACGATACCGTGATACGATCCTCAAAAGCCCATACCCCCGCGGTCACTACCGAGTCTCGGGCGTCGATCGATGGCTCTGCTCGATCATCGACCGATGCATCGCAAAGAAACCTGACGACCGCTTCGACAACGTCCAGCAAGTCCTCGCAGCTCTCGAACGACGCAACATCAGCCGCCTGAGAGTCCCGCTGATGATCCTCGGTATCCTCGGCCCACTGCTCCTTGCGACCATCATGGGCCTTTCCTTTTGGCGGGCCGTGTCCGTCGCCGAATCCGACCTTTCCAACGAACTCCGAGAAGGTGCCCTGCAAAGCAATTTCTTTGCCGCGCAATCCGCCGCCGGTACCCTCGAATCGGAAATCGCAGCCCTGTTCCGATTGGTCGAGGAAGAAGCCCGCCGAAGCCCCCTCGAAGATCGCTTCATCGAATCGGTCGATGCCGCAGGAACCGATCTGCTCCAGTCCCTGGCTACCGAGCAATCCCCTCCAACCGATAGCCGTGCGACCTTGATCGACCTGCCAGCCCGAAGCGAACTCGAATCGGTTCTCGATCACCGTCTCGAGTGGATCCGATCCCGAGGCGGAGCGGCCAAGTCGACCAAATTCGATAGCCTCTTTGTAACCGATCGCTACGGCACCATGATCGCCGCTGCCTTCGCCAACGAGCCCTCTAATGCCCCGATCGGCGAAAACTTCGCCTACCGCAGCTACTTCTCCGGACAATCCAGAGACATCAGCCACACGACCCCCAGACGCAATATCCAACGGACCACCTCAACCCACCTGAGCGTGCCCTTCAAATCGACCACGACGAACCGCTGGAAAATCGCCGTCTCGACCCCCATTTCGGCAAAACGCAAATCCAACGATGAAAAAACTCCCGAACGGCTCACCGAAGGTCTCCTGGTCCTGACCATCAATATCGGAGATCTCGAACTGCTAGCCTCCGAAAGGCAAAAAACCCGAACCGATTCCCAAGACGAACCCAACGTCGAATCCAACCGACAATTCCCAGGATTCGCCGTTCTGGTCGATGGCCACGAAGGAGAACGCGAAGGCACGATCCTCCAACACCCCTTCTTCGCCTCCCGAAGCGATGCCCCCACAAGCACCATTCGCCTACCCGAGCCAACCCTCGCCAGCCAGCCCACTCCGACGAGCGATCTTGCCGTGAACCCACAAGAAAACCAGGAGCAAGACGCAGAGCTCAAATTCCAAATCGATGAGGCCATGCTCAAAAAACTCAAAGAGACCGGCACCTACCGATACATCGATCCCATCTCCAAACACCCCTCGGGAAAGGCCTACCGCGGGGAGTGGATCGCTGCGATGGAAAAAGTCGAAATCGCCCGAAAAGGACTCGATGAATTCGAACGCAAACAATCGACATCCCTGATGCTTCTGGTCCAAGTCCCAGCCGATTCGATCACCGTCCCGATCGGTATGATGGGACAAAAACTAGCCAAACTCTTTCTCTATGCCCTGATCGCATTGCTCCTGGCAATCGCCTTGCTCTGGTGGATCGTCAGCCGATTCCTAAGGTCTCCAGACCAACTCAGCCAAGCTGCCCGCCCTCGCATCCCCTCGGTCGACCCCCGAATCCCCTCCGATGCCGATGCAACCCTGGGTGTCGAGTAGGGCACGCCCCAAAAAAACCACCCGCCGACTGGCTTTCGTAGCCGTTGAACTGTCGGTTTTGAACTTCTTGACCTATATTGAGAGTACTTCGACTCGCGGGGAAGACCTCTAGAAGATGGGATCCGAGCCTTCGCTGGGTGAATAAACCCACACTTTCTCGGTTCTCCTTCCAGCCTAAGGCCCGCAGAAACGTACCGCAAAAAACGTACTATCGGGCCCACCGGCCAATACCTGCCCCACCTCGCCTACCGGATCCTCAGCTCCTTGCAACTCCGACACCCCCTCCAAGCTCCAGGCTCACGAGCAAGCATTTTGCTCGCAGCGATCGTGATCTTCACTCAGATCGCCTGCGAGCCGACCCCGCAAGTCCGTGTGTACGAAACCTCCAAGTCCGAGTCGACCTTCGTGTCGGGCCCCCTCTCACTGTCCGCTCCAGAGCGCACGTCCGTCAAAGCACCAAAGTCCGATTCGACCTCAGGAACACGCCGGATCCTCGGTGCAATCATCCCGGCCGACCAAGGCTGCTACTTTCTCAAAGCCACCGATAGCCCCGATCGCCTAGAACCCCTCATGGCCGACCTTCAAGCCATCGTAGAAAACTTTGCCATCGATCCACAGTCAGGACGCCCTTCGAATCCGCTCCCCGAAGGCTGGATCATCAACCCTCGCAACGACATCGCCATCGCCGAACTGATCTCTCCAGAAGCCACCGGAAAGATCAAATTCACAGTCACCGCCCTGGCCATGCCCCCGAGCCAGGATTGGCAAGGGTACTTGCTGAGCAACGTCAACCGATGGCGAGGTCAACTCAAACTCCAAGAACTCACCGCCGAAACCCTCCTAGGCTCCTTGGTCGAAGTTCCCCGCACCGGCGCTTCAATCCCCTCGTACCTCTTCGATGCGGTCGGAACCGGCACGGGAGCCATGAGCTCGTCTTCCCCCCCAAGCAACCCTGCAATTCCCCCAAGCAACCCGGCAACGCCAACGGGCAACCCGGCGACCTCGGCGGCATCACCCCCCTTGGACGCCACGAATCCATCGGCCAATCGTCCCAAACTCGACTACAAGCTGCCCGAAGGCTGGAGCGTTGGCCAAGGCTCCCAATTCCGACTCGCGACGCTCAACATCGACTCGAAACAAGGGCGAGGTGAAGTGACCGTCAGCATGGCCACCGACAACCCGCAAGCCAACGCCATGATGTGGTTCCAACAACTGACCCGCGAGCCCGACGCGAAGAAACTCGAACCCATGGTCAACTCCGCGCTGGAAGTTGCCCAAAAATTCGCCGTCGGTCAAAAACAAGCCACATTGTATGAAATCCGAAGTTCGGAACAAGCAACTGCGCCGATGCTGCTGGTGGTCTCCCTGCCTACCGATAACCCCGAACTCCATCTGTTCATCAAACTCATCGGCGATAATCAATTGGCAGCGGACCAAAAATCCAATCTCATTGAATTTGTTCAATCCATCGAAATCCAATAGACATCAATAGATCCCTATGGCTACTGCACCCCTGCAAGATGGTCTGTTCCCCCGCTCGAGCGAAAATTCACGCCCAGTCGAAAATGCGATCTGGACCGTGCTTCGATACGCTGGCTCCCTGAAAATCACTTGCACGATGTTCTTCCTCGGAGTGCTCATCCTCTTTATCGGGACGCTGGCACAGGACGAAGAGACCATTGTCGATGTCAAAAAAGACTACTTCAATAGCTGGGTCGCTTACGTCCCGCTCGATGTGTTCAAACCCCAAACGATTTGGCCCCATGCGCAAGAGAACAGCCTTCGCGGCGGTTTTGTCATGCCCGGCGGTGCGATGGTCGGTTTGATTTTGCTCATCAATCTCGTCGCCGCCAAAATGACCCGCTTCCACATGACGGCTCGAGGCGCAAGGTTCGTCGCAGGGATGGCTCTGACGCTAGCCGGATTTGCCCTCGTGGCCCTGATCGTCTTCGGGGCTCACCTAGGAGACGGACTCCAAGGAGAACCCCCATTTTCCTACAACCTGATCTGGTCCGGATGCTTGGCGAGTCTTTGGTTATCAGCGATAGGATTGGGTGTATGGGGAATCGGGTATCCTCCCAAACAAAACATCTTGCGAGCCACGATCCTGACGCTCTTCCTCGCACTCCTTGGAGTCGCTCTCCTTGTCGCTTTGACGGGCGATAAGTACCGGATTCCTGATCCGGGTCTTCGGATCGTTTGGCAACTGGCAAAAAGTCTTCTTGTCAGCTTGGTCATGCTCGCCGGTCTGATCCTCCTGTTCGGAGCCCGTGGCGGCAATGTTCTGATCCACCTTGGAATCGGACTCCTGATGCTCGGTCAATTCGTCTTCGGGGACCGCCAGCGCGAAGAGCGCATCAGCCTCTACGAAGGGGAACGAACCTCGGTTGCCATTCAAACCGACATCGTAGAACTTGCCGTAATCGACTCGACAGCCCCGGACAAAAACCGCGTCGTGGCTTTCGATGACGCTTTGATCCTCAATGCGTTACGCAACAAGAAATCCCTGAGCGACCCATCGCTCCCCTTCGAGATCAAAATCGAGAAGTGGATGGCCAACTCGGACATGACCACCCGAGGCGCGAACCCCCAGGCCGCCGCCGAGGCCCAAGGAGCCCAAGGGCTGCCTCCCGAGGTCGCATTGATCGAAGCCGGCAAGTCCGGCGGCGCCAAAAGCGAAATGAACTTCGCGTCGGCTTACGTCACCATCCGTGAAAAAGCCACCTCGAAAGATCTCGGCAAATTTGCGCTGACCCAATTCTTTAACGATCCGACCGTTCGGCCCATCAAACCCTTCTCCTTCGAACTCCAAGACGTCGTCCTCGAACAATACACCGGAACGGCGATCCCTAAAGACTACTCCTCCTACGTCCGTATCCTCGACCAGTCCGGCGCGACGCTTCAAGAAGGTCGTATTTGGATGAACAGCCCGATGCGATTCCGAGGCGAGACCTATTACCAATCCCAGTACACGTCGGCGGCCCAATCACCACTGCGCGTCGAACAGACGGTTCTGCAAGTCGTTACCAACGCAGGATGGCTCATCCCCTACGTTTCATGCGTTTTGGTCGGACTCGGTATGCTCGCCCACTTCAGCATCACCCTGACTCGATTCGCCTCGAGGTACGACCGACAAGCCTTTGCGATGCCCGATCGCCTCCCAACCTTCTGGCCCTCGGTGATCCTACCCCTTTTGCTCATCGGAGGATTGGTCGCTTATGCCGCCCGTAGACCCTCGTTCTCCAGAGACGAAGTCGATTGGTACGCCATCGGCACCCTGCCCGTCCAGCACGAAGGCCGAATCAAACCCCTCTCGAGCGTCGGGGCTCAAATCCTCAAAGCGCTCTCGAATAAGCCTTATGCGTTGGTTAAGAAATCCGACAAGACCGAAAAGCTCTCTTCGGCCGAATGGCTCATGAGTCTGATGGTCCACGAACCTTGGGTCTTGGATGCCCCTTTGATCCGAATCGACTCGCAAGCTCTTCTCGATGAACTCGAAATCACCCGAGACAAAACCAATTGCTATCCGGCCAACAAGATCCTCAAAGCTCTGAACGGAAAAGAACAAAAGACCGAGCAAATACTCGCGATCGATCAGAAGGATTGGAATTTTGACCAAGCCCAATTCATGAAGCTCCAGTCAAAGATGAATATCTTGCTCGGCATTTGGAACGCCTATGAACCCATCGACGAGATCCTCAAGGTCGCCGCCGAACAACCCGATCGCCTCGCACAAGTGATCGACCAACTCAAACCCCTCATCGAATCGCTCAGAGCCAAAGGCCCCCCAGCGATCATTCCACCCAAGGACATCCCCGAGACGATCAACGCCAAAATGCCACCCCCTCGTTGGGATGCCTACGCCCCGGCGTTCTACGAAGTGATCTCGAAGTTCGACTCGAAAAATCTTGACAACCCCACGTCTCGGTTCCGCGATCTGGCTAAGCTCATGCGGGAAGGAAGTTCCAAGAGTCGCGAAATCAACGCCGCCGTGAAAAGCTACGACTCGCTGATCGAGGATAAGTACGGCATGATCTCGAAGTCCTCCAAAGCTCGCTTCGAAGCCTGGTACGAGCACCTCAACCCCATCGGATGGTCCTACGCCCTGTACATCGTCGCCGGTCTTCTGTGTTTGCTCGGTCTTGCGATTCGCAACGAACCGATCCGCCAAGCCGCGTTCTGGATCTGCATGCTCACCCTCGGGCTCCACACCCTGGCGATCATCAGCCGCGTCTACATCTCCGAAAGGCCGCCGGTCGTTACTCTGTACTCCGCAGCGGTCTTCATCGGATGGGCGATCGTGCTGGCCTGTATGGTCGCTGAAAAGTTGTTCCCAATCTCCATTTCGCTGCTGGTCGCCTCGGTCGCTGGATATCTCTCCTTGCAAGTCGCTTATGGCCTCGATATCGGCGATTCGATGCCCGTCCTTCAAGCCGTCTTGGACACCCAGTTCTGGCTCTCGACACACGTGATCAGCGTATCGCTCGGATACAGCGCAACGTTCCTTGCAGGTCTCCTAGGAATCGGCATGGTGATCCTGGCGCTTGTCCGAAGTTTCTACAAGGGCAATCAATTAGGCGATCTGCGATCGATCAACGAGATACTCTATCGGATCTGTTACGGGGTCGTTTGCTTTGGAATCTTCTTTAGCTTCGTCGGAACCGTTCTTGGCGGACTCTGGGGTGATGACAGTTGGGGCCGTTTCTGGGGCTGGGACCCCAAGGAAAACGGTGCCTTGATGATCGTCCTTTGGAACGCGCTACTGTTGCACGCCAAGTGGGACCGACTCGTCGGATCTCTAGGCTTTGCAATCCTAGCGATCGGCGGAAATATCATCACCGCTTGGTCGATGTTCGGCACGAATATCCTCGGAATCGGATTGCATGCCTACGGTGGCGAAACCGGTGAGTCGCTCCGAAATCTAGGGCTCTTTTCCCTGAGCCAACTGGTCTTCATCGGATTGGGAATCATCGCATACATCCTGGGCAATAACAGCGAAACGCCCCCGCCTAAGTCGAACCTCACCAAGTCGAATCCGACCAAACTTTCCCCGTCCAAGCGTTAATTGCAACACCATGACCGACGATCCGCGTTGTTCCAAAGACTTCCAATGGCTCGAATCGAGGATCGTTGAACATCGATGGATCGCCAAGGATACCTGGGAACTGACCCTGGAGGCTCCCAACCTCGCTCGTTGGACCCTACCAGGCCAATTCTTCATGGTCCGCTTGGCTGGCTTGAACGATCCGCTCATCGGCCGCGCTTTGGCGATGTTTGATCGCGGTTTTGATTCGCAAGGGAACCCTCAAACCGTCTCGGTCGCCTACGTAGTCAAAGGCAAATTCACCCATGCGCTATCCCGATTCAAAGCCGGCCAGTCGGTCGAAATCTGGGGACCTTTGGGGAACGCTTTTTCCAACCACCCAGTCGACCACTTGATCCTCGTCGCAGGCGGTGTCGGAATCACACCGATGCTGAGCCTAGCATCGGCGGCACTCGGACAAGGCACCTATGGCCAAGAGGGCCACTTTGCCAAACAAGTCACCCTCTGCTATGGGGCTAGGACCCAAGAGTACCTCGTCGCACTCGATGCCTTTGAGGCAAGAGGGGTTCGATTGGCAATCGCCACCGAGGACGGCTCGCTCGGGCATCGTGGACGGGTCACCGAGGTTCTCGTGGACCTCCTGAGCCGCTCCGAAGGAACCGCCCGTATCGCTTGCTGCGGCCCCGAACCGATGATGCAAGCCGTCTCAAAAATCGCTCATGAGCACAAAGTGCCTTGCGAAGTTTCGCTCGAAACTCCTATGGCTTGCGGCATCGGCATCTGCTTTACCTGCGTAGCGAAAATCGACCAAGGTGACGGGACCTGGGACTACCGACGCACATGCGTCGAAGGCCCGATCTTCGATTCCCAATCGATCGTTTGGTAACTTCGCTAGTCTCCTAAAGCACGTTTGAGCCGACCAAAAGCCAACGAACCCTGGCGGCCGTAATCCAACGCCTCCTTCGAATCGCGATCCTCCGTCGCGTGCTCGAGCAACTCCAGCTTGTTCTTGTAGACCTGCAACTTCAAATCGGTATACCGATCCAAGGGCTTGCCTCGCAAGTACGCGCTGACCTTCATCTTGTGAGCCCAATCCTCTTGGATCGGAATCCAATACTCAAGCTTGTCCCACTCGCCACTCTGATACGCGGTAAACATTTCGGCCTCGATGCTATGCATCTCTTTGCGGATCTCGCTCACAGGCGGGTAATACAAGAAACAACCCAACACACTGGCAACGACCAGCCCTCCGAGCGAAACACAAGCGATCACCCATTCGGGTAAAACGACGTCCCGCATACCCACTGGCTTCTTGACCAAGTCGGTCGCATCGACTGACGGTGCTCTGAGCAACCACTGCATCCAACGGTTCTGCGGATCGAGCCAAACATTCAATCCGCCCAATGCCAACATCGCCGCGACGAAACCCAAAGAGATGATCTCCGCAGGGGTTGCCGATTCCTGAAGGATCCTCTTTGCTGAAGTCCAATAGTTCTGGTCGCCGGAAACAAACGGATTGCAGTAGGTGTCGAAAGCATGCGTGTGGTCAGCAGGCTCGATCCCCTTGGGCCGCAACGGCCGATCGAGTGAATAGCTCATCACCAAGACGATCGTCACAAGACAACCGAGCCAGACCAACGAACGACGCAGCGTGTAATGACGAATCATCCAAAGTAGCAATCCCAGGTTCACTCCGGTGCCCAGCGTGAGCAACGCAAAAGCCGCAGCGACCGAATTGCCATGCTGGAACATCGATGCGACCTGGACTATCGCTGTCATGGGAGTGATGTAAGCAAGCGTCGCAACGGCCGACATCGTCAAAGGTGCAATCGCATCCTCTTTGCCCGCCGCCCTCTGCAAGATCCCTGCCGGCAAAAGCATCGCTAGAATACCAACCCCAAGGATCGCCAAAAGCATGTACAGCGTCGATCGACTCGCGGCTTGCTGGACCATCGATAATCCCACAGCACCGATCCGTTGAAGTCCATACGGAGTCCGATCCAACGGCTCGGCCGGGATTCGACTGTTGGGGAAGAGCTTGTCCCATAGGACACCCAGAATTGTGATGAGCACCAGCGAACAAAGGCTGAAAGCAAGAATCGCCCAAGGGTCCGAAAGGGTCAGTCCATACAAAACCGAAATCGGATTGAACAGCGGTGCAGTCAATCCAAACGCAAGGATCGTACCACCCGAAATACCGCTCTTTCGCATCTGCTGCATCACCGGAATGACCCCCAGAGAACAGACCGGCAAAAGCATCCCGAGCAACCAAGCCTGCGGCAATTGCCGCCATGTGTCACCCCCGAAAAGACGGTAGGTCCCATCGCGACCGAGAATCCGTTCAAAGACCGCTGCGATCAACCAGCCAACGACAATCGTCGGACTCCCGACGACCAAGGCCTGAGCCATCCGAGTCAAAGCTCCCCAAATCAATACCTGAATATCCATCGGTCCTGTTCCTTTGCGGATTACTCGGCGTAACGTTTTTGCAGTTCATCGATCCGAGCTTGCTCGATTCGACAAATCTCAGACAATCCCTCGGCCATCTCCCGAAGTCCGTCGACTTGGCCAAAGCCCTCGAGCGTTCCGTTGCCCGCTAGTGCCCCTGAGCCCAGAGCATGCTTACGCAAAGGCTCGGTCCACTGGGCCGACCAAGCATCGATCCGGCTAAAGTCCTCCCTCCCAAGATCGCTATCGGCAGCCAAGATCGGAAGCCATCCGACCAAATCAGCCAACTCAGCAACCGAGCTCAGCGTCGGTGCTCCGGTCTTTAAGCCCGCAGATGTTGCGCCTACGGATGTTGCGCCGGGCTCGGCCAAGATTCCATCGATCCGTTGGCTAGCTCGAAAAATACTCTCCGGCCAGTGGGCAGGAAAATGTTCATGCTCCTGGTCCGAGGCGCCATCCATGCTGCCCGAGTTCGAGTTGCACCCGAAACAGACCAACAGACCGAGCAGACAAGAACCCATAAAAAAAACGAACTTCGAATTGCCTTGACTCATCATAGGGTTCGCTCTCCTTGGGGTGGCTTAGGGCCTGAAAATGCACTGCTGAAGGTTTCAAAACCGCTGGACTTGGGCTCGGATTACAATCGCGGGACACTCACTGAAGCGATCACCGATTCGATCGCTTGATCGGTCGCTATGGAGTTGCTCGTCAGTCGCACGCTCAGTACCGGCGCGGCTACGGCCTGAATATCCTCCGGAATGACAAAGTTTCGCTCGTTGAGCATCGCGTAAGCTTGCGCGACCCGTTGCCATTGCAGCAGACCTCGGGGACTGAGCCCCAATGGAAAGCTCCGATGGTTTCGGGTGCATTCGGCCAGATCCAGTAGGTACTCGCGGACGGATTGCTCGACGGCCACACCGGTGACGGCCTGTTGCAATTGCACGATCTGATCCCCATGGAGTACCGCTTGGGCTTCGAAATCTTTCGTCGTCTTTCTGCTGCGAGAGAGCAACTCCAACTCGCTGGCTCGGTCGGGATATCCAATCTTGAGCTTCATCGTGAAGCGATCGAGTTGAGCTTCGGGAAGCGGATAAGCCCCGACGCTCTCGACCGGATTTTGGGTGGCCAAGACGAGGAACGACTGGCTAAGACTGTGGGGCTCTCCGTCGATCGTCACTTGCCGCTCGGCCATGGCCTCGAACAAGGCGCTTTGGGTACGAGGAGTTGCGCGGTTGATTTCGTCGGCAAGTAGGACATCGGAAAAGACCGGGCCGGGTCGAAACTCGAACTCACGGGTCTTTTGATTCAGAATACTAAATCCGGTGACATCGCTCGGGAGCAAATCAGGCGTGCACTGGACCCGCATGAACTTACCACCTACGGCTTTGGCTAAACCCTTGGCCAACGTGGTTTTCCCCAGTCCAGGCAGGTCGTCAAAAAGGACGTGACCTCGGGCCAACAGGCTCGCTAGGAGCAACTCGACGACTTGGGTTTTTCCCAGCAGAACGTTGTTTAGCTCGCGCCGCAGCCCTCCGATCCAGCCTTGGATTTCCCCAGAGGTCGGGGTAGCTAGAGGTTCGGTCTTGGTCATCGCATTCATGAAAAGTCTTTCTTAAATCGCATTCTCGATAGGTGAAATTCGCCGTGGGACCGCAGCCGACTTGAGCCCCGAAAAGATGATCGATCGGAGGACCTGGCCGATGAGTTTTTCCTGCCCGGCATCCAATCGCTGCTCCTGGACAGGCGCATAAGCGAGCCGCTGAGCAATACCGATAAAGCTCCGAGCCGCGGTCGGGGAGATGCTCACTCGCTCGGTGAGCTGCTTGCCGAGCCACTGCTGGAGCGTCGCATGCGTCGGCAACGTTTCATTCCAAAGCCACATACGCAATCGCAGCAACCGCAAACTGTAGCGAAGGCGAAGTGGGGTCGGTAGCAGCAAGGAAAATAACGAGACACCGCACAGGAACGCTTGGGCTAGGCGCTGGCGAAAGTAAAACGCAAAACCGAAACTCGCTCCGATCGCGAGCGTTTGGTAAGGATGGTTGCGGAAGTAATCCCGACAAGCCCAGGCCATCTCGACGGCCCGCTGTTGCCAGGTCATCCATTCGCGAGGCTGTGGGTACTGACCCGTCGGTTCGATCGGAACCCACATCCCATGCACGTGCACTTCGGCCCAAGTGTGGAGGTCCTCGGGCATGATCGCCGATTGCCCAGCGACCCGGTCGAACCGGCTCGGAGAAGCAAAAAATCCTGTACAGAGTCGGCACGGAATGCCCAACTGGCGAATCATCACCGATGCTGCCGAAGCCATCAAGTAATCAGGCCCTCGCTTGGTCTCCAAGAGATAGTCGACCACATCGGCGCAGTCCTCAGGGGCCGTCGCATCGCGATCGTGTTCAAATCGCCTCATGCCCGCGACGATCGCCTCGACGCGGTTCCAATCCGTCGCATTCGATGCCAGTCCACCGAAGACTTCGTCTCGAAACTGCTGAACTTTGGCCGATGGCAACTCGTGCACACCGGCAAGACGGGTGTAAGCACCGATCCAATCATGCAATCCATGGGTCGCATTGGGGTCTTCTGCCTTTTGATGATGCGAGAGTTGTGCATAAGCCGACTTCGGTACCCGCAGCGCATGCAACTGTGGGATTTGATAAAGCTGATGGACCACCGTCAACTGCGGCACATACTCCCGGTTGGGCATCATCAATTGGCCATCGTTCATCCAACTGTAAAAGTCGATTTGGTCGATTCGATCGATATGCAAATGCGTCGTGAGCGATGGGGTGATCAACCGCGGCGATTGAAAATTGATGATCTTCGTCGCTAACCTCTCACGGACCGAATAAACCAATTCCGTTGGCGGAAACTGAACCTGCATCCACGGTTTTTCTTGGATCGTAATCATCGATGGATTGCTGTTGGTCTTCGGATCGAACAGGTCCTCCGAATGCGTCCAGATGCCGTCCTCAAAATGATCGAACGACTCGACTCGCAACCATTGCGGCGTCTCGCCGATCAGATAGGCGATGGCTCGTGAATCGGTCCCCTTGGGCTCATACTTCTTGTCGCTAGGCTTGGGCTGGCGTACCGCAGAAAACTCCTTGCTGTTCTTCTTGCTCTCGGTCGCTTCGCGTTCGGTCTCCTTGATCTGGTTGTCGAGCGATATGGCTCGCGCATAGCGTCGCTTTTTCGGAGGCGTATCGCCGTAGAGGTCCGAAACCAAATCGTACATCGAGGGAATCTCGGATTCCAAAAACAGATCGCTATCGACCGGTCCAAAGGTAAATGCCTCATCCTTGGCCGCAATCAGCATGTCCCCATCGCCTACCCCCTGGCGAGCCCAACTCTCTCCCTGACGGTTGCCACCCGAAGTCGGCATCCATCCATCGAGCCGATTCGCCGCGTCCTTGGAAAAACTATTCCAAGCAAGAAACCCTAAAGCGCCGAGTCCGAGAATTCCCAAAATCGATAAACGCAAGGTCAAGACCGGAGCCGACTCGGAGACCAGGAAACCTTCCTCGATCGAATCCCAGTAACGCGCCATGAGCCACCAACTGGCCAAAATCGTAAAAGGTGCAGCGATTTGGATCATGTCCCCGCGATCCGAAGAAGCCAGTCCGAAAAGCACCAAAAAACAACTGATCAAAAACGACAACCACTCCTGACGCGATGTCCGTGCGACTGCCGCTTGCCATAAGCCCCCCATTTGCAGCATCGCCAAAGCGATCAACTCGTTGGCTTCCCCTGTACTTCCGAAGAATCCAACCAGAATCCAGCGCGAGATCCACGGAGCGAGAATCAACAAACAGCCAATCCCCCAAATCCAAAGCTGTGCCCGTGAAGGCCCCGCGTTGAGTCCTTTCTGTGCGGGTGCCTTAACCCCGAAAAACTCCGTTCCATACTTGGGTAACAACACAAATCCAACCAACGAACACCAACCGGCCAAAAGGCAAATCTCCGAGACGAGCCACACAGGATCGGACGATCCGGCATAACGCAAAAGTGAAATGCACCACGTGGCTAAAAGCGCCAGCAACATCGTGCCCAAAGCGGGCTTTCGGAAAACGGCCGTTTGCATCGCATCGGTCGATGGCATCTTAAGCTCCACCTGAGGCATGTGCCATCGCTTGGGTTAGGGTTTCCTGATGACCCCTGGCCTGGCCTTCACAAGGAGCAACCTGCTGGCTTCTGCAAAACGCCCGCCATGCGGCCTGGAGCGCTTCGTCCCAGGCTCCGGCTATCGGAGCTTCCGGAATCACCGCAAAGCAGTAGACTCGGCGATCCTCCTTGATCCCCTCAATGTGCGATAGGTTGACTGCCGCCTCGCTCCATCGGATCTTCATCACCACATTGGGTGAGACCTTTTGGATCGAGCGACGGGTCTGAACATCGGATAGTTCTGAGGGCCTTCGCGGATCCCATACGGACAGTCGATCCATGAAGCGGATGCGTTGAGACAAGACCAAGCGCTCGGCGATGCCAGTGGTTTCAAAACGTCCCTCTAAATCGACGTAGACAGACCAATGATGCAAGAGGAATTGGTTGGTCAATGATGCCAACAACCGGAGCATCGCCTCGAGCGTCGATTCCGATGCGCTCGATGCTCGCTCGAGATCCAACTGCAGCAACACACTTTGACTGGCACTCGACTGACGCTCGAAAACCACCAAGGAATCGCGTCGGGCAGTTTGTGCCCAATGAACCTGCCGGAGCGAATCCCCAGGGCGATAGGGACGCACCCCTGTCCAGTCCCCTTCGTCCCCTACCCGATCCGAGATACTGCCGGTCCCGAATTGCTGACTTCCCATATCGCTCGGCGCGTCGACAAGTCGGGTAACACGCGGCCAAACCAACAACGGCTCTGGAACCCGTACAGGCCTTCGCGAGGTCCAAATCCCAAATGGAAAAGCCGACTGCAACTCCACGGGCTTGCGAGGATACTCACCGCGAGTCTGGGGGACCGTCGACCAATGGAACTTGCTTTTCGCTAAACCGGGGATCCGCTGCAAGCTGATCCGCTGCTTGTCCCACCCCTCGGGTAGCATCCCCCCTTCGAGATCCAACGACAATCCATAGACAGGCCAAGGCCAGCGGTTGGTAACGACCAAGTCCGTTTCGATCGATTCGAGTTCCTCGCATCGCAAGGCATTCCACGAGAGTTCGCCCCTTACCCCAAGCATCGAAATCCAAGGCCATAGCGATCCGATGATTGCCACCATGGCAATGCCCGCCGTCGCCAGGAAAGCTTGAGGAGATACATAAATCCCCAAAAGTATCGAGGATAAAAACGCCAAAAAAACCCAACCGATCGGTCGCTTGAGCCAATACACGTAGCGATTTGCCCAAGGGCAAAAGTCGTGCGTCAATGCGCCGGAAACCTGATTCAACATGCAATGACCTAAACCTGCAGAAACGCTTCCAAAAACCAAGCGACTCTCTGCCTTGCTCTTGGGTCTTCCAAGATCGCTGGCACAACGCCTGCGACGATTGGAAACATCACCAGACCGAGCGCCTAAGGGTGATTGAAGAGCAATAGATTCTTAACGAATCGACAGCGAATGTTGCTAAAGAAATCCCACCGAGCGAGCTTCGAAAAAACGAACGGCTCGACTCAAGACCATGGGTTAGCAACGGGTGGTGCCCGGGAATTCCAGTCCACTGCAAAAAGACCTGCAAGCGTCTGAATCGGCTCGGAATTCCAATCCAGTCTCAGATCGCACCGGAACGTCTCGACGCTTGCCAAGGAACTCGAAGACTGAACGATCGATGACCATTGCTCGCAACCTTGGCAAGCCGACGGCACAGCTCCGATCGAGGGAACATCCACCGAAGACTTCGAGTGCGACAGACCCAATCGATCCGTTACGCGTCGCTCAGAACTGTGGCAACAACGATGCTCGCCAGGGGATGCCGACGCGTTGGCCAAATCGGTTCGATGGCAATCGTCGACTAGTCCCCCAAAAGTCGCCTGCATGCCATCGGCATGACGATGGCCACCGCTCCAATGATGCAAAGCCAACCCGAAAATCGCGAAGCAAGCGTAGACCGCAAGGATCACCGCCCGGACGGATGGATGGAGTTTGGCTCGATAGAAATGGGGGTGCATGCGATTCTTCGGGATAAAACGAACTGCCCTAGAGTTCCCTATAGTACGATACCACCGGAGGAATGTTCAAGACTTTTCCAGAAAAGCTCCAGGCACCGATCTAGCCCAAAGTGCCCCGAAAACGAGATTTCGGCTTGGGACCAGGTAAAAAACGATGGGTTTAGCCCTGTTTTTTCCACTCAGAGCCGGGAATTCCGCAAATGGAATTTGCTCGGAAAACCCCTTCGACCGATACTAAAGGGGCGCGTCGAAGCGGCCGATTCGGGAGGTTTGCCTCCCGCTGGGGCGTCGAGCCGCTTGTAGAGCGATTCCAAAAAGGAAACATCCATGAATTCGATTCCCAATCCAGAAAACCGTTTTTCCCGAACCGGCCCTCGCCTGGGCTTTACCCTGGTCGAACTCCTAGTCGTAATCGCCATTATCGGAGTCCTCGTCGGATTGCTCCTGCCGGCGGTCCAAGCTGCCCGCGAAGCGGCCCGATCGATGAGCTGCAAAAACAACCTCCACCAAATCCAACTGGCAACCGACAACTTCCACGCCGCCTTCAAATGCTACCCGCCGGCTCGCTATCAACCTCGACCAGGAGACTCGGCCTCGAGATCCTGTGGCGGAAACGAAACGACTTGGCTCGTTCGGATCATGCCCTACCTTGAATCCAATTCGTTGGAACAACGCTGGGATTATTCGATCCCCTATAGCTCACACTCCGATGAGGTCCGAACCGCATCGCCAACCTCCTACCACTGTCCATCACGACGATCCTCCGACGATACCATCGGGCTCGGAAACCTCGTCAACGGCGGTACCCGCTGGGTGACCCTACCCTGCGGATGCCGATACCCGATCTTCAGCGATGTAGCCAACGTCGCCGGTGCCCTCGGTGATTATGGTGCCAATCATGGTGATCTATCTCCAGGTTCCTCCGGCCTACCGACCGATTACAACTACGGCGGCAATGGCACTGGCATCATCATCTCAAGCCGCCCGAAATGCACGAACAACAGACCGGTCGGCTGGGAAGATCGCATCTCTTCGAAGAATGTCTACGACGGAATGAGCAATACCTTCCTCGTCGGTGAAATGCACGTCCCTATGGGCAAACTCAAGCAGTCCCCAGAAGACGCCTTTATCTTCAACGGCGATAACCTCTACAACTTCGCCCGCATCGGGGGACCTGCAGTTCCAATCGCCAGAGATCCCCGAGCCACTGGCAATGATCTGGTCAGTTGGGGCAGTTGGCACGGAGGGCTTTGCCAATTCGCTCTGGCAGACGGAAGCGTCCGAGCCATCAGCGCCAGCATCGATACCGACACGCTCGGTCGCCTTTGCAACCGAAACGATGGCCAACCGATCTCGGACATCGAATAACAACCATACGATATGAACCAACTACGGCCCCTCGTCTGGCTTGCAACACTCCTAGCTGCCTTTGCCCTCGGTTGCAATTCCGGCCGACTCAAAACCTACGAAGTCGAAGGCCAGGTCGTCTTCAAAGATGGCTCGCCGGTTAAAGTTGGAATCGTCGAAACCAAAGCCCTCGGCAAATCGGTCCAGGCGACCGGATCGATCAACAAAGACGGTTCGTTTCGCCTAACGACCTATCGGGAAAACGACGGCGCCATCGCTGGCCAGCACCGAGTCGTTGTCATTCAAATGATACCCGTCGAAGACATCCCCAACTACCGGCCGAGCACCATGGGAGTCGTCCATCGAAAACACGCTTCCTACAACACCAGCGAATTGACCATGAGCGTCGAACCAGGCGGTCCAAACAAGATCCGATTGGTCGTCGCCGGGGCGGACCCCATCGGTAAAAACGACAAAGACCACGGACACGACGAGATTCCGACCGATCCGAACGGCTCTCCCGACCCTGGGGAATAACCCTCCGGCCCAGGCTTTGAAGTTGCGATATTCGCATGTTTCAGAGTTTCAATCGATCTTTTCCCTGGCTTTTCGTACTCGTACTCCGCTTTAGAAATACTCGTACTGGTCCTCGAAGATACCGCATCGAGTCCGATAAAAGCCAAAACCGCGCAACTTCAAACGGCTCAGGCGAGGTTCCCCCCAGGCAAGTCAATCTGCCTTTCCTACCCCAGTTGCTCTCTGAATGCAGGTGACCAACTCGGGTTTCTTGGTTACAGTAAGCCTGTTTTCAGCAACCGTCTGCGCTGAAGCTTTCTATCCTCGTTGAATCTATCTGTTTTCCTCCAAGAGGTCCATCAATGCCCCAAACCAATCTTCAATCGTCCAATCCTAAATCCACCAAGCTCATCCAACGCCTCGCGTGCGCTGTGGCCATCGCCGCATCTCTCGTGCCCACCGCAGCTCAGTGCGACGAAGGAATGTGGCTCTTCAATGCACTACCCAAAAAACAACTCGCCTCAAAGTACCAATTCGAACCGACCCAGGCCTGGGTCGACCACGTCATGCTCTCGAGCGTTCGATTCAACTCCGGGGGCTCGGCCTCGTTTGTCTCCTCCAACGGTTTGGTCCTGACCAACCACCACGTCGCAGCAGACACTCTCTTCAAACTCTCGACGGCCGAACACAACTACAACGAAGACGGCTTCTTGGCAAAATCTCTCCAAGAAGAAATCCCAGCAACGGACCTGGAGCTCAATCAACTCATCAGCATCGAAGATGTCACGGCCAAGGTCAACGAAGCGGTCAGAGCTGACATGGCTCCCGCCGACGCCTTCAAAGCTCGCCAAGCGACGATGGCTCAAATCGAAAAAGAGTCCCTCGATAAAACCGGCCTACGAAGCGATGTCGTCACGCTCTACGGCGGTGGGCGATACCATCTTTACCGCTACAAGAAATACACCGATGTTCGATTGGTCTGGGCCCCTGAAGCCGCCTCGGCTTTCTTCGGAGGAGACGCGGACAACTTTGAATACCCCCGGTACTGCCTCGATGTGACCCTGTTTCGCGTCTACGAAGACGGCAAACCGGCCAAAATCGATCACTTCCTGAAAATGGATCCCGATGGCGCCAAAGACGGCGACCTGGTTTTCGTTTCCGGAAACCCTGGACGCACCCGACGTATCTTGACCTCCGATGCCGTCGAATTCCAACGCGATACAGCTCTTCCTCGTACCCTCAATCTACTCCGCCGACGCGAGATCGCCCTGCAGCAATACGGCCTCGAGGGACCCGAACAAACCCGACGCGGAAGAGACGATCTGTTCGGTGTTCAAAACTCCCGAAAAGCGTACACCGGTATGCTCGCGGGGATCCAAGACCCTTCGTTCATCGAAGCAAAACGCAAGAACGAACAAGACATCTTCAAAACCCTACAAGCCGACCCTAAACTCGCAGGCCTTGCCAAAGCCTGGGAGACCATCGGCGATCTGCAATCCAAACGGCGCGATATGGTCCTGAAGTCCGCTTCGCTGCGAACCCAACTGACAGGCTTCGCCGAAAAAATCGTCCTCATGGCTACCGAGGACACCAAACCCAGCGCACAACGACTCCGCGAATTCCGAGATAGCGCTCGGCAGTCTCTCGAACAAGAACTCTTCTCCGAAGTCCCCGTCTACGAAGATCTCGAACGAGCGCTCCTAGCCGATGAACTCTCTCGATTGGTCGAAGACCGTGGAGGCAACGACCCCCTGGTTCAATCCGTCCTGGCCGGAAAAAATCCACGCACCCGCGCCGCGGAAATCATCGCTGGAACCAAACTCCACACCGCACAAGGACGCAAAGAACTAGCCAAACAAGGCCTCGAGGGGATCAAAAATTCCACCGATCCGCTGGTCGTACTGCTTCGCAGCCTCGAACCCGAATACCGCAAAATCCGCGAAGCGACCGAAGCGATCGATGAACAAGAACGTCAAGCCTACGCAAAAGTCACCGAAGCGAAATTCGCCGCCGGTGGCGATTCGGTTTATCCCGACGCGACCTTCACCCTGCGACTCTCTTACGGTGCCGTTTCGGGATACCAAAGCAAAGGCAAAGCCATCCCGGCTCACACCAAACTCGGCGGAGCCTTCGAACACGAAAAAGTTCACCTCCAAAAAGACCCCTGGGTTCTCCCCAAAAGCTGGCACGCAGCCAAAGACTCCCTGAATCCCGATACTCCCTTCAACTTCGTCTCGACGGCCGACATCATCGGGGGCAACTCCGGATCCCCTGTCGTCTCTCGCGATGGTGCCATGGTAGGGATCATCTTCGACGGAAACATCGAAAGCCTACCCGGGGATTTCTACTACTCCGATCAACAAGCCCGCTCGGTATCGGTCCACATCGCCGGGGTTCTCGAAGCCATGCGAAAGATCTACCAAGCAGGCCATCTAGCCGACCAAATGGGGAAATAGTTTGTACTACCTCCAAGCCCTAGCGGCGTTTGTTCTCTGGGGTATTTTCCCTCTCTATTGGAGATTGCTCAAACACGTCAAAGATCCGGTGGAAATTATCGGCCACCGGATCCTCTGGTCCCTGCTAACTCTCGTACTGTGCATCGGCCTACTGAGCCAATGGGACGAAATCCGTCAAACACTCGCCAACCGAAAACGAATGGCCCTAGCAGCGCTGGCTGCAGTCCTCATCAGCATCAACTGGTTGGTCTTCATCTGGGCTGTTCTCAACCAAGCCGTCGTCGATAGCAGCCTGGGTTACTTCATGAACCCCCTGTTTAGCGTACTGCTCGGGGTCCTGTTCTTCCATGAAAAACTCAACCTGATCCAGTGGCTAGCCGTCCTAATCGCTGCAGTAGGACTCCTGTTCAGCGCCCTGTCGAGCGAACGCTTGTGGGTCTCTCTGGCCCTTGCCTGCTCCTTTGCTCTCTACGGAGTAGTCAAAAAACAGACGAAACTCTCTGCCGTCGCAGGACTCGGGTTGGAAACGGCAATCCTAGCTCCCATCGCCTTCGGTTATCTGACGCACGCTTGGATCGACCAGTCCGAAAGCTATACCGCAAGCACCTTCGGGCTGCTCGCACTCGGTGGCCCGATCACGACCATACCCTTGCTTTTGTTTGCCTCAGCAAGCAAACGCATTCCCCTTGTGGCCATGGGAATGCTCCAATACATCGGACCTTCGATCCAATTTGCAATCGGTGCATTCCTCGACGGTGAACCGATCCAAACATGGCGACTCCTGGGCTTCCAATGCGTCTGGATCGCACTGGCGATCTTCAGCCTCAACTCTTGGCTCAACGCTCAAAAACAAAAACTAACGGCGAGTGCAACCGATACCGAGAGACTCTAACTCATCAAAAAGCCCCTAGCCGGCGCTCACCCTAGCGTAACTCCCATCCCTTGCGGTAAGTTTTCCCAAGCAACTCATTGGCCACATCGAGCCCACTATCGGCGATCCCCGCGGCAGTAGCCGCAGTCGTCTGGACTTGGGTCACCCGGCCGAGGGAAGGATCGTAGTCGATCTCCAATCCGGTGCGATAAGCTACATTGCCCAAAAGGACGACCTCTGTGAAGGCTCCCGCATAGTCAAACGAGCTACTCGTTTTGCCATTACCTTTGGCCGCATCGATCCATTGGCGATGATGCCCTGGCGATGCAGGTAGGTACGGTTCCGGAGCAGTGATCGCACCGGAGGGATCTGCAGGAATGATCTTGGGCATACCATCGTGTGCGATAGCGATTTTCCCAAGTTCTCCGACGAATAACGAGCCGTTCATCGGTAGATCCCGTGCGACACTCGCCTCGGGCTTCGTCTCTCCTTCATACCAGTGGACCTCGACCGGTGGCATGGTACCTCGTTGCGCGAAATCAAATCGCGTATGCATCCACTTCGGTGCGCAATGGGCATCGGGAGTGGGACCCTCAGAGCGCACTCGCACCGGTCCGCTGAGATTCAATCCCCAAAACGCCGGGTCCATCAAATGGATCGCCATATCGCCGATAGCCCCACATCCATAGTCCCACCATCCGCGCCAACGAAACGGTGCAAACGCACTGTGATAGTCACGTGAAGGAGCCGGTCCAAGCCACAAGTCCCACTTCAAGTTTTCAGGAACACTCGGCCGATCGGCCGGCATAGCGACTCCCTGCGGCCACCACTTGCCTGGTCGGTCGGTGATCACGTGCACCGCACGAACCGCACCGATGGTATTGCTTTGCAAAATCTCAACAAGTCTCAAGTAACCCGGATGCTCATGGTTCTGAGTCCCCATCTGGGTCGCGACTCCCATTTCCTTGCTCAACGCTGCGACAAGCCGAGCCTCCTGGACCGTATGAGTCAGCGGCTTCTCGCAGTACACGTGAAGCCCACGGCGCAACGCGCGGACCGTCGCCGGTGCATGATGATGGTCCGGGGTTCCAATCACCACCGCGTCGAGCTTGGTCTGTTCGAGCAACTCCCGATAATCGAAATACTTCTTCGCATTTGCAAAGCGACTACCGGCGCCATCGAGCACCGTGGTGTCCACATCGCAAAGGGCGACGATGTTCTCGGAACTGACCGCATCCAAGTCTCCCGCACCGCGCCCTCCCACACCGATCGCCCCAATGTCGAGTCGATCGTTGGCACCCAATACACGACGATATCCTGCAGCAGGAGCCATGATGAGGCTCGTGGCGATCGCCCCGGAGCGACCTAAAAATCCACGTCGCGAAACCGAAGACGGATTCTTGATTCTACCCATGAAACCAACCCTTTTCTAGGTTCGAGTGTTTGAAGTCCAAAAATCGGACATCCCAAGTATAACACCTCTTACCTGGGTAAACCGGTCAGTTCCGATACCCCCATCAGCGAATAATCGCCTCAAGGACTTGATCCCATGAATCGAGCCCCGTGATGGGTAACAATGGATCGGCAGCCTGTCGCCAATCCGAAGTTCCCGCCTTGCGAAAAACCTCGTAGATCGGCTTTTTGCTCTCGGGATCAGCGATGCTCCCTGCGACGTTGCGCCATAGTCCAAGCCTCAATCCGCCCTCCTGGGAATGATCGACATGCCGGTGGTAAATGAACGCATCGATCGATCGGCTAATACTACTGGTCCTCGAACTGCGATAACTCACGCGACATGACCATGCCATGATGCTTGGTCTTAAATCCCAATCGCTGCAAGATCTGCACATGCTGAGGAATGTTCGGATCGATCACGACCTGAACCATCTGCTTGCGCTCGGTCTGCAAAAGCCGCAAACATTCCGATATCAAATAGATCCACTGCTCGATCCGCGGATCGTCGTTGGACAAGTCCGATCCTACCGCAGAGAGGCTCATGCGAGCGATCCAAGACTCCACACCAGGAACGAAAACCTCCGGGGTCCAGATCGTAAGCCGCAGCTCGACCATCGGCTTGGTTTTGGACACAAGCTGATACGTCGACAGATCGCAATGCCCAAAGACCACGCTCTGCCACCAGCCTCCATGCCCATGGCCGAGCTAAATAACCATCTCCATCGGCAACCCCTATGTAGAAGATACTGTCGTCAAAGGCCCCGATTCCAACGCAGCGATCGTGTCCCTCGAGCTTCATCGCCTGCAAGCTCGCTTCGATCAATTCGCTTGCGATCGCGTCCTCATCCTCGCCAGGACGCACGCACAGGCGATGCAAAATCCCTACGTCCTTGCCAACGCACTGCGCCTCAGGGTTTTTGCCCCAGTGCGCAAACCCGACCATTCCCTCGGATGAGTCCTCGGCCATGAGCAACTGCTCGTTGCGAAAAAAGGGCTTCGCAAGCACTGCATGGTCCCAAGCCACGACGGTGCAGTCGGATTTGGATCCGTAAGCTCGATGGTGCAAGTGCCAGATCTTTGCAAGGTCCGGAGTATCGAGATTCAGAAAGGATCGAATACTCCGCACGATCGTTATCCCAAGACTGGTGGAACTTTGAAGAACGATTCGTCGTGGGACGGAGCGTTGCTCAAAACGTCTTGGACTCTGAGCGACTCGACCACGTGGTCTGGACACAGCACATCGCTGATCTCGATCGCATGGACCAAGGGTTCGACATTCGACGTGTCGACCTGGGTCAGAAGTTCAAACAACTCGAGGATCCGACTCAAGTCAGCTTGGATTGCCGGGATCCGATCTTGCGATACTTCCAACCTAGCCAATTTCGCAAGCCGTTGGATATCTGCAGGAGTAAGTGCCATCGGATCCTCTAGGCCGGTCTTCGATGCGGGCCAGTAGATACGGGCGATTCGATGCCGACCGTCAAACGAGCGATTCTAATTGGTTGGGAGCGAAAACGGCTTGTTGCGAACCGCTTTGCGAATCCGACCCGATCGGATGCACTGGGTGCACACACGCATCGTCTTGATCTCGCCACTGGGCAAGGAAGCCTTGATGTTTTGCAAATTGGGGAGAAAGCGCCGACGCGTAATCCCGGTGATCTTCGTACCAACACCACCCAAGTACTTTGCCTTACCACGGGTTTCGATCATATTGCCAACTTGGGGCGACTTTCCGCAAACTTCACAAGCTCTTGCCATGACTGAACCCGATTTTCCGAAACCAACAATAAAGGATGTACGCGGTCAACCCGCCAAATTTCCCATTCGCAGGGGACCAAGAGTATAGCCATCGGCCCTCTAGAATCAACAGCAAATCAAACCTAAAAACCCATCAAATCCCCACCTAAATCCCCCCAAAAACCGCTCGGACCGGCCGTTTGGATTGCCGAATCCAAATCCCGGGCTACACTGGTTTTGAGACCGTCCTAAAACCAACTATCGCAAAGACTTACGCAAAAAGCCGATGAACACGCAGAAATTCACCAGGGAATTTTCGAGCGTCGTCGAAGCCGCCGGAAATCTCGCGGTGTCCGTCGGCGCCGATTCGCTGCTTTTTCTCCTCGAAGGAGCCACCGATTGGGAAAGGCTCCGCGAACTCGTCCCCCAAGAAATCCAACGTATCCTCGTCGCTGCCGACCGAGAAGAAGACCTCGAGGCGGCCACCGGATTCGGTCTGATCCCCCTGGCCCTGAACAAAGAGGACTCACCCCTCCTTGAACGTCTCCAACACGCCCTGCTCGAAGCCGTCGCCGACGAGCATCTAGCCAGCCAAAGCGAAGTCGTCGCCGTCTACTGCGGCTTCGAAACCAATCGCATGGACTCGATCTCGATCATCAAACTCGACGAGAGAATGCGACGCTTTACCAGCCGGGACCTTCAACGGCTCGAAACGGCCGTCCCGCTGAACAACCTCAAAATCGTCATCGATCTGGCCGTCCAAATCGGGCGAGAAGGCCGAGAAGGAAACAAAGTCGGAGCCCTCTTCGTCGTGGGCGATACCCGAAAAGTCCTCTCCCACTGCAAAGATAGCGGTTTCGATCCCCTCAAAGGTTACAGCCGTAAACATCGAAATCTCCACGACGCCCGAGTCCGCGAAGACATCAAAGAAATCGCCCAAATGGACGGGGCCTTCATCGTCGCTCCCGATGGCGTCGTCGAACGCTCCCGACAAATCATCGAAGTCCTCCACGAAAACCTACAACTCTCCAAAGGACTCGGCTCTCGACACTGGGCCGCTGCGGCCATCTCCCAGCGAACCAAAGCCATCGCTATCGTCGTGAGCCAATCGAGCGGCACGGTTCGGGTCTTCCAAAACGGCTTGCTCGTGCTTCGTATCGAACCGATGGATCAAGCCATCAAATGGCAAGAATTCAACTACGAACCTCCTCCGAACGAAGCCTCAGACTGATCGATGCCCTCGGACGTTCCACCCCTGGTCGCTGTGGTCACCGGTTCCGCCAGTGGGATCGGCCAAGCCATCGCCATCGAACTTGCATCCCGCGGTTGCCAACTGATCCTCCATACCCGCAGCAATATCGACGGACTCATGGAGACCGCCTCGCAATGCTCTAAACCCCTGTGCATCGTCGCCGACCTAACGCAAAACCAGAGCCTCTATTCACTTGCCGATGCCGCCTTTGCCTCCAGAGGATACGTCAACCTCTGGGTCCACGCCGCAGGCACAGATGTCCTTACCGGCGCAGCGAAATCCTGGTCCTTTGAAGAAAAACTCGCCAAACTCTGGGACCTCGATGTCCGCGCGATGATGCTCCTGAGCCGTACGGTCGCCCAACGGCAACTTCGCCAAAACACACCCCATCAAACCCTCCCCTCGATGATCCATATCGGATGGGATCAAGCCCACCAAGGGATGGAAGGCGATAGCGGACAGTACTTCTGCGCTGTCAAAGCCGCAGTCAGCGCATTTTCAAAAAGCCTCGCCAAAAGCTTCGCTCCAAAACTCCGCGTCAATTGCATCAACCCAGGCTGGATCCAAACCCAATGGGGACAAGGGACCTCCCAAGCTTGGTCCGATCGCGCTCGGCGAGAATCCCTCCTGAACCGATGGGGCTCTCCCCAAGATGTCGCAAAACTCGTTGCGGCTATCAGTTTGGGTGATGGGGAGTTTCTCAACGCTCAAGACCTTGCCGTCAACGGCGGCTGGCAAGGCGCTCCGGGAATCGTCCAGAGCCAAACCACCCTAGATCGATCGAGCGACGAGTGCGAATGATCGGGTTTCTCGCTATACTATCGCCCGCCTGTCCGACGCGTTCTCCCTCTCCGTACCCTCCCGGCGCACTGACCCACTTTCAGCCCCTTGCCCTATGCTTCCCATCCGACGCATCCTTGCTGCCAACCGCAGCGAAATCGCCATCCGTATCTTCCGCAGCGCTCACGAACTCGGGATCCGTACCGTAGCGATCTACTCGCACGAAGATCGATTCGCCCTCCACCGCTTCAAAGCCGACGAAGCCTACCCCATCGGCAAACCAGGCGAACCGATCCGCTCCTACCTCGATATCCCAACGATCGTCGAACTGTGCCTCGAAAACAAAATCGATGCGGTGCACCCCGGCTACGGGTTTCTATCGGAAAATGCCGAGTTTGCCCGAGCCCTGCGCAACGCCGGAATCATGTTCATCGGCCCGAGCAACGAAGCCCTCGAATTGCTCGGCGATAAAGTCGCCGCCCGCGAAATCGCAAAACAAGTCGGCGTGCCGATCCTCGAGGGCTCCGCAGCCGCCGTCCGAAGCCTCGACGAAGCGACCCAAACGGCCCGCAAAATGAAATTCCCCATCATGCTCAAAGCATCCAAAGGGGGCGGCGGTCGCGGCATGCGCGTCGTGGAGTCCGAAGACCAACTCGCAAGCAATCTCGAACAAGCCCAACGCGAAGCGAAAAACGCCTTCGGAAGCGACGAAGTCTTCCTCGAAAAACTCGTCGGACGCGCCAGGCACCTCGAAGTCCAAGTCCTCGGCGACCAACACGGAAATGTCATCCACCTGCACGAACGCGACTGCTCGGTCCAACGCCGACACCAAAAAGTTGTCGAAATCGCACCGGCTCCCAACCTGAGCAAATCCGTCGCAGCCGAATTGCACGAAGCCGCCTTGGCAATCGCCAGAAAAGTTAACTACCACTGCGCAGGGACCGTCGAATTCCTACTCGATACCGAATCAAACCAATTCTACTTCATCGAAGTCAACCCTCGCATCCAAGTCGAACATACCGTGACCGAAGAAGTCACCGGCATCGATTTGATTCGCTCGCAAATCCTCGTCTCCTGCGGCTACCAACTAGGCGATGAATCCCAAGGCCTACCCAATCAGAAAGAAATCCAAGTCGTCGGCTCAGCCATCCAATGCCGCGTGACGACCGAAGACCCAACCAACCAGTTCCGACCCGACTACGGACGTATCACCCACTACCGCAGCGCCGGCGGCATGGGCGTGCGACTCGACGCCGGAAGCGCCTTCAGCGGCGCCGTCGTCAACCCATTCTACGACTCGCTCCTGGTCAAAGTCACCACTCGCGGCCGAAACCTCACCGAAGCGGCAAGACGCATGGAACGATCCTTGCAAGAATTCCGCATCCGTGGCGTCAAAACCAATATCCCCTTCCTGATCTCCCTGATCCGACACCCGACGTTCCAAGCCGGTGATGCGACGACTCGCATGATCGATAAGACCCCCGAGCTTTTCGAACTGACCAAACGACGCGATCGCGCTACACGACTCCTGAGCTTCATCGCCGATACCATCGTCAACGGAAACAAACTCGTCGAAAAAACCAACGCCAAGATCCGACGCGAACCGGCCCTTGCACCCAAACCCTCGGCCCTCGTAAACATCCCCGAAGGCTACCGCCAAAAGTTCCTCAAACTCCAAGCCGGTCCCTTCTGCCAATCGATCCGCAACAGCAAAGAACTCCTGCTGACCGATACGACCATGCGAGATGCCCACCAATCGCTCCTGGCCACTCGCGTTCGCACCTTCGATATGCTCAAAATCGCAGACGCCTACGCCAAACTCACCCCCGAACTTTTCTCCATGGAAATGTGGGGCGGCGCGACCTTCGATACCTCGATGCGATTCCTCAAAGAAAGCCCCTGGCAACGGCTCGCCGATCTCCGCGAACGCATCCCAAATATCCTCTTTCAAATGCTCCTAAGAGCCTCCAACGCCGTCGGATATACCAACTATCCAGACAACGTCGTTCGAACCTTTGTCCACGAAGCAGCCCAAGCCGGTATCGATATCTTCAGAGTCTTCGATGCCCTGAATTGGGCCGAAAACATGCGAGTGGCAATCGATGCAGTCGTCGAGTCAGGAATGATCTGCCAAGCTGCCATCTGCTATACAGGCGATATCCTCAACCCCAATCGACAAAAATATTCGCTAAAGTACTACGTCGATCTGGCCAAACAACTCGAAAAAATGGGAGCCCACATGCTGGCCATCAAAGACATGGCCGGATTGTGCAAACCCGCAGCAGCCAAAGTCCTCGTCGCCGAACTCAAACAACACGTCGGCATCCCCATCCACTTCCATACCCACGATACGGCCGGCATCCAAGCCTCCTCGATCCTCAACGCAGCCGAACAAGGCCTCGAAGTCGCCGACGGCGCTCTGGCATCCATGTCCGGTGGGACATCCCAAGTCAACCTCAATACCCTCGTCGAAGCACTCCGATATTCACCCCGCGAAAGCAAACTCAATACCGACGCCCTGACGGCTCTGTCCGAATATTGGAAAGAGGTCCGCCAATTCTACGCACCCTTCGAAGGCGAATCGCTCGTCGCCGGTGGTGACCTCTACCAACACGAAATGCCAGGTGGTCAATACACCAACCTCTTCCAACAAGCCAAAGCCCTCGGACTTGCCAACCGCTGGGACCACGTCTGCAAAATGTACGCCGAGGCAAACCAACTCCTAGGCGATATCGTCAAAGTGACCCCCACGAGCAAAGCCGTCGGCGACCTAGCCCTGTTCATGGTCGCAAACAACCTCAACGTCGCGGACATCACCAGCCAAACACGCGAACTGTCCTTCCCCGCCTCGGTCCTTGATCTCGTCGGCGGAATGATGGGACAACCCCCAGGCGGCTTCCCCGAAAACGTCAAACATGCCATCCTGAGAAACAACCCCGAAGTCAAAAAACGACCAGGCGAAATCCTTCCTGATCACGACCTCGATGCGACGGCCAGCGAACTACAAAACAAATTCGCTCGCACCGTCTCGATGCAAGAGACCATCACCAGCGCCCTGTACCCAAAGGTCTTCGACGAATACCTTACCCACCTCCAAACCTACGGCGATGTCTCCCTGCTGCCGACCCCAATCTTCTTCTATGGCCCCTGCATCGGTGAAGAATTCTCCGTCGATATCGAACCCGGAAAACGATTGATCATCAAGTTCCTAGCCGTCGGGGAACCTCGGCCAGACGGCGTCCGAACCGTCTTCTTCGAACTCAACGGACAACCGCGCGAAGTCGAAGTCGTCGACAAATCGATCGAAACCAAAGCCGCAAAACGCATCAAAGCCGATCCGGCCGACCCAACCCACGTGGCCGCTGCCATGCCAGGAATGGTCATCGGTGTCGTCATCACCCCAGGTACCCATGTCACCAAAGGCCAAAAACTCCTGTCCCTCGAAGCGATGAAAATGGAAACCGTCATCAACGCCGAACGCGATGGACAAATCGCACAACTCCTGGTCGACTCCGGAAGCCAAGTCGAAGCCGGCGATCTGCTGCTGGTTCTAAAATAAATCCAACCGCAGTCCTCAGAGAATTGATCTCCTCCGAACACCTGCCTTCGGTGCACCACATGGTTCAGGCTTCTTCTCGTACGCAGCATCGCGATAGAAACGCGGTTCCCCCTCGCCCGCTGGCGGCAGGGGGTTGGGGGGTAAGGGTGGTGACCGCGCGTAAGGCTGTTTGGAAGAAATAAACGCAAAGATGCAAAGGCGCAAAGACGCAAAGGAAGTCGATCTCCCGCACAGATCCCGGCTTTTCGGCAGTGAATCTCCGTGGTGGCTGCTTCATCGAAGGAACCTTCGTCACAGTATCAAGTCTCCCAGGCCAATTAACCTCAACGGATTCACTTTGGTCGGACCCAAGCTGGCTCGACGAGCCATCCCAAGAGACACCATGGCTCGCACCCGAGCGCTACGCAACGGTAGCGACGCACACGGAACTTCAAGTCCCCATCGAATCGGTGCCGATCGGATCGCGCGTTCCGACCAAGAACCCCAACCGCTTCGAGGTCGACCCGCAGCCTGAGCCCGACCAAGCCACTTGGGCCAAGGTGTCGATCACCGTCGAACGAAGCGATAGCGGCATCGTCGACGCCGAGATCATCCGGCCACGCTCGTGGATATTGGAAAGCGGCCTTTGCGCTGGCCGGATGCTGCCGCTAAATGTTCCTGAACTGGAAGCCTCCGGGCTAGCGTTAGTCACTGCCATCGACGACTGCCCACCGATCGCAGGTGGCGAAGGCTCAGTGGTCACCGCACGGTTTGTTACGCGCGAAGTCCACGTCGTGCCTAAAGCCCCCTCATCGCACTCGGTCAATCCGAAACGTTCGTGCGATCTGCCCCAGCCCGTTGTTCTCTTCCGCCGCCTTGCGGCGGAAAAAAACAGACCCGCAACATGGCCTCTGTAGCTGCAAACCTTGGCCCCGACGGCATGAAGCCGACGGAGGCCAAGAAGATGCCCCGACGGCATGAAGCCGACGGAGGCCAAGAAGATGCCCCGACGGCATGAAGCCGACGGAGGCCAAGAAGAGCTCGATGGGCGCTGGGTAAGCCTACCGTCGGGCTCGTCCCGGCGGAGGCGTAACTTGCAGCTACAAAGCATGCGCTCATGCCTCGCCTCGGATTTTGTCGTACTCGTACTCAGTCCGCCGCGGCGGACGGTACTCAGTGAAGCGGTACTCGTACTCGATGGCTGTTTGAACTGCGGCGATGCCGAGTACGAATACGGAGCGTCTGCAAAGTCGTTGGAAAGTAGCGAATGAAAGAGTCGTACAAAGTAGAGATTAGCCATCAACTTTGGCCCCGAGTGATGCGTTTGAACGGGCGACCGTTCTGGCGAAGCGTTCACAGGGGTACAACCAGGCCGTGTATAGAACTCCGAAAACCGCATCGTCTGTGGTGGCCGACCCTCTCGTACTACCGGAAAGGCAGCAGTCATGTCGTACGTTCAAGGCGAGTCCGACGTGAACCCCACGGAGTCTGAGACCACGAGCATGGTTAGAAACATTCCAAACGGAAGCAGAGAGATCCCTGTGTCATCGAGTTCTTCCATGGAACCCGATCGTCCGACGCATTCGAAGCAGTCCCACGGAACCACTTACGAATCACGAACCAATCGATATCACTGGATCGATGCGGCCCGTCTTTGCATAGATTCTAACAATTGCAGAGCTTGAAGCGGGGTCATCGAGGCCAAATCGAGCGATTTGATCTCGTCGACGATTTCGTTTTCCTGCCATTGAAAAAGCGTCAGTTGAATCGCACCAGACTTTTTCGCTGGCGGAGCGATTTTGCTCTGCCCGTAGCGATTG
>JAJTEK010000205.1 GCA_021299695.1 Pirellula sp. | reverse complement strand
AGTGCGTCAGGCGTCAGAGGGACACTCTTGGAATCAATCACGCGTTTCGAGTTGCTTGCATGGCTATCTCCCTTCGTGTCCTTTGCGCCTTTGCGGTGAGACTCAGGAACCCGGTTTCCAATCGTCGATGTGACGATCGAGAACCCGTACAACTTGCAGGATTTCCAAAACGACAAACTGTCGATCCTCGACATTCGCGCCGTCGACCAGCGGGGTGCGATCTACGATGTCGAGATGCAGTTGTCGACGCATTCAGGACTCGTCAAGCGGATCGTTTTCTACGGGTGCGAAGTCTATGCAGGTCAACTCAAGGCAGGGGACGATTATTCTGTGCTCAAGCCGGTCTATTCGATCTGCCTGCTGGAGGGTCAACTTTGGGACGATTCTCCTAAGGTGCATCACGCGTTTAGACTGGTGGATCAGGATTCGGGGCGTTTGCTCGGGGAGACTTTAGAAATTCACACGCTCGAGCTTGGGTGGTATAATCTCCAGGAGAGAGAGCTTGAGACCGCTAGCCTTCTGGACCGTTGGCTGTATTGGTTGTTGCACGCCCACCAGTACGATGCACAAACGCTCGGGAGTTTGTTCTCCCAGCCAGAGTTCCAGAAGGCGACCGACTCGATTGACCGGATTGCCAAGAAGACCTAGGACAAAGCCATGTACGATACACGTGAAAAAGCCATCCGCGACCAGCAATGGATTCTCAATGCCGCTCGCCGCGAAGGCCGTGAGGAAGGCGAGATCAAAGGCCGAGAAGAAGGTGAGATCAAAGGCCGTGAGGAAGGCGAGATCAAGCTGATCCAAACACTGCAGGAGATCCTCGGTGGTACCGTGAGTGATGCTGCAATTTTTCAGGGTAGGTCGCTTGAGCAACTGCGTGCGATGACCGAAGAACTCCGTAAAAAGATTCAACGACGGACATAGCGATGAGTGAGAGTGGAGGCATGAACTTTAACCGCCTGACCGCCGGTGGCCAAAACGTGGCGACCGACGTCAAAGGAAACATCACCACCCTCCCAGCCAACCTCCGTCCTACCGGTGCGACCACCGCGATGAATCTCACCTGGGATTCGGACAACAAGCTTCGGTCAGCGGACATCGATGCCAACGGGACGGCGGACGTGAATTTCCAGTACGACGCGCTTGGACGCCGAGTCGCGCGATCCGGGACGGGTGGCTCGGTGGTCTATGTGCAGATGGACCAGCAGACGATCGCGGACTACCCAGTCGGTGGCGCAGCAACGACTCCGACGTTCCGATACGTCTTCGCCACCTACATCGACGAACCGGTCGTCCGCAAAACCGCCGGTGTCCGCCAGTCCTGGGCTATCGCAGTCTTCTCGTGTAGATTGTTCAAAAATCAAATGACTGAAATACTTTGGGAAAGTCTATGTTTATGATTGATCCAATTGAAAAGGACAAAGCGATCCAAGCACGTTCGATGACGCCGGCGGCTCGATTTCACATGGGGTTTGAGTTGTTCGAAATGGTTCGGAATCGAATGCTCGCCGGAATTAGAGCTAGGTCGCCTGAATTGTCTAACGACGAAGTAGAAATCGAATTTCGCCGAATTTTGAAGCTGCAACGTCAACAACAGGAAAAGAACATCTATCGTACCGTCGATTCTAGGAGCAGATGTGAATAGCGAACAAGCGGTGGCCCAGGTAATTTCCTGTTTGGAGGAACTGGGGATCGAGTATATGCTTGTAGGAGCGCTTTCGTGCAATGTCTATGGCGTTCCAAGAGCAAGCGCGGATGCAGATCTTGTCATCGATCTTGGCGAGCGAAACTTGCTCGATTGCATTTCGAAACTGGGACCAGATTTCAAACTTGATCCGCAACTTCCGTTCGAAATATTTACAGGATCGCATCGCAACTTGATCCACTTTTTGCCGACGGGATTCGACATAGAACTTTTTCGATTGAGTAATGATCCCCACCATCGAGTCCGATTCGGCCGTCGGGCAAAAATCGCTCTACCACAGCTCGATAGAGTGGCATACATTCAAACGGCAGAAGATCTGATCATTCAGAAATTACGGTGGGCACGGCGAAAGGACTTGGATGACATCGTCAATGTTCTTACCGTTTCCGCAAATGGCCTAGATTGGAAGTATATCAACGAATCCGCGAATGAGCGAATACCAAATAGTCAAATTTCGAGCCATTGATCGTCCGCTCTCGGATAAACAACTCCTGTTCATGGACCGCCAGTCGTCTCGCGCTGAGTTCACCAAATGGGAATTCAAAGTGGAATACCATTACAGTTCGTTTCGTGGCGACATCGATGGAATGCTGCGCAACGGCTACGACATCTTCTTGAACTATTCCAATTACGGCTGCCGCGAGATTCGAATGCGGTTGCCCAACGGGTTGCCTTTCGCCAAAAGCGTTTGGTCAAAGTACATCAGCGTCAAAGGGTTCACGTGGACGCCAGATAAGACTGGAAAGGCAGGTATTCTTGCGATAGCTCCTTATCTAGAAGAGGCGTACGATCAAGTCTGGGCGTTCGATGACTACCTGGATGCGTCCGCAAAGTTGAGAGAGATGTTGATCGCTGGAGATCTCCGCGCGCTATACGCACTTTGGATGTGCGGTGCGATATCATCTGGCGATGAAGACGACGCAGTAATGGAACCGCCAGTACCTCACGGGCTTGGGGAATTTCCCAGTGAAGCCGCTGAACTATTTTACTTTTTCGAAGCGGACCCATTACTTGTCGATGCTGCTGCCACTGGTATCCCAATGTTTAACGCTCTAGGCTCACAAGGTGATTCGGTAAACGCTTGGTTTACCACAATAACCGAGTCGCGCCGAGTCGCGATAATTCAGCGGCTGCTTTCGGAAGACCCAGTCGGCTTGAAAGCTGAGTTGCTCTCTGAGATTCGCGACAGCCAACAAGCACCAAGTTGGCCCGTCAAACCGCCGACTCGCACCGTGGCACTACTGCGTCAAATGTGCGAGTCGCTACGTCTGAAAGAAGACGAAAAGGAGAAGAAGCAAGCTGCCGCCAAAGCCAAACGCGATGCCGATAATGCTGAGAAGCAGCGTCAAGCGAGGATGGTCGAGATTAAGTCTGCCCCAGATTCGTGGTTGAAGAAGGTCTCAAAGCTTGTTGAAAAACGCGGCACGGATAACTACCGTGAAGCAGCTTCCATTCTCGCCGACTTGCGAGATGCCTTGGGAGGTGAGCAAGGCAACCAAATCGCTCGCAAACATGCGGCACATCTTGCCCAGAAATATCCAACTCTCAACCTACTTAAGTCTTCTCTCCGAAAGGAGCAGCTTTTGGACTAGCCTGATCGAAATTGATTTTGCAACGCTGCGCCCACTGACAGGAAACCGTACCCACGTTCGAGAGGCTGCCACCGTTTGCGTTGGCAAGCCGTCCGATCCTGCGTTCCTGGTGAAGCTTCCCAGCGGTGGTATCCCTGGTCGCTCTGGTCTTGCAACCGGTTCCGCCAACTGCGACCTCTTCCAGCTCGACAATGGTGATTAGTATCTAATCGTCACTTACGATGGCATACGTTCCTGAGCTAGTCTTTTTTTACTAGTTTGTAATCACCGGCCTCACTTTCCAATATGAAAACCATCTTCACATTAGTCTCATTTTTAACTCTCCCTTCGAGGCGAGAAGCAAGATTGAACGGCGAAGACACAGAGGAATCTTTCACAGCAGACCAACGGTACATCGATTGCGGAGGAACTTTGCGGTTCAAAACTAGGATCGTGTCCTTTGCCGGAACTACCTTTGCCGTTCTTTCAATCAAATCAACCTCGACAAATGGGATTTGCTTCGAACTATCCGACTTCGGTTCGGTTATGTACGATTCGACTTTCGCAGCAGAAGATGGATAAAACTTCATTTCAGTAATCGAAAACTGATCATAGGTCGTGAAATATTGCCCCCACTCTCGCCATTTCACACCTTTGATAAAACCATGTGGAGGAAGTCTCTCGATGATCGACTTATCGAGAAACTGTTCCAGGCGGAATGACGTTGATTCCTTACGAAATGCATCGTAAATAACTAGAGCCTTAGCCGTGTTCCCCGCACCCGACCATTCATCCATCGTCACGATGAATCGTCCACACGGAGACACATCCACTGCTAGCGGTTCACCTAAAGACTAACGCTCCATGAGTCAACGACGGTCCGCCAGAGCGGTGAGGGACCATGGGTCTGGCCCGAGGCGTGTCGGTTGACAGCGAGTAGCAATGGAGTGCGTCAAGCGTCAGAGGGACGCGATGTGGTGAGTGTCAGAGTCGCCTTGCACGCGATTTTGCTGTTTCGCGATTTCCCCAATGTTTTCCCTTAGAGCCTATCCGAAAACCTAATTGGTATTGAAAAAAGCGAGCCAACCTTGGATATGAGAGTTAGCACACTTTCACCAGCCAAGGAGGGCTCACCATGGGATCACAGAGTAGCTT
>JAJTEK010000080.1 GCA_021299695.1 Pirellula sp. | reverse complement strand
TTGGGTCTATCTCGATGGGCATTCCGTTCATCCCCCGCTTGTTGAACTCCCTCTCCACACAAACTTCAGTGATTGTACACGATACGCGTTGAACCTGACTCGTTTTTTGACTGGTTAGCGGCTCGGGAATTGGCTGAATTAAAACCCAGTTGAACTGCGAGATTTTTCCCTGGTTTTTTGTCGCTATTTCGACGCGTAAAGGGCAATGATTGCGTTCTTTACATGGAGCTTGCGCCATCGATTCGAGCAATCGTACTGCGAGTTCAACAGGCCGGAGACTGGAGGCTGGAGGTCGCTTGCGATGGATTAGGCTCGGACGACTAGCGCGAGATGTCGGTCCGCGACACAGATGGTTGCCGTAGTGCCGCTATCGAAGGCAAGGAAGTCTTTTTCGATCCCATCGCTGAAGATGACCCCGCCGCTAGGCATTTGAGATGTAATGATCAGCGGCATGTCCTTGCGAATGACCCCTGCGACCATGCTCGCTTGCGATGCTCGACTGATGAAGGGCTCTCGCACGTAGAATGCCAATGCTTGAGTCGTGTAATCGATGCGGTAATTCTCTCTGACATTCTGAAACGGCTTGGTATTCTCGGCAGCTTCGATGATTGCAGCCGCTCCGGTCAAAATCGATCGGGACCAGCCGGTCGATCCGGCTCCTGTCGAGACGATGATCCCGCTGGAGGACTGCTGCTCGGATTGCTCGCCCTGTGCTATGCGGTATCGGGCTGAGGCATGGGTTGCATAGCCAATGAATAGGTCGTTTAGGGCGTAAATACTCTGTCCGTTGTTCAGCGATGCTTGTGCCATCGTCAAATGGTCGATCTCGTAACGTCCTGCGGCGACGTTGACGAGTATGTCCTTGCATCGATCGACGGAAAAGGGAAGCAGGACTCCATCGATTCGAAGAGGATCGGGATTGAACGCGACGAGTGGTTGTGCGGTAAGATATTTCGCCGTGTTGACCACCAATCCGTCTTGGCCGAGGACAACGACGAGATCCTTGGGCCCGAATAGAAAATTCGCTAGGAAAGAGCGGTCTATCCGCTGGCATCGGATGTCTGGAAGGGACCGATTGAGAACTTCGAGCGAATCATGAAATGCACGATGAGAACTCGCGTAGCTCTCGAAGGAGTCCCCGAGACGCTCGATGTAGAATCTCGCTTGGGCCTCAGAACTGAACCTCTCGATCAACTCCTCGAGGCCCGTTTTACGGGTCACGATAACGATCTTATCAAACGCCGATTGAGGCATGATTTTCGACGGTTTAGCGATCTCTGTAGGGGGAATCAGCACCTTGATTGCTGGTCGGAGCGTTCAGCAAGCCAGCTAAGATTTCGGAGGTGATGTTAAGCTGTCCAACTTTTTCTGCATTGAGCCCAAGGACCCGAATCGATTCGGCCAGAAGCAACCTAGGATCGATGCCATTGAGAGCGGCCAGTTCCTGCGCAAGCGCCTTGGCTTTGGATGTTGATTCGATTTCGATCGCTTTGCCCCGGTTTTCGGCTTCACGAAGCATGTTCTGCCCTTGGAGTTCGATGAGTTCGCTCCGACCTTTCTCCAGCGCCGAGTCGCTTTCAAGTTCTTTCTCTTTGATTTTTCGTTCGTCATCGACCGCAGCAGCACGCCTTGCCATGATCGCCTCGTCAGCTCGACGCAGGAGTTGCTCACGAAATTCTGCTTCCAAGGCTTTAGACATCTCTGGCGTCGGTTTGATTGCCAGGATGAAGACGCCTAGAAGTTCGGCACCAAAAGACTCGAGCGTCGGATCCTCGCCAAGCCGCTGGGCCACAGAGTCAGAAATCGCTTGGACATCGCGGATGCATTCTTCGAGAGATCGTTTTTCGATTTCCTCGTGAGTGGCGATTTGAAGTGAATTGACGACCCGTTGCCCCAAGACTCGAAGATCCTCGGACTTGTAACCTCCCGATTTGGTATCGATGGAAAGATTCAGAAGCTGCGATGCCTTTTCCGGATTGGCGATTCGATAGGTCAGTTGTCCTTGCACGCTAACGACTTGATAGTCTCGGCTGGTTTCGTTGAATACAAACGGGCAGTCGATGCTTTGGGTCGGAACGGCGACGATTTGCGTGTTAAACCGAAGGTAAAAGAAGGAAAGTCCCTGGCCTGCTCGGGTCTTTCGGCTTCCGGAGTACTTGATGATGTAGTCGCTCGGTTGGCCTTTGAAATAGGAAATACCTAGCATAATTCTTCCTGTGCAAGTGGGGGTATCCCTCGATTGTAATCCGATCCAATGCTTCTTGGTGGTTCTGCCCCCAGAACCCGGGGATTTTTTAAAGCATCTTTTGGGTGGTAGCGATCCGGGCGCCTCTGTGGCGATTTACCCGATTGCCAGATCATGCATCGCCTGGGGTTTCCTCGAACGCGTGCAAAGAGGCTAATAAACCCATTGCTGGGTGCACCAAAGATCTCCTAATTTTTAACCGCCCTGTTCGTAGTCAGTGAAATCAACGCAGGGGGGTTATCTACCAGTACGTCGAGTCCATCGGACAATATAATCCAGGGGTTTCAGGAGCAACAATAAGGCGGTCAACAGATGAGGGGTATGGATCGGTGCAGTGTCGCTCGGCATCGGTCTGTCATGAAAGTAGTGCATGGTAGTCGCGGGGCTGAGCATCGTACGGAGGTACCGAAGTGGCGATCGGAGATTTGCAAGACTTGGGAAGCAACCCATTTCCCTAGCGAGTTGATCGCAGTAGGGGAACATTTCAACAGGATAAACATTACTCGTATCCAAATTCGCAAAACGACGTTCCAATTCGGTTCGGTTTCGACGATGTCGCGATTCGATATCCAAGGGAGCCGCGAATCTTCCAGATAGTTGGCCGACTAGATAATACGCTTGAATCTCACTGATCGAGGGGATGTTGCCGATGATAGGACGAGTCATACCCACGGCGAACAGGCCATCGAACCGGATATGGCGGACCCCCATATAGAAATCCTTGAGTTCGGCTTTTCCAAGTGTCAATTGTTGGAGTTTCGATCGATATCCGATCGCCGGTACGATGAGATCGGGATCGACGGACAACACGTCTTTCGAGCCGAAGTGAAAGTAGTTGCAATAGGACGGATTGCTATTGCCTCCGACGATACGGATTCGTCCCTGGGCAACGTCCTCCAGGAAGTCATCGCTTTTGTTATGGTACATATTGAACAGGCTATCTTTTGCTGACTGAGTCAGTAGCCAACTCCAGCGATTCCGAAGCTTTTGGGTTTCGTCTAGCGAGGAGTCCCGCAGGTGGTCATTGGCAGGAAACAACCAATTCAGTAGGCGTTCGCATCGCATTCGGAATTCGACGAATCGCTGGCCGATGGTATTTCGAAGACCTGCGTCAAAGGACATGAGCAAGCGGTTGCGAAGAAAGTCCGATGGAACACCGCGAATGGGGTGATAGCGAGGGCTGACGCGCATACCCGTTCTGACCGAAAGCCAAACTTGATTGCTCCGGGAAGGCTCGGCAAGGCGTCGTGCGACATCGACGGCTGATTCGCCTCCGCCGATGACGACGATCTTTTGATTTCGAATCGAATCGATCCGATCGAGCCGGCTCAAAACGGGAACGGGACTGTCGATGGGCTTCGGGGAATCGGCAAGTCCGGTGCAGACAACAACAGCATCGAATTCAGCCGTGTCGTTGACGATCAACGTGCCATCCGGACCCTGATCATCTTGCGCGCACGATAACCTCAAAATCCACTTGCCCTCCTGATTTTGCTCGACATGAGAAACGCTGGTCCTTAGACGTATGTGGGGCATTAGTCCGAATTTGGCTGCGAATTCTTCGAGGTAAACACCGTACTGCCCATCACAGAAGAAATCAGGGTATCGGCCAGTTTGCGCATTTGCCGATAGATTTCGATGCACGCGAGCATCATAGAGCGGATAGCAGGCGAATTGAGTGGTGTACTTGGTCGATGTAGAAACGAATCCGCTCGGTGGCCTACCCCAGCATCCGGTGATGCATGAGGTGGCTTCATAGGCTACGACTTGCCAATCGCTTAGTTCTTCTAATGCATATTTGAGGGTAATCAGTCCACTACTACCGCAGCCGATAATGGCTAATTTCTTTTTCATCGCTTTTACCCTTTGTGAGAATCACCCTGCACGAGCGTCAAGCTGATCATGACAAAGTTGAATTGACCAGATTCGGGAATGAAAAGCAGAATCCGTTCACCAATTTGGGGAGATTGAGTTCGAGCGAAATGGTCAAGCATCACAAAAATGCTGGCTGCACCGGTGTTTCCCGCGGTGGACAAGTTGGTCCACCAGCGAGGGACCGCTGATTTTTCAAGGCAAAGCCCTTTGATCAATCGCTCCATTCTACCCAAGAAGTAATAGGAGGATAAATGAGGCAATATGACTTGATAATCCTCGAGTCTTTCCTGATGTGTGGCCAAAGCATCCACCACGAATTTTTCGGCGCAAACCAGCAGGTACTTCGACAGAATATCGACATCCTGACTAAGTCGAGCTGTGCGATTGTCGTAGTGCATGCACAAAGGAGCTTCGTGGGCATAGGATCGGGCGTAGGTCCAGTTGACACGAAAACAGGCACGGTCCTTTGGAAGAGTCGACTCTACCAACCAGGCACCTGCGCCATCGGAGAGCATGAACCTGAGAAAAACCGACATAAACCACTTGGAACGCTTGAGATCTTGCTCCATCATCTCGGTGTCTCTAATCACTCGAAATGCGCTGGACTTAAGGGCCTGGGTCGATTGCTCTGTTCCAATGCATAGAGCAGAATCATGAGAACCTGCTTTGATGCTTCGGACTGCGTTGACCATAGCAGTAGCCGACGCGGTGCAGATGCCTGAGTTGGAATTGATTTCGACGGAGCTTGCCACCAGGTTTCGGCCAGCAAGTTGGGAGTGCAGGATCGAACTGATCCCCGGTCCGGAGAAAGGAGCATGGGTGGTACCCGCCGAAAGGTAGCTGATCGGTCTACGAGGCAAATATCCATCCAGGCACGCTTGGGCCGCCAGTGCCGCGAGCTCATAGACGTCAAATGTTTCGTTCTGATTTGGATCCAAGGCATAGTGGCGAGTCCGGATCCCATTGACAGCCAAAACTTGTCTGCGTACGAGTTCCTCACCTTCGATACTTCCGAGGAATTGACCAATAGCATGGTTTTCGACGGGTTCTCCCGGGAGAAAAGAACCCGTTGCGGTAATGTAGGCGAACACTCGATAACTCCTCATTCTCTCAAACAAGTTCGGTGATTCAAAAAGTTAAGATTGTTAGCCAGGGTTTGGAGCAACCGTTCTTAGAATCTCGTAAACGCATTCGTCAAAAACAATATGGTAGTACAAGTACTGGTTTGGATTTGCGAAAAACGGGCTGTTGTTGTAGTGCCCTCGATTGGACTCCGCCTGCATAAAGAAATCCAAATCGATTAGGACCGCTGGATTGTTTGTATAGAGGTGCTTCATACACCAAAGTACAATCGAGTCCGATCCGAACGAGTTCAATGCCTTCATAGCCGTCTTAAGATCAGCGAATATAGTGATCACAAACACAATCATGATCGCAACATTAGTTGGACCTAGCCACTGCAAGGAAAACCGACGATTCTCCTCCATCGCTTTCTTGCTGAATTGATTATGGTCCTCGGGAGAAGATTTTCTGAGCTGGTCAAGATTCTTCAGGAATGCATTTTTATTAAATCTTTTTCCCATCTCGTAAGACAGTTGATCGTGGCCGATGGTCATGTTGTTGCGATGAACGTCAGCAATAGAATCGATATCAAAACTTGCATCAATGCCATTGAACTTCCTTGGTAGTTGACTCGCAGGCGGCGAGCAAGTCGAAAGTAAATGCCGATAGATCAGCGGTTCGATTTGGACATGTCTAATCAACAATTCGACAGCTTCGGTTCGCGCAAGATACTTCATGCCGAAGGAAAGGGTACGATCGATGAGATAGCCCTCACAACCGACCGGTAATCGATGCAATAGGAATTTTATGGGGAAAATAAAGCATCGATAGAAGAAAAACACGAATACAATAATAGGTCGGAGAAAAACATAGTCCCAATGTTTCTTCTCGGCGTTGAATAGCTCATTGATGCGGTCTGGTATGTGCGGAAATCGTTTCATCGAAGATCGCTTACGCTCCCACTCAACTTGGTGGCCACTGACCTAGGTAAATCACACGTAGACTCTGACGTGTTCAATTGTGTCGTAAGGGTTTGACAAAAACAATCCCCCGATTTCGGGGAGGATTTACAAGCCTTCCCCTGAATGCGACGATCCTCCCAGCTCTCTGTGCCTGCATTTCGGATGCAGACGGCTCGGTGGTTGTCGAACGCAGCGAATAGAAATTAGTACCTCCCTGCTGTTAATGATTTTTTCGAAGGGCTTGGACGATAAACCATGCGGCTTTTCACAGGGCTGGCAGGACCGGTATCTACTGGATTTAGGCAAGGAGTCCCAAGCTTACCGCAAAGGCGCCAAGTACGCCAAGTCCAAGAGCCGGGCAAAAAGCTCCTGTGCGGATTAACCTAATCTCAATGGCTGTTACTTCGTGGTAGGCACGCAAGGAAACATGTCTTTCGAACCGATAGCGAAGAAAGCTCAGCGCCTACGGGGCAATCCTGAAAGCTTGCCTCAAGTGCGTCCCATCGCTATCGATAGTGTGTTGAAGTCAATCGGCAACATTTTGTGGCAATGCCTCCCGCAACTGAAATCGCTGGATCAAAACTACTGCAAGATAGCCTATCGACAAAAACCGTGAAAGGGATCACGTGGAGCCAACTGCTGTCGAAATGAAGGCTAAGAAACGCAGCAATAAGTGCGGCGACAGATACCATGCGATAAATCCCAAGCGATCGACCGAGGTTACCCAGCGATTCCCCTGATTTGCTGAGCTAAAGCAAGCCAAAACGGACCCGCAAATTCTGCGGACGAGCCGAGATGATAGAATTAGAGGTCGAGTGGGTGACACAACGGTTGTTTCTAGCGGGGCTCGGTGGTGATTCTGAGAATTCGACAAGTTCGATGCATGTGGCTTGTGATGCTCTTGTGCATCGGCAGTATGGCTCGCGCACAGACGTTTGAGTTGCTGGTCCTGATGCATGATTCAGGACGTGTGGAGCGCTATGACCTCAAGACCGGCAAGCATGTCGGGACGCTGCTCAGCGGCTTGCCTGCCTCGAATGCGATTTTGTTCGATGCCGAAGGCAGGCTCCTGATTTCGACTGGCAGACCCAACGAAATGGGGAGTGTCTTGCGCTACGACCTGAAGGGAGGTGTTGAGACGCTCATCGAGGTACCCGAGGGATACGGGGGGCGACTGCACCGAGCCACCGGGATGGCTTGGTACCAAGGTGATCTTTTGGTTGCTAGTCAGAACGATGGCAAAGTCAAACGCTATGCGTATCCATCGGGTGAGTGGCTAAACGACGTCGCGTTGGCGACCCCTGGGGGGATGACGCAGCTTGCCGTCCACCGCGGCGAGCTGTATGTGACCGACTATCAGGCCCAAGCGATCCGCAGGACAAGCAAGTTGGATGGCTCGATGAGCGAGGTGTGGGCTGTGAAGGATTCGCAGAATCCTTGGGGCTTGGTCTTTGATGCTCAAGGTTCCGCATTTTGGTCCACCTCTGCGAATCGTATTGTTAAAACCGTCGGTTCTGAAACTACAGAGTGGGCAGGTGCAGGGGGAGGGATCGCCACTCCTCTGGGGTTGGCCATCGGACCCGATGGATTGTTGTACTGCGCCAGTTGGCAAGGGGCCGTAACTGTCTGGAAGACCGATGCGGTGAATTCAGGCCAAGCTCTGCGAACCATCGCTGGCAAAGAGGTAAAGGGTCCTATCAGTTTCGCCTTCACCGATCGAGAGCTCCCGGATGAGTTTGTCTACACTTTAACTGCAGCCTTGGAGCAGACACCTGGAAAAGTTGCGTTCTTCGAATCTCAGATTCGACCTCTGTTGCATGCTCGGTGCATGGATTGTCACGATCAAGAGACGCAGGAAGGCGGGCTACGACTGGATACTCCGAATGGCTGGGAACTTGGCGGACACACCGGTCGTGCGATCCAGCCCGGTCGCCCCGAAGAGAGTTTGCTGTATCGAGCGGTTTCGTATTTGGACAAAGATCTCAAGATGCCGCCCGATGGGCAGCTCTCTGCTGAGGAGATGGGTTGGATTCGCAAGTGGATTGAACAAGGGGCGATCGATCCACGGGCGATCGATCCACGGCGTGGTGAGGCAGGTGCGAGCAAGCGGACGTCGAACACCTGGGCCGAGGCATTCCAAGAGCGACTCGATTGGTGGAGTTTGAAGCCCCTTTTGGATTCCACCCCGCCCGAGGTATCGGATGCTGCTTGGAATCGCTCGGCGGTGGATCGTTTTATTCGAGCCAAGCAGGAGCAAAACGGTTTGGAGCCCTGTTCGCCGGCCCAACCGGAGGACTTATTGAGACGGCTCTGTTTTGTTTTGACAGGCCTCCCGCCAACACTCCTGCAGCGAGAATCCTTTTTGGCTCAGTGGCAACGCGATCCCGAGGCAGCTTACACGTCTCTGGTGGATCAGTTACTCGCCTCACCGCATTACGGAGAGGCCATGGCTAGGCGCTGGATGGATGTGGTGCGCTATACGGATACTTACGGGTACGAATGGGATAATCCAGCCAAAGGATCGCATGAGTACAGGGATTACTTGATCCGAGCGTTCAACAAAGACATCGGCTTCGATACGCTGATCGTCGAACAAATCGCCGGGGATCTGCTGAGCGATCCTAGAATCGACGATCAGATCGGAGTCGTCGAGAGCTTGATCGGGCCGATGTTTTATCATATGGGCGAGCATCGTCACGGCAGCAGCCGCGATTTTAACGGCGTGCATCAAGAGATGGTCAACAACAAGATCGATGCATTCTCGAAAGCTTTTCTTGCCACGACGGTCGCCTGCTCTCGTTGTCACGATCATAAGCTCGAGGCGGTCTCGCAGAAGGACTATTATGCCTTGGGGGCGATGTTCATGACTCCGCGGTGGGCAAGTCGCCCGATCGATACTCCCGAGAAGAATCGCGAGGCGATCGCAAAGCTTAAGGAATTGCGAGCCGCGATCCGCGATGAGCTCGCAAACTGTTGGCGGGCCGTCCAGATCGACCCTGTGGCCTGGCGCCGAGGCTTTTCCGATTTGGCCGCGAATCAGGAGCCCAAGTTCGGGGACATCGACTATCCGTTGTTCCGGCTGGCAAAAGATGCTGGCGTTCAAGACTCTGGCAGCATGGAGTCGACCTGGAAGGACCTTGAGAGCCAATGGCAGACACACCGCAATGCTCGGCTAGAAGCAAACAAAGCTTTTGGTGTCTTGGCTGATTTTTCCGAACCGCGATTGCCTGATGGCTGGGTCATGGAGGGAGACGGCATCGCGTCTGGCTGGGTTGAAGACGGCACGCCGCTGATCGCATTGGAATCCGAGGCGGTTGTTACGCGACTCTTGCCAAGAGGTTTGCACACGCATGCGTTGTCATCGAAGCTACCTGGTGTGTTGAGGATGCCTGCAGAACACACCGTACCGGGTAGTTCGGTCAGCGTGAAGCTCGCAGGTGGCGAGTTCGCCGGAACCTTGATCCTCGATGAGAATACGATCCAAAATGAAAGCGTTGCATTCCTAAACCAAGTCCAGCCAAGCTGGCGGTCGTATGGCGATTTGCCATTAAAAAATGGGGTCACCCGGGTCACGATCGACTTTGCTACGGCCTCCTTGAATTCAAATTTTCCGCCACGTACGGGCCTTGCGGCCGGATTGCCCAATGACGATTTCGGTTTCGACAAGCGGAGTTGGTTTAGCATCACCCAGATTGTCTCCCACGATGCACCTGGGGCGCCGATGGATTTGATGGACTGGTTTTGCACGCTCTTTGAGGGACAAGCTCCAACGAGCGTCGAAGAAGCAGACTCGCGCGTTGCGCGATGGATGTCCCAAGCGCTCAAGCGCTGGTGCGATCGACAAATGCAACCAGGCGATGGCCAGATCGTCGACTGGATGCTCTCGAAGAAACTTTTGCCGAACCAAGCCACCGAGGGAACTCCATTGGCGCTTCTGCTTCGCGATTATCGACAGATCGAACAGTCCATCGATTTTCCCCGGAGCGTCAACAGCATGGACGAGCGGGCTTCGGCAAAGTCCGGCTTGTACTTCAACGTGCGAGGAAATGTCGATGCGATGGGGGAGCTGGTGATGCCAGCTTGGCTATCGATGTTTGGCCCCAGCGAGTCGATCGAACGAAGTCCGGGGAGTGGGCGTTTCGAGTTGGCTCAGTCGCTTGTGGATCCTGGGCATCCGTTGACAACGCGCGTTTATGTCAACCGAGTTTGGCAATGGGTCTTTGGTACAGGGATTGTTGCAAGTCCAGACGATTTCGGACGACTGGGCGATAAGCCTTCGCATCCGGAGTTGCTCGATTGGCTCTCGCGCGATTTCACTGCGAACCGATGGTCCACCAAGGCGCTCATGAGGCAATTGGTGTTGAGTCAAACCTTTCGGCAATCAGGCGCCGTGCCAGCAGCGTCGCTACAACGCGACCCCTCGAATCGCTTGCGGCACCATTACCCCACACGGCGATTGGAAGCCGAGCAAATTCGCGATTCGCTTTTGTCGGTATCAGGCAGGTTGGATCGCAAGTTGTATGGGCGTCCGATCCTGCCTCCCCGTACCGTCGAGGACGGAGCCAAGCGACTGTTTTCTGGACCGCAAGACGGAAATGGACGCAGATCGATCTACTTGATGATGTCGATCATGGATCCGCCCAAATTTCTTGCCGCCTTCGATCTTCCGGACTTGAAGTTGCCCAGCGGCCGTCGGAACGTCACGAGCGTACCGAACCAAGCGTTGCTGCTACTGAACGATCCAATGGTGGATCGGTTGTCCAAGCATTGGGCTAGCGAGTTAGTCACGATGCCGCACCGCACGCCTCAGGAGCGAATCGAAACGATGTTTCTTGTGGCCTATGGACGACCTGCCCGCGACACGGAACTCCAGCGATGGCTTGGCCTGTTAGGCGAAATATCCAGTCAAGAGGATCCGATGGCCGACGAAGCAGCTTGGGCTCAACTTGCCCATACCATATTCAATACCAAAGAATTCATCCATTACCGATAATTCCTAAGAGCTCACGAAGCCCCTTTGCGGAGATTGCCCCGATGAAAGATTGGCGAATGAATTGCCCAGGATCGATCCGTTCACTGGCCACACGCAGGGCATTTCTACAGCGATCCAATGCTGGATTCGGTTTGTTGGCCTTGTGCGGAATGACAGCCAGTGCAGCAACCGCCACAACGCATTTGGTTGCCCGGGCCAAGCGCATCATTTTTTGTTTTATGGATGGAGGCCCTAGCCACGTCGATACGTTCGACTTCAAACCGATGCTTAAAAAACATCAAGGGCAACCGATCGGTTCAAGGTGGGTATCGAAGAAGTCCCAGTCGGATGCCAACCGGGTATGGTTTGGGTGTCCTTGGGAATTCAAGCAGCGTGGCCAGAGCGGATTATGGGTCAGCGAGCTTTTTCCTCGGATCGCTGAGGTTGCAGATAAACTGTGCGTGGTCCGGTCCATGGTCGGAGAGTTGCCTTTGCATGGCCAATCGAACTTGCTGTTGCATACGGGCCGGAGCATCGGTACAGCACCGAGCATCGGCGCTTGGATCTCCTATGGATTGGGGACCCTGAACGCCAATCTTCCGGCCTATGTGCTGCTGAACAATGACTGGGTACCCAACGGTGGGATGGAGAATTTCGGGAGTTCCTTTTTGCCAGCAAATCATCAAGCCACGATGTTGAGGGCCAAGGGTGTACCGGTCGACAACATAGCCCCTTTCGACGAGCCGTCTGTTCAACGCAGGAAGCTTGATTTGCTCTCGGAATTGGATCTTGAGTTTGCGCAAACGACGTCTGCGCCGCAGGCGATCGAGTCGATGATCGCCAATTACGAGACCGCTTTTCGTATGCAGACCTCGGTACCCGAGTTAGCGGATATCTCCAAAGAGCCCGAGTACATCCACAAGCTTTATGGCACCGATTCGAACGACGAGCATCAGCGATACTACGCAAGCCAGGCACTGCGAGCGAGGCGACTGGTTGAGGCTGGCGTGCGGTTCATCGAGATAACCTGTCCAAGTTTTGACGGCAACAATTCTCCATGGGATCAGCATGGACAATTGAAGTTGCTCCATGAAAAGAATGCCAGGGTGACCGAGCAAAGTGTTGCTGCGCTGATCAAGGATCTCGATCAGCGAGGGTTGCTCGATGAGACGATCGTGTTATGGGCTGGCGAGATGGGACGAACGCCTCATACCGGTGCGATCAACGACAACGCGGGACGCGATCACCATGTGAGTGGATTCTCGATTTTCTTAGCCGGCGGGGGCTTCAAGCCCGGGATCGCTTATGGGCAGACCGATGAGTTTGGAGCAAATGCCATCGAGAATCCGATGAGCGTACACGATCTGCACGCAACAATTTTGCGTCAGATGGGAATCGATCATGAGGAATTGACCTTCCGCTACGGAGGTCGCGATCATCGCTTGACCGACGTCCATGGCCGCGTGGTCAACGAGCTGTTGTCTTAAAACGATTGGATATTGCCGTTGTGAAGAGATGGAAACACAGAGGCACAGAGGACACAGAGAGAAAGAGAGAAAGAGAGAAAGAGAGAAAGAGAGAAAGAGGAAGGAGAGGAAGGAGAGGAAGGAGAGGAAGAGGAAGGTTTGGCGCAGCTTTGGAAGCGTAAACGGTGGTTGGGTTTTGCTTGGTAAATGAACGACGAAAAAGATGCTGGGCGTCTCTCCGAAGGTTGGGCATACGATTAAAAATCCAATTGAAGAGCAGGATGGAGGCATTCGGTTTAGTGGAGGCGATAACGATCCAACTGGCGAACTCCAAGATCGATTGATCTCGGCTTGAAGTGAGTTCGCCGTTTCGTTGTCGGTGATGTTGGAAAAGAGAAGTTCGAAGTTTGAAGGCCAGTGCAGTTGAAAGTATTCCCCGATCAAAACATCGCGGAGCGCTTGATCGGGTTTTTCGCAGTGCATAGCCCCTTTGCGGGTAGATTCAAGGTTCGCCCTTACTTCTATTCAAACTCTCTTAAGGAGATCCTGCTTCTACGATGATGCTTTAGCAACTGAAGTCTTGCGAGTCGAGCTACGACGACGCAGCATTGCAAACGCGACACTTCCAACCGACAATATTGTTGCGGTTGTCGGTTCTGGAACGGCGTTCGAGGAACCCTCTAGCTGGAATGAAAACTCACGTGGGCGACTACCCCAGGAAACACCCCCATCCACTGAGGTTGCAGCGGATCCAAGGGCATTTTCTCGCAAAAGGAAGTATTGGCTGTCATTAGTCCCTGCGGATTCGAATATCGAAATCCAGTAATTCTTGCCATCAAAGAGCGATACGGGCGCAATGTTGGCTTGGAATTCGCGGAGTAAAAAACCGCTTCGGTTTAGGCCTGTTGAGGTCTCGACAACGTTTCCGATACGCCGGTTGGCGATCACGTTCGACGGATCTGGACGACCGTTTTTGTCCCCGTAAAATGTAACAGTGAAATCATCTGTGGCGGGCGTGAAAAAATTCCAAGCACCCCACCAGCGGACGGAATTGATGGTCGCAGGTGTCGTGAGTATGAAGTTATCTGCACAAATTTGGGATGGGGCGACGGTATCCGATTTCGAGTAATGGGTACCATTGTCTGCTAGAGGGTCACCGTTCGTATAGATGACTGCGGCGGTACAGGTTGATGTAAGGATGAAGACAGCGAGAATCGCACAAATCGTTTTCATAAATTGAATCCTTCGATACTGAATGACGGCTGACGACCACCACCGAGTGGCCGAAAAAAAGGTTGTTGAGGTGATTGGTTTTGTCGTTGTCTAGGACAAAAACATGGATCCCTCTTTCGTGTTTGTCATTAAACATGGTTTTCAAAGGAGGTACATCCGTTCGATATTCAAATGCGCCCAAGGCGCGCAATCCCCAAAAAAACAGAGCGGTGGGTCTTGCGGCAATAGGCGTTATAAAGTAAGCCGCGGGGCTCGTACCCAAAAAAAGATCCCAGGGTAACGACGCAACCTGTTTGTCAGGTTCTTAGGCAGCACGGAAAGCTACGAGGAGGTTGCACAAAGTGCATACGAGCTCATGGGAAGCGCAGAGGAATCGGAAAAACGGTTTGACCCCTTGCCTGCGCGAGATTTTGGATACTGTCCGTTCAAAGAAAAAGCCTGGTGATACGAGATCATCAGGCTCCAATGGGACCGCCCGGATTCGAACCGAGAACCAAGGGATTATGAGTCCCCTGCTCTAACCGTTGAGCTACGGTCCCGACCAAATATCCCGCATCAGTGTGCGAGAACATTCGGCGATAGTTTAACCCATCGGTTCGTAGCGTGAAGGTCTATTGCATTTTTCTGGCTACCGCAAGAAAACCGCCGGCACGAAAATAAGGAAAAAGCCAGCGATTGGTTAACGCACCGCTGGAGGTTCTGTTCAGCCGAATCCATCGCTCAACCAAAAACCCTGCCCCGCGCAAGTCTTGCCTCAACTCCGCTTCGCTGAAAATGTGCAAGTACATACTCGGTAAACCCCGATAGGCATACACCCGATCCCCATACTCCCAGCTAGGATCTCGAAGGCTCTGCCACCATTCGCTCAGCCCCCTACGAACCCCACCCGGGTCCTGCCACCATGTCCCCCGATTGTGGACATGCACGATGAATCTGCCCCCTGCTCCGGACCGATCGCTCTGACGCAAACTCCGTGCGACATGGCCGAGCATCGCGCGGCGATTGGCCCGGCCCTGGACCATCCCGACCGAACTGTAAAGGCAATAGGCCAAATCGATCGAGTTGTCCTGCAAGCAATTGAGCTGAGCTAAATTTCCCCGGATTCTACCGACCCTCGCTCGCACCTGCTGGGTCTTGCTCCCGACCTCCTGCAGCATCCCTTGGCTCAAATCCAATCCCAACACACGCCAACCACTCTGGACAAGCGGCAGCAGCACCCGGCCGGTGCCACACCCGAGGTCGAGTCCTATGGGCTCTGGACCAACGGCTGTCTCAATGCGTTTTGCCTCGTGCAAGACGAGCTCTCGGTCGTAATCAAGCAGCGGATGACCAGCATGGAACGAGTCGTACTGCGTGGCGATCGATTCGTTATGGACGTAATCCCATGTGCCCCGGGAAACCCCTGGCGGAAGTTGCCACGTCGGTCGATTCAGCTCGGATTCCATGGCGATGTCGATGTGCCTAAGGCGTCAGCTCAAAGGTTGCCATCACCGGATGATGGTCGCTCAAGTCTCGCTCGGCATAATCCTTGGTGTAACGGGTGTCCCAGTGATCCTCGTCGGCTCCCGTTCCGCGAATGTTCCACTGCGAAAGGACCTCGATGTTTTTGAATTTGTATCCCCCTTGGCCGTCGACAAGCCCGGCCGAGGCCAGGATTCGATCGAATTGCTTATCGAGAATCAAGTGCGTTCGACGTTTGTCCGCAGGAGCTTTTTCGAGAAGATCGATCAAGTCGTCTTTGGGGTTGGGGGTGTCCAAGCCGAGAATCGTGTGCATGCCGTCGCCCCCGGCCTTGATCTGGCCGACCGACTCTTCGACGTTGAAGTCCCCGAGAATGATTACATTCTCGCCGCGTTCGATCGCCTTACGCATCCACTCGTGAGCCAACTTGGTCTGCTTTTGTCGCAAGTCCGCTGCATCGGCCGTGGCCCTCAAGTGGAGATTTAAAAGGGTCAAGGGGATCACCCGATCGGCTTGCTGCCACTCGAATCGGGTGATCAGATGCTTGGAAAGATTGTAAAACTCTTTGGATTCGAACATGCTGTTGTTTTGCTCTCGCCGCGAGAGTTCGACCAACCCAGAACGAAAAATAACCGCTACGTCTTGCTCGGTCCCTGTATCAAATCCATCGATAAACGCTACCCGGTACGAAAGGTTGAATTGCTCCTTGAGTACCTTGGTCAAGTTCTGCATTACCCCTCGGTCTTCGATCTCCTGGACGGCCAGAATCGTCGGTTCGAATTTGGCGATCGCGGCTGCAAAATTTCCGACGCGCCAGTCCCACTCGGCCCGATTCGGTGCCGACTGCTCCTTGGCTACCTCGCTGCGATTGTTGCCCTGAAAATCGTCAAAGAACCACTCGAGGTTCCAGGTGGCGATCTTGAGCAACTGCGGTGCGCGATCCGATGGCCATGACTTGTCGGCTAGGGAGTCTTGACCAAACCCCTGCGTGGCCAAGCAGATGGCCAGTGCAACGCTGAGCAATTCGGCAACGCTGAGCAATTCGGCAACGCTGAGCAATTTGCCTTGTAGGGTCGCTTGGAATCGGTTCAAGTAAGGTTGGATTGAGAACATGATCGGAACCTTGATGTGTGTGTGTAAGCGGGGTTGGCTCAAGCGTTTGGCTGGGGTTCAATCGACTTTTCGGGCGATCACGCGATGGAAGTGAAGCTGTACCTCTCGGTCGCACACGCGGCGGACGCCTTCGACTAGGCAAGCTGGTTCGTTTTGCTCTTGGCCCTGGCGGATGACGTCCTCGAGTTTCGACCCTGGAGGAACGCTGAAGGTGGTTTGGTTGATGGTCTGATTGCCAGCATCGAGTTCCGGGACGATGAAATGGCAAGTCGCCCCGAAAGAGAGCATCCGGGCTGCATAAGCGTCATGGTAAGGGCGTAGGCCTCGGAAGCTCGGGAGCAATCCGTGATGAAGGTTGATGATACGCCCTCCTGCGAATTTCCAGCAGGTGTCCGGAGGCAGGACTCTCATGTACCGGGCCAGGACCACGTAATCGGCTCGATAGCGATCGATCAGTTCGACCATCTTGGAATCGTCGGCCGAACCGTCCTCGTTGCCGATGAACTCGAACGGGACGTTGTACTCCTTGGCCAGGACCTCGCACTTTCGACGGTTCCCGATGAGCACGACCGGATCGGCGTTTAGGGCCCGAGAGTGGATCGCGTGAAGGAGGGCGCGAGGGGTATGCTCAAGAAGAGTGGTGCAGATGGCTAGCCGAGGTTTTTTCGCGTTGGTTTCCGGGCTCCAAACGCGAATCTCCAACTTCTTTTCGTCGGCGATTGCAGCCATCTTTTCAGAAAGGCCCGCATACTGACTCGCGTCGATATCGAGCCGACACATCATCGCAAAGACAGCCGCTTCGTCGTGATCGTACATCTGGATCTCGGCGATGTTCGCACCGCGACTGGTCACATCATGGATGATCGGATCGGCAAGCCCGACGTTGTCAGGACCGACGGCGGTAATAACTACTTCCATGGAAGATTCTGGGATTAGAGCAAGCTATCTAGGAGCAATCGGAACGTCCGCAGTTCTTGCCGCATGTCCAAGCCCGCCTCAGGGGCCATCTCGATGCTCAGAGCTTGTCGGTAGCCCGAGTTTTGCAATTGCGTGATGAGCTTGTTGTAGTCGATCTCCCCCTGACCGACTCGGACTTGAATTCGATCCTTTTTGGAGTCACGCAAGTGGACGTGATAGACATACTTCAAGAGCTTGTCGTAGCTTTTGTTCTTGTTGTTCGAGCAGAGGTAGTGAGACGGATCGAGCGTCAGGCCGATCCCCGGTACGTAGTCGCAAAGATTGCGGACCGTATCGGGATCATCGCTGAGGCATCCGACATGGCTTTTCATCCCGATGCGGATTCCGCGTCCATAAGCGATCGCAGCGAGTTTCTGAAGATGTTCGACTTCTTGGTTAAACGGGGTCCCGTGCTCCCCGCTGGGTACTGTCAGCGTGACGACTTTGGTGGCCTTGGCCAAGTCACAAATCTTTTCGAAGCGTTCATAGTAAGTATCCCCCGTCGCGTCGATTTTGACGTTGAAACTGCAAATGTCGAATCGGTGGGTATCGCGAACCAGTCGCAACATTTCATCGAAATCCTCGACGATGCGTTTCGGTGGGATCTGATCGGTCTTGTCGTTGAGTTCGATCTCGACGGTGGAAAATTCTAAATCCCCCAAGACTTCGATCACATCGGGAAAGGACAATTCCGGAAAACATCCGGTGGATGCGGCGACGTACACTCTGGCTATGCTCCTGCGAGATTCCTTGCTCAAGCCTGCATGCATTCCTGCAGCAGACCATCGCGAACCAAAAACGCCATTATCTACGGTTCGACGCAACTGACAACCAGACCAAAAAGGCCCTAATGAGCAAGAACTGCGTTAGAATGCCGTTTTAGAGAAAAAGATTTTCCATTTTTAACGGGTCTCTGTTCCCGAACCCAACAGACAGTTCCCCCGAAGTTACCAAGAGGTTTCCGAGTGCAAGTCGATCCTTGAGCTCCAAGAAGGGATCCTCGCGACGGTCGTCGGATTGGTCGTCGATGTCGACTCGCGATTCGGCTTCGACGGCAAATCGAGCGTCGGGGTGCTGTTGGCTGTCGAAGGGGGCGGTTACGTGCGCTGCACCTGGTACAACCAGCCCTTTCGGCGCGAAGCCTATGCGTTGGGCCAACGGCTCTTGGCCCGAGGTGTGGTCAAAAGCACCGGTGTGGCCTACCAAATGCGCCATCCAGAAATCACCCCCCTCGATCCCGAGGAACCAACCCCGGCTGCCCGGCCAAGACCCATCTACCCGCTTACCGAAGGACTCACCCAAAGGGTCTTGTCCAACGCCATCGAAGCGGCAATGCCCCTTGCTGCAAACATCGAAGAAGCCATCCCGCTGGAGGTTCGTCAAAACGCGGCCGCCTTGCTCAAAACGCAATCCGATGCCCTTTTGCCAATCCAGGACGCTCTGCAACAAATCCACATGCCGGTCGATATGCTGCAAGCCAACGAAGCTCGCTTGCGATTCATCTTCCAAGAATTTTTTGTACTGCAGTTGGCTCTGGCTAAACAACGCTACGTCTACCAACAACAGCGCCCTGCTCCGAGCATTCAGGCCTCGGCCCTGATCGATGCGCGTATCGTCAAACGCTTCCCTTTTGTCTTGACCGAGGATCAACGCAAAGTCATCGAGGAGGTCAAAGCCGATATGGCACGCACCGTCCCGATGAATCGACTCCTGCAAGGCGATGTCGGAACCGGAAAAACCGCCGTCGCCCAATACGCGATGCTCTCTGCTGTGGCCAATGAGTATCAGGCCGTCCTTATGGCCCCGACCGAAATTCTCGCAAGACAACACGCTCGAAAACTCAAAGAGCAACTCGCTGGAAGCCGAGTCGAAATCGAACTTTTGGTTCACTCGATGCCAGCACCCGAAAAACGGGAACTGCTTCAAAGGATCGCGATCGGTACGGTCGATATCGTCGTCGGAACCCAAGCTCTCTTGGGCGATCAAGTCGAGTTCTCTAAACTTGGCATCGTCGTGATCGACGAACAGCACCGATTCGGGGTCGAACAACGCGCCGCTCTGAGAACCTCTCGCACCGCTCCGCACTATTTAGTCATGACCGCAACTCCCATTCCACGGACCCTGGCCCTGACCCTCTTTGGCGATCTGGATGTTTCGACGCTCAAACAACGTCCCCCAGGACAGTCGGCCGTCCAAACCTATGTTCTCGAACCCAAGACCATCGATCGATGGTGGAACTTTGTACGACAACAGGTCCAGGCCGGTCGCCAAGCCTATGTCGTCGCACCCCGCGTCGAGAGCGATGAAGAAAAAGACATTCGCGGCGCGATCCAATGGTGGGATGAACTCAACGCAGGACCTCTTGCCGGCCTGCGAGTCGAACTTATTCACGGTCGATTGGACAGCGAACAAAAACAATCCGTTCTCGAGCGATTCAACCACGGCTCGCTCGATGTGTTGGTCGCAAGCACCGTGATCGAAGTCGGAATCGATGTTCCTAACGCTTCGGTCATGACCATCGCCGATGCGGATCGTCTCGGACTGGCGCAACTCCATCAACTGCGAGGTAGAGTCGGGCGAGGAAAGCACCCAGGTTTCGTCGGGCTCATACCTACGTCAAACGCAAGCGGTGCCGAAAATCAAACGCACTTTACGGCGGTGGAACCACAGGAAAAAATCCAGTGGCTAGAGCAATTCGCCAAAATTCAAGACGGATTCGAATTGGCCGAAATCGATCTTCGCCGTCGTGGCCCCGGCGAAATCATCGGCACAAAGCAAACCGGCCTTCCCGAATTCCGAATCGCCGATATCTGCAAAGATGAAGCCGTTTTGGTCATCGCAAGAAATCTAGCCGGACAACTCATCGCCGCCGATCCCGAACTAAAGTCTCCCGAACACGCTCGGTTACTGCGACAAGTTGTCGCAAAGCATGGCAAACTCATGCCAATCGGCGATGTCGGATAATCGGCACATACCACCGATTCTCCTTCTATTGCCCCGCCGAAGGCCCGAACTACAGTAGAAACACCACGATTAGGCCGAATTTTCGAAGGGATTCACTTGGAACCATGCCCACCGGTAGGCACTCCAATTAGCCACCGGGATCCCTTGCAAACTCAGAATCACTCCAACCACCACACCATGAATCAAAAAAAACTTGCAAGCCGCAAATCTGCTATCACCCATCGTCGCTTAGGGGTCGAACGACTCCAAGCCCGCGAGCTTCTTGCTGGAGATGTCACCGCGGCGGTGACGAACGGATTTTTGGTGATTCGCGGAGATGACGCCGCCAACGAACTTACCATCGAACGAATCAGCGGCGATCGGGTCAAGGTCACCGGTGCGACCGGTACGACCATCAACGGATTGACCCAACCGGCGGTCCTGCGCGTGCGGAAAGGCTACGACATCGCAACCGGCGGTGGAGACGATAAGCTCACGGTCATCGGACTCAATGCCTTTGGCCGCTACGAGATCCGCATGGACTTAGGGGCAGGAAATGACATATTGGTCGCTAGCAATCTGCTGGCACAACGAATCCACGCCGGAGGTGGCGATGGCAACGACTCGATCACGATTCGAAACAGCCGATCACGCCGAGGGTCCGGTGTCGGCGGCGGGTCGGGCGATGATACGTTGGTGCTCGAGAACCTAAGATTCGGAAACGGTAGCTGCATCGACGGTGGGACGGGCAAAGACATCGTCCAGGAATCGAACAATCGATACGGTGTCCGATCGACAAAAATCAATATCGATCCAATCACACCAGTGACCACTCCGCCGACGGCCGTTGCCGACGCATTCTCGGTGGTCAAGTCGGGCTCAACGACGGTGAACCTAGCCAACAACGATACGGCCGGTACCTCAGCGATCAACCGCAACTCGATCGTCATCAGCACGCAACCGGCCAACGGCACAGTCACGGTCAATACCGATGGCAACGTGACGTACTTGCACAACGGTTCGAACACCACGAGCGATAGCTTTGCCTATACGATCCAAGACACCAACGGTCTGGTTTCCTCTGCGGCTACGGTCTCGGTGACGATCACCCCAGTGACCACTCCACCGACGGCCGTTGCCGACGCATTCTCGGTGGTCAGGTCAGGCTCAACGACGGTGAATCTTGCCAACAACGATACGGCCGGTACCTCAGCGATCAACCGCAACTCGATCGTCATCAGCACGCAACCGGCCAACGGCACGGTCACGGTCAATACCGATGGCAATGTGACGTACTTGCACAACGGTTCGAACACCACGAGCGATAGCTTTGCCTACACGATCAAAGACACCAACGGTCTGGTT
>JAJTEK010000079.1 GCA_021299695.1 Pirellula sp. | reverse complement strand
GTTCCGAGCCGACTCGGACCGAGGGAGGGGAAACACGAGAGTTCATATAGACCGCACTTTCTTTCGCGTTGTTGCGAATGAAGGTCGGTGCACTTACGAAGGCACCCTGTCGGTTCCGGCACACACTGCCGAGCACGCTAGGCACTGCCGTTTCCCCGAGGCGTATTCAAGTTTTTTTGAAATGCGGCAAAAGTGTCCCGCCGTACAGCACGATTGAATGGGTGTGTGGTTTATAGCCATAGCCCGCGGCTTGCGCCTAGCGGCTCACAGGGTTGGGCCTTGGTTGGACTAGACTGCGACTTGGAACAATGCGCCGATGGCTGCTGTCGCGGTCATTGCCAACGCACCCCAGAATGTGATTCGGAAAACGGCTCTTCCGATCGGTGCTCCTCCGAGCGACGCAGATAGTCCTCCCAAGGAGGCTAAAAAGACCAAACTGAGAATAGAAACAACCCATGGAATCGCGCTCATCGGAGTTAAGAAACTGGCGATCAGCGGAAGCAATGCTCCGATGGCAAACGAAGCTGCGGACGCCAAAGCGGCTTGGATGGGTTTTGCCGTCGTCAGGTCCGAAATCCCCAGCTCGTCTCGAGCATGTGCACCAAGCGCATCGTGGTTGGTCAGTTGAACTGCGACTCGATGCGCTAGATCCTCGTCCAGTCCCCGTCCAACGTAGATCGATGCAAGCTCGGCGAGCTCAAAATCAGGTCTGGTTTCGAGCTCACTAGATTCACGAGCCAAGTCGGCTTTCTCGGTGTCCGCTTGGGAACTGACCGAGACATACTCGCCGGCAGCCATCGACATGGCTCCAGCCACCAACCCTGCGACACCTGCTATGAGCACACTGCTATGCGTCGTTTCCGCCGCTGCGACGCCCACAATAAGGCTTGCGGTCGATACGATGCCGTCGTTGGCACCCAGCACCGCGGCACGAAGCCAGCCAATGCGGTCCGTGCGGTGTAGTTCTTGGTGACGCATGAAGGCTTATCCTGATTGTGTGTAGCTTTGACCCGCGAAGCGGATCTTTCTCGAGCCTGAGTTTAGGCTTCGTCACCGCAGTCCGCCAGTCTGGGCTATCGCTCCTTTCGCTAGTCGAGCAACTTCGAATCGATCAACCACTCTTGGAGCCGTTTTGGCCATTGAGCGGCAGCATGGGTTGCATTGGCTCGGTAGCCGAATCCATGACCGGCATTCGAGTAGATATGAAGTTCGCATGGTACCCCAACCTCTTTGTACTTCAGGTAGAGCTGAGCCATCCCCAAGGCGATATCGTCGCGATCTTTGGCCCCAAGTGCAATAAATGCCGGCGGCATTCCTTGGCTAACGGTGAAGCGATGCGAACTGCCCGGATAGATGAGGACTTGAAAGTTAGGTTGGCAACTGAATCGCTCGATCGAATCCTTGTGGGTCGGGTCGCCAGCATCCGATTCCATGGCTGCGAGTGCCGCGAGCTCTCCGCCTGCAGAGAATCCAAGGATTCCAATCCGATCGGGATTGATTTTCCAGTCCGACGCGCGGCTGCGCACCAGTCTCAACGCTCGACGGGTATCGGCCATCGCATGTTCATCGACGGTGTATTTGGAACCTTCCTCTTTTGCCAATCGATACCTCAGCACAAAAGCAGCGATCCCTTGCTCAGCAAACCACTCCGCAAGCGCGTCACCTTCGTGTCCTAGGCAGAGCATACGGTGTCCACCGCCGGGAGCGATGAGGATCGCCGTTCCGGTAGCTTTCTCTGGTTTTGGTAGATAGCTCGTGATCGATGGCGCATGGATGTTGGTAACGTTGCAGGCTCCATTGGTACGATCGGTTTTCTCAGGTTCCTGTCTACGGTCTTGCGAACCAGGTGCCCCTTCGGGCCAAAGTTCGATCCGAGTAGGTTCACCGGCCAATAGGGATAGTAGGGAAGCAAGAGAGCAAAAAAGGTAGGGGATAAGTCGCTTTTGGAAAACGGAGATGTTCAATAGAGGTGTCTTCATTTTTTTCCTTGATGAGTGGTAGCTGCAAGTTCCTCCTTTCGCCGGGGCAAGCCCGACGAAAGGGTAGAGCGGCAAACGGGTCGCAGACCCAATTTACGGTGGGACTTAGGCACGGGTCGCAGCCCCATGCTACGGTGGATCAGTCTTCATCTTCGTCTTCATCTTCGTCTTCGTTGGCCTTGGTGAAGACGAATGCGGCGCGGATCGGTGGGGGCATCGGCGAGTTTGCTCCCCGGACGCTTCGCCACACAATGTCGTTGAGAATCAGATCGTCGGCCGCATCGGGGATCGAGAAGTCCATCTGCTCGGAGACCCCTGCACCCCAGGCCAATGCTTGGTTGGTCGCGGTGATGTCCACGCGAGGTGCCAAGGCTTCATAGGGGGTCGTGTCGGCTGTGGAGTCAAAGGCGTTGAACATCGGGCGAGCGGCCGCATCGAATTGCGTCATCGGTTCGAGACCGAGAATCAACTCCATGGTCCGCAGCATGCTCGAGGTCGAGTACATCGTCGAGTCGACGGATCCTCGGCGGATATAAGGACTGATCGCTAGGGCGACCGAACGGTGGGCATCGACGTGGTCGCTGCCGTTTTGGACGTCGTCCTGGATGACGAAGATCGCGCACTGAGGCCAAAACTTGCTCTTGGTGATCGCTTCGACCACCTTGCCCAAGGCGGCATCGTTTTGGGCGACCATGGCCGTCGGGGTCAATTTGCCAACTCGGGTTCCTGCGGTGTGGTCGTTGGGCAGGTGCATGGTGATGAAGCTCGGCAAATTGTCCTCGGCTTCGAATTGCTTCAAGCGTTTGGCAAACGCCTCGGCGCGGTCTAGATCGCTGTAGTCCAAATCGTAGGAACGGTAGTTCGGATCGAAATGGCCTTCGAGGACCGGGATTTTAGCCCGCGAGGCTTCGCCTGGCTTCGAACCGTTGGCGATGAACTCCCCGAAGCTAAAGTAGGACTTGCCCGCCTTGGCACATTGCCCCCACAGATAACCGCTCGAAGGTTGTCCGATCTTGGTGGCTCCTTCGGCAGGGTAAGTCAGCTTGCCTCGGCTCTTGCCGTAGGTCAAAGGCCAAGTCTTTTCGACGAAGTCGGTGGCGTAGGCGGCCATGGTCCACTCGTGGCCGTCGGCACTGACTTCGCCGTCGACATAGAGGTTATCGAGCAGCACAAACTGGTTGGCTAACGCATGCTGATTGGGGGTGACTTGCTCGCCGAAGATACACAGTGATGGCTCGCCGTTGCCCTTGGCGATGTCGCCGAAGACTTGGTCGTAAGTGCGATTTTCTTTGATGATATAAAAGCAGTGTTTGATGGGACTCGCGTCACCGACCTTCGATGGAATCGGGTTGTTTTCGCTCAGGCCTGTTGTGTCGACTTTCGAGTCGGCCTGAAGGGGCGAGGTTTGGAATGCGATCCGGGTCATCGAGGCGAGTTCATCGGGGCTCGGGGTCGGTATCGCGCTGAGTGTCCCTTGGAACAATCCGCCGATGTATTCGTTCAAGCTCTTTGGTGATGGTTTGGTGGGGTTCGGTCCATAGCGATTGTCCTTGCTGGACATCCCCTTTCCGTTGGTCACAAAAATCTGATCCCCAGCCTTCGAGAACTTGACGTTCGTAGGGTACCAACCGACAGGGATGAATCCCAAGGACCGGGATTTCTTGGGCTCGGTCAAATCGAACATGGCAAGATTGTTGTTGCACGAGTTGACGGCGACCAAAACGCGCTCATCGGGAGATACCGCGATGGCCGAAGGAGTGCTACCGTTTTTGGCGGCTGGATAAAGTGCGGTGGCCAGTACCTCTTGGAGTTCCCCGGTGGCTCGGTCAAAAATCACGACGCTGTTTTCATCCGAACAGGCCACTGCGAGCCGGTTGGTAGACTCCAGGAGAATCATCTCCGTCGGGTGGGACTTGGTCGTCCATGTCGCTTCGATTTTCCAGGTCTCCAGATCGATCACCGCGATCTGAGCCAGTCCCCACAGACTCACATAGAGCTTTTTGTTTTTGGGATCTTCCAAAAGCCCGTAAGGATAGCTTTGATTGGGTAGAGCGAGAATTTCGGCCGGAACGATATTGGCCTTCAGACTTTGAGCCTTTGATCCATCCTCTTTTGGGTCGTCGATTTTGGGCGCATCGGCTTGTTTGGCCATGCTCATCGGGTTTTTGATCCGCTTGATCGAGTTGCCTAGCAGACCCGATGCATAGAGGGTTTGGCTATCTTCGGACAACAGAACGCTCGATACGACGAACTTGTCGGTCTTGGTCGCCAAGGTCAGGACGTTCGGAGGGCCGAGGAAGCCTTGGTCGTAGGGGAAGATGTAGACCTTTTCGTCTTCGCCCCCCGATGCGATGAGGTGTTTTCCATCGGCGCTGAAGTCCAAGCCATAGAACGACTGAGGGATCGCGGTTCGGGTGATCTTGTTGAGCGTCTTGGGCTCGATGGTGATGATCTCGTGCTCTCCGTATCCGCTGTGGAGAATTGCCAGATCGTTGCCGCTAGGATGGGTCAGCAAATGGACAGGGAAATCCCCTAAGGTGGCTTGCTTGCCCTGGGCGCTAATGGTCCATCCGTTGGGAAGCAAGACACTTCCTGATGCATTCAAACCGGGCAATTTCGCAAGCGGATTATCGAGCAGTTTCGTTTGAGCCGGAGCTTCCTGGGCCAAGGCTCCTGGGAGGTTCGAGGCCAAAGCAACAAGAGTGGCCAAGAGGTTTTTTCTGAAGTTCACTGGCATTTCAAAACAGGGAAATCGAGTGGGTGCAAAGGACCTATCCAAGCGGATAACGGGCCGCCCATTGTAACGGTCCTTGGCCAGCACAACCTGCCGAAGCATGTTCAGATTGCGTTAGGGTTTCGTTTCGGCCCAGGGCCAATAGGCTCCAGGCCAAGGGCCTTGTGTTAGCGGAACGGCGCAAGCCGTCCGGTGATGAAACACTGGGAAATCGCAGGCATTCGACGAATCAACGGACGGCTTGCGCCGTTCCGCTTACAATAACTCAAATCCATTGAGGCAAAAGACATCGGAGGGCAAGCGGTCTAATTCGCCCAAAAACCATGCGGAAATGGTTTTTTGGCGGCTGAAATCCGGGGATTCTTAGAGGAAAAACGGATCTTTTGCGGCTATACTCTATGGTGCTTTTCTAGGTACCTTTGAAATGTCCCTCAAGCATTTCTGTCAAAAATCGGAGTCCTCAGGATGAGTGAAAATCAACGACAAGCGATCCTCCTGCCAGAATCCTTGGGAAAGCAACTCCAAGCCTTCCGATCGCACCTAAGACGCACCAAGGTGATGGAGAGCCTAGGGATCGCTTGCCTGGGTGTTCTTGCTGGGTACCTGGCCGTTTTCCTGCTGGATCGGGTGATCGATTTGCCGAAGTCGGGACGCTGGATCGCTTGGCTCGTGGCATTCGCAAGCGTCGCGACAATTCCTGTCTGGGTCGAACGCTGGATCTTGCGTTACCGATCCCATGCCTCGTTGGCCCGTTTGATGACCCAAAAGCTCCCCTCGCTCGGAGACTCTTTGCTCAGCGCGATCGAACTGGCTTCAGATCCTCAGGAGCAAAAGCGATCCCCGGCCCTATGCCGCGCTGCGCTCGATCAGGTCGCCCAAGTCGCTGCGAGCAAGGATCTGACGCAGGCGGCCCCTGAGTCCCGGCATCGACGCTGGTGGACCTGTGCCGCTCTTGCCGGTGCCTTGACGGTCGCTCTAGGTTGGATTTATCCGAGCGCTTCGGCCAACGCCTTTGCCCGTTTCGCCGCACCCTGGAGTTCGGTCCCTCGTTTCACTTTTACGCAGTTGGAGAAAATCCCTACCGAGTGGATCGTGCCTCACGGGGAATCCGTTTCGCTCAAAATTCCGCTGGTCGATCAATCTCCTTGGAAACCCGCTCTGGCAAACCTTTGGTTGCCGGGTCTGCCCAAGATGGAAAGCACCCGTCAATCGGACGCTTACCAGTTCGATCTGCCTCCGATGATCCAACCGACCAAACTCACCCTGCGGATCGGAGATGCAACGCCGACGATCGAAGTCATCCCCACAACGCGCCCCGAACTGGTCGCTGCAAGTGCCAACGTTCGACTCCCTGATTACCTTCAGCGCTCCGAAGCCCTGACCAAAGACATCCGCAGCGGCGGACTGACCATCGTCGAGGGGACCTCCTACTCGATCAATGGAAAAGCTTCCCGCGAACTCTCTAGCGTCACCCTCGATCGGCAAGCCATGCGCGTGGCCGACGAAAACTTCGACTCCGACGAACTCAAAGACTCAGCAACCTCGGCCCATGAAGTCCAATGGGTCGATCGCCTTGGGCTCTCTGCCAAAAGCCCCTTTCCGTTGAACATCATCGTCCGAGCCGACGAAGAGCCTACCATCTACGCCGAGGGAATGCCCCGGGCCAAAGTCCTCTTGGAAACCGAACAGATCCAATTCCAAGTCCACGCTTCGGACGACTTCGGCGTCAAACAAATCGGACTCGAATGGAAGACCGCCGAAGGGGCCGTCGCATCGAAGAAAACCCAAGGCGAACGGATCTTGATCGCCGGTGGAGCCACGGCCGAGAGACTCGATGCCGACGCGGTCTTTCAAGCCAGCTCGCTTGGCATCGAACCCCAAGCACTCGAAGTGCGACTCTTTGCCGAAGACTTCCTCCCCGGACGCAACCGCGTCTATTCCAACCCCGTCCTGTTGATGATCCTCAACCCCTCGGACCACGCTCTGTGGATCCTCCAGCAATTCAACCGCTGGCAACGCGAAGCTCTCGAGGTTCGCGATCGAGAAGTTCAATTGCTCGATACGAACAAAAAACTCTACGCGATGTCCGAGCAAGAACTCGCCACCCCCGATGCGATCAAACAAATCGAGCAACAAGCCGCTGCAGAACAAGCCAATGCAAGACGTCTCGGGAACCTCACCTCACGCGGCGAGGATCTGCTCCGCCAAGCCGCTCGCAACTCGGAAATTGGCGTAGGGCACCTCGAAAAATGGGCCGAGATGCAGAAGATCCTCAAGGATATCTCCGCATCGCGAATGCCTTCGGTGGCCAACCTGCTCAAACAAGCCGCCAAGAACGGCCAAGCTTCAGCCAACCAAGAGCCACCTAAAGATCCACCGAAAATCGCTGGTGTCAACCGCAGCGAACAAAATGGATCTGGCGAACAGAAATCCGAACAAGATCCCGACAAAAACCCGATCCCCAAAGCCCCAAGCGTTGTCGACTCGGAATCCTCGCAGCAACCTCCAAGCCAGAACCCTGAAGAGGAACAAGACCCAAAGAAAAAGAAACCGAGCACCGGACGACTCGGACTCCCAACGACGACCTTGGCCGGTGCGAAACCTTCTTCAAAGCCCCAGGAAGATACCCCTGAAGAACCTGAGGAACCACAAACTCCCGAAGCCATCCAGAAAGCCGTCGAGCAACAACTCGCCCTCCTCGAAGAATTCGACAAGGTCTCCGATGAACTCAATAAAGTGATGGCAAACCTCGAGGGAAGCACGCTGGTCAAACGCTTTAAAGCCGCTTCCCGCGAACAAATCTCGGTAGCAGACGCCGTAAGCACTTCAGTTCCGACCGCCTTCGGCATGAGAGCCAAACGCCTAAAGTCCGAAGATCGCGAAAACCTCGAACAGCTTTCTTCAAGAGAGAACGTCGCCCTGAACAACGTCGGGCAAATCATCGATGACCTAGAAGCCTTCCACGAACGCCGGCCGATGGTCAAGTTCCGAGATGTACTTGACGACATCCGCAAAGAAGATCCCCTGGCTGGCCTTCGGAAAATCACCCAGGAAGTCGTCGAACAACAAGGACTCACCATCGCCGAGGCCGAATACTGGTCCGATGCCTTCGATCGCTGGGCCGAGGATCTCGTGGATCCAGCGTCCAAAGGCCAATGCCCAGGCGGGAAGTCCAAAGGCTCGCTTCCACCGTCGATCGTCCTGGAAGTCATGCAGGTCCTCGAGGCCGAAATGAACTTGCGGGAACGAACTCGCCTTGCCGAACAAGCCAAAACTGCCGCTCCCGACGAACAGTACCAAACCTCGGTCAAAGAGCTCGTCGGGACCCAAAAAGAACTCCGCGATCGCATCGTGGTTGTCGGTGAAAAAATCGAACAGCTCCCCAACGGTTCCGAAGAGTTCGCCAAAGAAATCGAACTCATGCAAATGGTCGAATTGGCCATGAATGACGCTTGGTCAACCCTGAAACGACCCGACACTGGGAAAGCCGCAGTCGCGGCAGAAACCGAGGCGATCGAATTGCTCCTGTCGAGCAAACGGATCAACCCCAAGAGCAAGGGTGGGGGAGGGGGGGCCAACCCCGGCGGAGGCGGTTCTGGAGATACCACCGATGCGGCCATTGCAATGGTCGGACCTGGCATCAACGAAAAAGAGATCCGACAAGATCATGGAGTCGAACAAGCTACAGGAACAAGCGGATCGAGCCTTCCTGAAGAGTTCCGATACGGATTAGACCAATACTTCGAAAGGATCGATCGACGCTAATGGCGCTGTTGATTCCTACAAGCCGTTTCTTGCGAACCTTCTCAAGCAGTCCAAGGCCTCTGTCTGTCCAACTGTGTCTCCATTTGGCTCTTGCGATGTTCGGGGTTTTTGGCACAAGCACTAGGCTAAGTGCCCAAAATGCCGTTCCAGCCATCCGATTGCAAGCCATTCAAATCGCAGGTGCCAGGAACGCGCAACCGCTGAACGACCGCGAAATCACCGCCCGAAAATGGGTCCGAGGTCTGATCCAACAAGAGCTCAACGCGCTCCAATCGATTTGTAAGCTCAATCCTGCACAGGCCAAAGAGCTCGTCGATTTGATCGAAACCGAATGGAAGTCCAAGTTTGCTTCGGTTTTCCGAAGCTATTCTGAAGCCAATCAACGCGGCGGCGTGGACTTTGAATTCCGAGTTGAAACCGCCGTGAAAACTTGGATGCGCGAAGTCGATGCAATCACCGAAGAACAACGGACCAACTGGAACTTTGAACTCGAAAGCCGCAACGCCCTTCGACGTCGGATCGTCATCGGAAAAATGGTCAGCGACGCCGAACGCAAGTTCGGACTCAGCGCCAAACAAATGAAGGAAGTCGAAACCCTTCTGCAAGAACGCTGGAAGGAAGCTTGGTGGGTCATGTACCGCAACGGGACCACCCCGGAGACCAAATTCGCTTGGATCAGCACCGCTCTGAGCGACGCACAAAGAACCGCAGGGGCCGATACTTCAGCAGGCCGGCAGGAATACTACACCTCTGGCGGTTCGACCGATCTTCCTTCCAAGTCGCTTGCAGAACGGTTTCAAATCGCCGACGTTCAAAGCGATGAATCGATCCAACTTCAAACGCCTCCCGCTGCACCCGCAAAGCCTCAGCCGTGATGCAACTACCACTCTTGTTTGTATCCCCAAACCCAGGACCCATCCGAGCAATCCTTGTGGTCTCTCGGATCGCACTGCTCGGTTGGATCGTTCTCGCGTCGGCCTACAACAGGCTCGATGCACAGCAAATCCCCGCACAGCCAATCCCCGCACAGCAAGTCCCCGCACAGCAAGTCATAGCCATCGAGGTCACTGTCAATGCCCAGGATCCCGTGGTGGTCGTGGGCGATAAGCCCGAGAAAAACAGCGAGAAACCCGATCGTTCCTCCGGACAGAACAAGTCGGATAAGCCGGATAAAGCGGATAAAACCGATAAGATCCCACGTGCGTTCGACCGCAATCGTCCCGAACCCGAGGAAGAGCCTGAAGTCCCAAAGAAGAATGCCATGGTCAATTTCGCCATGGATCCCGACCGATGGTCCGACGTCATCTACAGCCAACTCGGCGGCTCGGAAGCAACCTTCGAACAACAGCAACGCAGACGCGTCCGATCGACCGTCAACCGCATCGAGCTGATCTGCGGGATCGATGAGGCCACGCGGGAGAAAGTACAAGCGACTGCGGAACTAGAAATCCAAAGGTTCAAGACCGAGGTCATGGCTCTGGCAGCGCAGGGGCCACGCAACCCAACCCAGGAAGAGTACTCCGAATTCTACAACAAGGTGTTCAAGCTGACCGAGCGTTTTCGGGTGCAAGGCCAACCGCCAAACACCAAGAAATTGCCCCTCTGGCAAAAAGTCCTATTCAGCAACCTGAGCGAACAGCACAAAAAAGAAATCGAAAAGGACAACCAAAAAAGAGCCGAGTATCGACAGCAAGTCGCTCGGATCGAAGTGCTCATGCGCATCTCACGCCGATTGGGATTGACCTCCAAGCAACGCGATAAACTCGAACCCTATACCGCTTCGAATACCGAAGCTTGGAAGTCGCTCGATCAAGCTTGGCAGGCGCTCCAGCAATTCCCCGAAAAAGAAAAACGGGAGATCTTCTCCCCTGAACAAATTCAGGAACTCAAAAAGCCCCTCGAACAGTCCGACGACCTTCAACTCGTGATCCGTGAACTTGGCGATGATTTCTAAATGTCTCTGCTCGGCAATTTGCCTGGTGCTGATTGCAACATCGATCGTCACAGGCTCGAAAGCCTTGGCGCAAAATCCTCTACGCGAAAACATGTTTCAAGGGCAAGCGGTCCCTAGAGACGTGCGAGAGATGTACGAGCGCGGTTTGACCTGGCTCGAAAACAACCAAAATGACAACGGCCGATTCAAGGGGGGCGAAAGTGGTCCTGGGGTCACGGGGCTGGCCACCATGGCCTTCCTAGCCTATGGCGAAGATCCCAACTTTGGTGTTTATTCCGATGCGATCAAAAAAGGAGTTCGATCGATCATCGAAGATCAGAACCCGACGACCGGATACATCGGCTCGAGCATGTACCACCACGGATTTGCAATGCTCGCATTGGCCGAAGCCTACGGAGCCCTCGACGAACGCCGCTTGTGGGATGGCGTCTCGAAGAATGAGAGCAAGCATCGCTCGATCGGCAAAGCGCTAGAGTTGGCCGTCCGGACCGCGATTACCAGCCAAAACAAAAACAACGTCGGCGGCTGGCGTTATTCTCCCGATTCGACCGATGCAGATACCTCCGTCAGCGGCTCGGTCATGGTCGGATTGCTCGCCGCTCGCAACGCCGGCGTCGAAGTCCCCGACAAATCCATCGATCGAGCGATCGAGTACTTCACCTCGATGACCTCTTCGAGTGGACAAGTCGCTTATGCAGGTGGACTCGGCGGGTTCGATAATTCTCCGGCCCGGGTCTCGATCGCAACGCTCGTCTATAGCGTCTCAGGGCGCAAAGATCTTAAGGAATTCAAAGCGACCTCGACATTCCTAAAGTCGACAGACTCGAACGAAACAAGCGACCACTACGGCGAATACACGGCATATTACAAAGCCCAAGCCCTGTTTCAATCCGATATCGCCGCGTGGGAAAAATGGAACAAAAACCTCATCCGCGAATTGAAAGAAAAGCAAAGAGCCGATGGGCACTTTGACGGAAACTACGGGGCACCGGTCGCAACAAGCATGTCGCTGCTGGCTCTGGCCCTGAATTTCCGATTCCTACCGATCTACGAACGCTAAACGACCGATGGTTATGAAACTCTTTAGCTCTTTGGCCTTCGCCCGGTTCGCAAAATTGGCTTCCTTGGCCTCCCTCGGCTCACGCGTCCCATTTGGCGCATGGGGCGTCTTGCTTTGTCTCCTGGCCGCTTTCCTATTCGGTCGTGCCGATGCGCAGCAAGCCGACAAGCAATCCGACGTCTCGCTTAGCGTCTTGAGGATCCAAGGTGGAGACACTTACCGAGGAAGACTCGCGGCGAGCCAAAACCCGGAGCAACTCCTGTGGAACTGTCCGAGTTTCTTAGAGCCCATCGCGTTTCCCTGGGATGCCCTTCAACTGGTCCAAGTCCAAGACGCACTTGGTGATCCAACCCAAAACAACGCGCTGGGGAAGAATCCCTTTTGTGCCGAGCTAAAAACAGGGGAGGTCGTCAGTGGAGAGCTCGTCTCGATCCAACCCGATCGAATCGAACTCGATGTGCCTCACGTCGGTAAGGTTTCACTTGCTACCGAAAACCTCCGGTACCTTTTGCGTATCATCCCAGGTGGATCGCAAGCTGTCGAAGTCCTCAGCGCCCAGGACTGGGAGCAGGTGCTCCCGGCGACACGGAACGGGCGAGCCACCAAGTGGTACCTCAAGGCAGGTGAGATCTCCACCGACACCAGTGGCACGACCATCTCGCAATGGGCCCAGCTACCCGAATTGGCGACCATCGACCTCGATGTGGCTTGGGACCAAGCCTCCCCCAATTGGTGGATGACCCTTGGTGAACCGCGCCGCATGGAATTGCAGGTCCGTAAACTTCAGAACAAAAAACTCCTCAACGTGACGCTACTCCTAGAGAACTCGGCAGATGCCGACGTCACGACGATCCAATTGCCCTACGAGGAAGATCAATCGATCAAACTCCGGCTGCTTTGCGATGCCACCAAAGGAGTCTACGTGCTCATGAAGGACAATCAGGTTCTCGGAAGACTCAAGGGGAACATCAAGGAACGGTTCGTTGGACGGACGAAAGTCAGCTTCACCAACACCGCATTAGGTGTTCTGACGCTCCGGGATCTTCGCATATCCCGCAACGCCTTTTCCATCCCCTCCGAAGCCGCTGAGGTCGAACCGAATCGACCCGCAAACGGACAATTCGAATGGATGACCAAAGCCCGTGGGACCTTTTTTGGCAGTATCCTCAACGCTCCAGACGACAACGATGGTCAGGGTTCGGTCAAAGTCCAAGGCATTGCGCAGTCGCCGATCCGCTTGGGGTTCGAGGAGATCGAGCGGATCGAGTTCCCTTTGGAATCCGCGCTGCCAAACCAAGTCACGACCCTCGAATTGACCAACGGGATGCGATTCGCTTCGAGCGCTCTACAAAGTCGGACTGAAGCTTCTTTTGAAGGAATCGACATCGATGTAGCAGGGAAAAAACTGCCCGTCCCGCTTTCGCAAATCAAGAGGATTTCCAAACGCCCGTTGCCGATTCTCGAGGAGCCCCAACCCAAAACGATCGCCGAGGCGCAGAAGATCGTCGTCCAACGCTTGATCACCGATGACGCGGTATCGACCGGACGCATTGCGAGCGTCGCTCAGCATACCCCTAGCTCCAAAACATTCACTTGGCTCGCAAAAAACGCAGTCGCTCCCGTTGCCCTCAATCCACGAGCCGATGGAGCCATCGAACCGATGGTGACCCAACTGGCCGGATCGACCCAGAAACGAACGAAACCTAATGAAAACTTGGCCAATGTTCGAACCGATACCCCACCGAACGAAAATGACGTCGGACGGCCACTTAAACCCGAGGACCCTAGTCTGTTCCTTTTCTCGGGTGACTGCTTTCCGGCCATGGTCCGCCGGGGTGACGCCGAAGAGTTTTTCTTCGAGTCAACCCTATTTCCTAAACAATCGATCGAACAAGCCTTGGTTCGTGGTGTGCGGTTTGTCGATTATCGAGGGGTCGACAAAATCGATCGTGCTACACGATTGCGATTGCTGACCCTACCGCGTGTTCAACGCAACAATCCGCCGAGTCACTTGGTGGTCTCTCGCGATGGGGACTTGCTCCGAGGAAAACTGATTCACTTTGACCGCGATCAACTGGTCGTCGATGTACGAGGCGAACAGCGAACCATCTTGGTCAAAAACATTGCCGAGCTGATCGCTCTGGACCCGGCACCGAAGCTAGAGCAAACCAACGATCCGACCGAACCGGCTCAACCGAGCGATCCGGCCAAACCTGCAGACAGCGCCGAACCTGCAGACAGCGCCGAACCACAAGCACCTGTCCAAAATGCGTCCAACGACGTCTACCAAATCATCCTCGAGCAGGGCGCTCGAGTTTCGATTGTCCCCGAATCGGTCGACGCCGAAGAGCTCAAAGGCACCCACCCGCAGCTTGGCGAATGTTCGCTACCTTGGAGCAGCGTTGTACGCATCTCTCTCGGCGATGCGATCGCCATCGATGCTTCGCAAAATCGATACGGCAAGTGGAAGCTACAGCATGCGCCGGACCCCAAATTCGTTTCCGAATCCGAAGGGGGCAATGATCGCCCGAACGACACACCTCAAATGCGGATGATCGGACAAGGAGCACCGGAATTCGATCTGATGAAGATCGATGGGACCCCGTTCAAACTCAAGGAGAACAGGGGCAAAATCCTGATCGTAGACTTTTGGGCCACATGGTGTGGACCTTGCATCCGCTCGATTCCATCGTTGATCGAGATTTCCAAAGAGTACAAGGAAGCGGGGGTCGAACTGATTTTGGTCAACTGCGAAGAGCCCGAAACCCGCGTTCGGCCGTTTCTCGAACGCCTTAAATCGATCCCAACGGTGGTGCTCGATACCGATGGAACCGTGTCGAAACAATACAACGTCGCGGCGATCCCTCAAACCGTTCTGATCGATCGCGATGGTGGAATCGTCGAGGTCCTTGTCGGGGCGAGCGATGAAAACGAAGATCTTCTGCGCAAGAAGATCGAAACGCTGATCAAGCAGTAGAACGATTGGCTATCAACGCGCGACCATGTACAGCGAACTGGCACCAGCGCGTTTTGCCAGATCGTAGACTCCGAGCGCCTCGCCTGCCAAAATGCTATCGTCGGGATCGACGATGATCGGAACGTCAGAACGAACCTTGAGAATCCCAATGAGCCTTTGTTCGATCGCTTCGAGCGACTCGACTCGAACACCGTTCCATTGGTATTCGATTTGATTTTCCTGACGCCGAATTTTGATCACGCAATCGTGAATGTCCTCTTGGGGTGGAACCGGAGGGGGCTCTTGGGACTCTCCGAGTGTCGAATCGGACGAAGCAGAAACAGAGCTTGGCAATAGTTTCTCGAGTCGCTGGAACGAAGCGGTGGTCAAGAAAAAAATCAGGAGCAGAAACACCACATCGATCATCGGTGTCATCATGTTATCGAGCGAGGTGCGCCCCCGGGGGTTCGAATAGTTGGTCTTCATCGCCCCTCCTCGTACACCGCAAAGACAATGTCCGAATTCCCCGTCAAGGCGCAGAGTTTGAGCAACCTTGCGATCGGTGCATAAGCGGCTGATTTATCGGTTCGAATCCGGATCCGAATCGGACTCTTTCCGTTGGATTCCATCTTTTGAAGAATGGACGCTTGGATTTGTTCCAAGTCCGAGCGTGCGTTGTTGACCAGATACGAGCCGTCGGAGGGAATTTGGATCGTCAGGGTCGTGCGATCCGAGAAATCCGAAACACCCGTCGAGGCGATAGGAAGTTCCAGGGGAAGAAAATTCTCCTGCTTAGAAAGGTGGCTACTGACCAAAAAGAAGATGATCAGCAGAAACGTCACGTCGATCATGGGGGTCAAATTGATCGAAACGCCACGGCTTCCCGGATAGTTGGGGACTCGCATTCTAAGGATCCATCAGCCAGATTAAAATCGAAGTGCAAAATGGAATCGTTGTCCCATTTGCTAGGCCAATTGTAGCAAACCAAACCCTTCGCGTTGAGTTCCAGCCAGAAACGATATTCGGACATGCGGGTCGCTTATTTGGATTGTTCAAGCGGTATCAGTGGCGATATGACCCTGGCGGCACTGATCGACTGCGGTGCGAACCTCAAGGAAATTCAAGCGGCGATCGACTCGATGGGGTTGGTTGCGAGCCTCTCGATCGCACCGGTTCGAAAGCAAGGTTTCCGGGCCCAGAAACTTCAAATTCGTGCTCCCGAGGATCCCACGCATCGCGATTTGGAGCAAATCCTCGAGTGCATCTCCAGGGCGCGAATCAGTCCCTCGGCAAGACGTATCGCCAACCGAATTTTCGAGCGCCTTGCCAAAGCCGAAGCGAGAGTCCATGGCATATCGATCGACCAAGTTCATTTCCACGAGGTAGGAGCGATCGATTCGATCGTCGATATCGTTGGATGTGCTGTGGCTTGGGACCAGCTTGGAATCCAAAGCGCGACGGCTTCGGCCGTTCCGACCGGGACCGGTTTCGTCAGGATCGCCCATGGACGCGTTGCGGTACCCGCACCGGCGACGGCCGAATTGCTCCGTGGGATCCCCATCGCTCCATGCGATCTCCAAGCGGAACTGACGACCCCTACCGGGGCGGCGATCCTAGCGGAGCTTGTCAGTGGCTTCGGTCCGCTCCCAGCGATACAAATTGAGACGATCGGACTTGGGGCTGGAACGCGTGAGCTCGAAGATCGACCGAATCTACTGCGGATTTTTCTGGGGGCTGAGTCCCCACATCCTTCCGCGAGCCGAGTCGACACCGACACCGTCGTGCGATTCGAAACCAACCTCGATGACGTTACAGGCGAGCAGATCGGTTTTGCGATCGAGCAACTCTGGGCCGCCGGGGCGTTAGACGTCTATACGACAGCGATTCAAATGAAGAAGAACCGACCCGGAACGCTCCTGAGCGTCCTGGCAAATCCCGAACTAGCCCAACGGATCGAACTTGTGATCTTCGCACATACCGGGACCCTCGGAATTCGAAAGTCCCTTCAGCAGCGCAGCATCCTCAAACGCCATGCAGTCGAAGTGCAGACTCCTTGGGGAAAGGTGTCTTGCAAGGCCGCTAGCTATCCAGATGGCTCCGAAGTTCTCTCTCCAGAGTACGAAGCCTGCCGGAAAATCGCCCTTGAACATGGGCTTAAACTCAGCGAAGTCCTTCAGAGGATCCAAGCGGCCATCGAGACGGACGGCGGGTAACATGCCTGGGGATTTGCCTGCCTGGGGATTTGCCTGACGGCGGGGGATTTGCCAGCCTACTGAATTGGCCTGTGAGAGTTCTTCAAAGTATGATCGAATATTACGTAATCAAATAGGGCAACAGAGGACTAGGGCAAGCGATGTCAGCCGGGATGAGTCAACGACCAAGTGGAAATCAACCGACGCTCCCTGCGCGCACCGTGGCAGTTGTCGATATCGGCTCGACGAGCATCCGCATGGCGATTGCGGAAATCGAAAGTCAAGGCCACGTTCGAACGCTCGAAGAAGTCTCGCGTGCAGTTTCGCTGGGCAAGGATACCTTCACCACACAGCAAATCTCTCGGGAGAGCATTGAGGAATGCGTTCGGGTTCTCAAAAGCTATCGCCGTTTGATGCAAGAGTACGGCATCACCCGTCCGGAACAAATCCGCGTGGTGGCAACCAGCGCTGTGCGGGAGGCGAGCAACCGCTTGGCGTTTATCGACAGGATCTACATCGCAACGGGACTTGAAATCAAGATCCTCGACGAGGCCGAGGTCAACCGGATTACCTATATGGGGATCCAGCCTCTGCTCCAACTCAACCCAGTCCTGGCAACGGTCAAGACGATTGTCGTCGAGGTCGGTAGCGGCAGCACGGAAATACTCGTCGTCAGCGGAGGGAACATCCAGTTTTCCAATACATATCGGCTCGGTTCACTGCGTATGCTCGAACAAGTCGATCGATTCAAGACCTCGCATGCCAAGCAGCGCGCGATTCTTGAAACACAAATCCGGCGGATCGTCCACCAGATCTTTGACAACGTCGATGAAACAAGCCAAATCCAAATGGTTGCTATCGGTGGTGACGTGCGGATGGCGGTCAAGAACATCGATTCTGTCAAAGCCGATGGCGAGCTTCAACGCGTATCGGCCGATGCGCTACTTGGTTTTGCTCGTCAGATTGGAAACCTGCATGAAGACGAACTCATCAGCCGATACTCGATGAGTTTTGCCGATACCGAGACGCTTTGGCCAGCCTTGATGAGCTATGCATTGTTGGCAAAAGAGTTCAAGTGCGACCAGTTGTTCGTCGCCGACACCAATCTAAGAGACGGTCTCCTGACGGAACTTTCGGTACGCGATGCCTGGACTGTCGAACTGCGAAACCAGATCGTCCGATCCGCAATCAATCTCGGAAGACGCTTTGCATTCGACGAATCCCATGCTAGGCACGTCGCGACCCTATGTCGAAAGTTGTTCTCTGACCTGATGCAAGAGCACCAGCTCGATCAACGGATGGAGCTGATTTTATATCTGGCCGCGATACTCCATGAAATCGGTAGCTTTATCAGCAGTCGATCCCACCATAAACATGCGATGTACATCATCCGCCACAGCGAACTCTTCGGACTGTCGGATCGAGATCAGCTTCTGCTCTCGCTCGTTGTGCGATACCAACGACGATCCTCGCCACAACCCGAGCACGAAGGCTATTCGACGCTCGATCGCAATGACCGTATCGCGGTAGCAAAACTAGCAGCCCTTTTGAGGCTTGCCATCGCCTTGAATGAATCACGCTCTCAACGGATCGGGACCATCCGCTGCTTGAAAGAAGACAATCGATTGGTGATTGTTACCCGCGGGAGCGAAGACGTCTCGCTCGAACAACTCACGATCCGTCAGAGTGGCGATCTGTTCGAAGAGGTCTTTGGGCTGAGCGTGATGCTTCGGAGTGAACTCGAGTAAGCTCAAGATGCCTAAACACGATCCTTCCTCTGAAAATTCCGATACCTATGACATGCGCAGTCAGGATACGGAACATCGTCCAACGCTGCCGTGGTACCGAGCCGGTTTGGCCTTTGAGTGCACTGGATGTGGGAATTGTTG
>JAJTEK010000204.1 GCA_021299695.1 Pirellula sp. | reverse complement strand
TGACATCTGAAATCCATCCCCCACGAGTTTCCCAAATCCATACCCCTTGAGGATCGCTGCCTTGAATCCCTCGAACCATATACGCAGTCCGAAGAGTTGTCGCCAAGTCCCCCGAGGTAGCTGGTAGGCCCTGAAGGTCCGGCACTCTGGGTCGCTGATAACTGGGCAGTCGTCAAGTTGGTACTGGCCCATCATCTGGAGCCCTTGCTCGTTGCTCCCCATGTGAACGACCACCGGCTGCAATCCATGCTGCTCCCAGGATGGACGCGACTTACGGAGTTCATCGAGTGTTTCTCGACAGAACGTACACCCTGCATGCCGAAGGAAAATCAACAGGACATCCTTTTTGGAGCTGAGCTGACCAATCGTCTGTCCCTGAGCCGTGCGGGCCAAAGTATTTGCGTCAGCCAAGCTCCAGGGTTCAGCAGCTTGTTTTCCTGAGTCTGCTGCCCTCTGCTGCGGATCCGAATGCTTCTTGAAGGCTAAGTACAACATCGCCCCAAAAGGCAACCACCAAATCAGATCGTTCGTTAGGATCATCCAACCCCAACTCCATGGTAGCGCGCCCTGGATGACCGATTGCAAAAAACCGATTGGACCGAAAATCTTACCGAGGAACCCTACGGCGATCACCGGCCAATGCTTGGCAAAGTCTCTCGAAGCCCACCAATAGCCCAATCCGTAAACCCCAACGATCATCCCGACGCATTGCCAAATCCCGGGATAATTTGGATGAGGGATCCCCGTAAGGTCGAACCAATGGTTTGGGAACAGAACGACCCAGGTTCCCCAGAGCAGATTGTAGATCGCTGCAGCTTGGAGTACCCTTTGCGGCCAGGTTGGCAGTTGTGTCATAGTTCAAGCATTCTCTGAAGATCCGAAGCGTTCGAATCGGAAGTGGATCGGTAACGAGACGGATTGTTTTCGCATCCGTGGAATCAGCGCTAAAGCTTGGCGTCGAGTTGCCGCAAAAATTCGCGCAACGCACGAGAGCGGTGGCTGATCGCTCGCTTGACGTTCAATCCCAATTCCGCGAACGTCTTGTGGTATTCTACCACCTCGAACAGAGGGTCGTATCCGAAGCCTTGAGTTCCCCGCCTTTTGCGCAAAATACGGCCCCAACATTGGCCTTGGACCTCGAGGGCGACATGGCCAGCCGGATCGCACAGGACGATGGCCGAAACATAGTAAGCATCCCGCAGTTGGTCGGGTACAGACTCCATTTCCCTGAGTAGCTTGTCGTTGTTGTTCTGGTCGACGAGCGATCGATCGCTCGCCTCGCCACTTTGGCTTGGACTCAGCGAGTACCTTGCCGAATAGATACCCGGCTCGCCACCGAGTGCCGGGACGCACAGCCCACTGTCCTCGCCGATGGTCCAGAGCCCCTGCGCGACGGCTTGGGCGTTCCCCTTGAGCTTGGCGTTCTCAAGAAATGTCTTTCCGGTTTCCTCGACATCGATGAAGCTGGGCATATCGGCGAGCGTTAGAAGCACAAAGCCGCGAGGTTGAAGGTGCGCGCTGAGTTCGATGAGCTTCTTGCGATTCGTCGTGCCTAGAAGGAGTTTTTTGGAGTTCTTTAGGGTGGACCAATCCATAGGGACCATGCGTTTGGAAGAAAGGCTTGGTGTTTATTTGGCCAACTCGCGAAGCTTAATGTTTTTGAACTCGGCCCACATCGGTTTTCCCGCATGGAGTTGAAGGGCAAGCACTCCTTCGCGAAGGGCCAGATCTGGATCGTTGTCGGTGAAGTCCAGGATCAAACGACCGTTCAAGTAATGTTTGATTCGGTTGCCTTGGGCGACAATCACCGCATCGTTCCAATCGTTCAAACGGAACAAGGTTGCGAATTCCTCGGCGTTGATGCATTGGCCGACGACTTTCTTGGATCCCTGTTCCCACACGGCCTTCTCGCCAGCTAGGCACAGGCGTCCGCGTTTGCCCCCTTCGTCGTAGATGAAACCAGCGACGTTCGGTTGCTTGCTCTCGTTGCGAATCTCGTGTTGGTAGCCGCGAACGACCCATTTGTTTTTGGCTTGGGGATTTTCGATATGTTTGGAGCGGTACTGGACCCCTGAGTTGTTCGAGTCATCGCATCGGAAGGTGAAACGCAATTCGAAGTCCGCCGGTTTTCCTCCCTTCCAGATCAAGAAGGTGTTTCCGTTTGCTGGCCGCTCTGCGGTGGTCTGGCCGTGGATGATGCCGTCTTTGACAGACCATAAATCGGGATCGCCGTCCCAACCGCTCAGATCCTTGCCATTGAACAGGCTCTTGGTGTTCGCGACATCCTCGGCGGGCGCTTTCTCTACGATGGCCGGTTGGGCGTCTTGTGCGACCGTCGGCTTTGAAAAAAGTGCCAAGGGAATCAAACCAGCGAAGATCAATGCAAACGTTTTCATCATCATGGGATCCGGAGAGTTAGGTGTCGTAAGTTCGTTTTGCGGCACATCCGTTGAGGTGATTGGTTCGAGCAATGCCGTAGAGTTTTTGCCCAAACGGAGTAGGGTACTCTCCGGTGATGCAAGCTTGGCATAGATGATCATGGGGCAGTTCGATCGCGCGAGCGATCGAGTCGATTGGCAGGTACCTCAAGGAATCGCATTCGAGATTTTCTGCCATCCGCTGTTGGGCTTCCTCGGTCAGCCCTCCATTTCCTAGGAATTTCGGAGCGTAGAGCTCATCGATCGTCGACATGTCGATGCCATAAAAGCAGGGAGCGACGATGGGCGGACAAGCGACCCGGACGTGAATTTCTTTTGCTCCACCTAGATCGCGGATTCGCTTTAGCAGGACTTTCATGGTCGTCGAGCGAACGATCGAATCTTCGACGAGGATTACCCGTTTGCCTTCGAGAACTTCTCGTAGCGGCGTGTACTTCATGGCCGCAGAGACTTTCCGTGCGCGGTTTCCCTCAATGAAGGTACGACCGGAATAACGGTTTCGGATCAATCCTTCGCGGCAGGGGATCCGAAGTCGAAATGCCATCGCATCGGCGGCCGCTTTGCTGGTATCTGGGACCGGAACGACAATGGTATCGGAATCGATGGTGATTTCATTTCGCGAAAGCTCGATTCGAGCCAGCTCCTCGCCCAACCGAGTACGGGAGAGGTAAACGCTGCGGTCATCGAGTGTGCTGGCGACGTTGGCAAAGTAAACCCATTCGAAAAAGCAATGCGATGGATTGATCTTCTCGACGTATCGCCGCTCCTCGATCCCTTCGGGAGTGATCATCATGCAAGTACCCGGCTGCACGGACTTGATCATCGAGCGGTCGAACCCAAGATTCAGCAACGCGACGCTCTCGCTTGCGGCAGCAAACAGAGAACCATCGAACGCATAGCACAGGGGCTTGATCCCACGCGGGTCCCGGGCCACGAGCAATTCTCCTTTGGCAGTCAGTAGGGCTAGCGAATAAGCTCCATCGAAGCTTTTCGCTGCGTTGGCGAAGACGTCGATTAACGAGAGGTTCGGATTGACCGTAAGCTCGCGTCCGATCTCATGGAGGATGATTTCGGTATCGGTGTCGCGAGCTAAATGGTGGTCTCCCTCGCGCGTGAGTTTTTCTTTGAGTTCTTGGTAGTTGGCCAGTTGGCCATTGAAACAAAAACTGAACCACTTGTGTTTGTGGATGTGCTGGCGCTCAAAGGGTTGAGCGTAGTTCCGGTCGTCCTGGCCGCATGTCGCATACCGCACGTGTCCGATGGCTGCCGAGCCGACAAGCTGTTGCATGATCGCTTCGTGCTTGCCGCGATGCGAGAGGCGAAAGACTTCGCTGACTGTACCTATGTCTTTGTGGGTTTCGAGAAGCAACGACCGCTTTGGGTTGTAGCTGGTCATACCGGCTGCTAATTGTCCCCGATTTTGAATGTCCTGCAACATTCGGGGCATCAGAGTCGAACTTGAATCCATACCTACGCCCGAGCATAGAGGACTCTCGGGTGCCGAGGGCAAGTGATAGACGGCAGCAACCCCACACTCGTGATACAGTTCGCTCATAAGACTCCGCCATACGAAAACCAAAGATGCCCCTGCAAGTCGGTCCGTATCTTACAGGATTCAGGAGCCTTGCGAAACGGCTAACTGGTTTTCGTCGATTGTATCGAAACGACCTGGGGTTCGCGTTCTCGGAGCCTGCGTAGTTGCCCGCAAGCGGCCTGGATTTCATCCCCTTTGCGTTGCCGAAACATTGCGTTGACCCCGCCGTCGATCAAGGTTCGGCGGAACTGCAGCACGGCGCTCGGACTAGGGGTCAGGTAAGGGAGTCCAGGGACTGGGTTGTAGGGAATCACATTGAGCATCGCGGTCCGATGGCGGAGCAGTTGAACTAATTCCCTGGCGCATTGGACCGAATCGTTAAGTCCCCCGAGCAGCACGTACTCGAAGGTCAGCCGCCGCTTGGTTTTCTCGAAATACCTGTCGGCAGCATCGAGGATCGCCTGGATCCCAATGCCTTGATTGACCGGAACCAATCGGTTCCGCAACGGATCGTTCGGAGCATGCAAAC
>JAJTEK010000078.1 GCA_021299695.1 Pirellula sp. | reverse complement strand
TGTCCCACCCAACAATAGCAGCCTTGGCGCGATCCGGAGATTGGTCTCGACGGATAGCGCTTGCCCATGCGAGTTTTCCTACCGCAACTCTTTGGAGCACACTGAGCTTTCGGTCGCCGCAGCAACGGCTCGGATCAGACTTATAAACCGGTCCGCCATGGAGCTTCTCATAGTCAATGACGGTCAACTCCGGTCGCATCAACTCAACCTCAATTCCATAACGCTCTGCGACTTGGTCACGAAGTTTGAGCGTTTCAGGAAACTGGTATCCTGTATCGAGATTGAAAACATGGCATTTTGGATCGATCCTCGAGAGCATTTCGAGAATGACCATCCCCTCAGGGCCGAAAGCCGTCGCCATGGTAAAACGATCTCGGTAGCGAGCAAGCGCCCAGGCGAGAATCGCTTCTGGCTCGGACTGCTCAAAGGAATTGCTCAATTCCTGCAGCTCGGCTAGATACTCTGAGGTTGGCTCTTCCTTGCTATCCATGCCTAGGGCACTCGTTGCGAAGCCTCGAAATCGGCTCGCTCCTTTGAAGATTTCTGTGTAAAACTGGTAGGAATGATAGTCGCTGGGGCTCGGGGGTCAAGAATCCCCAATCAGGTACCGGGGCCGACGACAAGGGATACTTTTGAAAAGCCAGTACGATGCCAATTTACGAGTTTTACTGCCCACCTTGCCATACCATTTACAGTTTTTTGTCCCGACGTATGCAGGTCCCAAGCACCACATCGTGCCCGAAATGCGGTTGCAGAAAACTTGAGAAAAAAGTCTCACGCTTCGCAATTTCCAAAGGCTTGCTCGAAAACAGCCAGGGCGATCCCTCCGACCCTTTTGCCAACATCGATGAGTCGAAGCTCGAGCAACTCATGAGCGAGATGGCTCCGAGCATGCAGGACGAAGGCGGTCAAGAAGATCCCAAACAGATGGCCCACCTGATGAAGCGGATGTTCGAACTCACCGGCGGGGAACCGACCGGTGCGATGCTCGAAGCGATCAAGCGGATGGAAGCCGGCGAGGATCCCGACGCGATCGATGAAGAACTCGGACCGGCCATCGATGAGCAACCCGATCCGTTCTCGTCGGCAGCCGCCGCACCGACGAACAAGTCGACGGCGAGCAAACGGCTCGCGGTACGAAGGTTGCTCCAAGCCCCAAAGGTCGATCCCGAACTCTATGAACTCGAGCAATAGCGAGATTGAGCAAATAGCCTCCAGAGTTAGCCCCAATGGCTCCGCCCGACGCGCAAGCGACGGCGTCTTACAGTGTAGAGCCATTGTCCCCAATGGCTCCGCCCGACGCGCAAGCGACGGTGTCTTTCAGTGTAGAGCCATTGTCCCCAATGGCTCCGCCCGACGCGCAAGCGACGGCGTCTTACTGTGTAGAGCCATTGTCCCCAATGGCTCCGCCCGACGCGCAAGCGACGGCGTCTTACCGTGTAGAGCCATTGTCCCCAATGGCTCCGCCCGACGCGCAAGCGGAGGCGTCTTACGGCTGTTGGGCTGTTTTTCCGGTCTCGTGATCAGACAGAAAACTGGTACCTTTATCTCGTCTAAGGATTTCCAACAAACTCGACAGACGATGAAATAGCACTACTTGATTTTATCCGCGTGGCCTGCTTGGCCAAATGCGACCATTCGCGCAACACAAACTTCCTTCATCGCCGTGCGTGCTGGTTTCAAGTAATCCCGCGGATCGAACTTCTCTGGGCTTTCGGCCAAGACTTTTCGGATCGCCCCGGTAATGGCCAGTCGGCAATCGGTGTCGACGTTGATCTTCCTGACACCACTCTTGATCCCGCGTTGGATTTCCTCTACGGGTACCCCCCAAGTCTGCTTGATGCTCCCACCGTATTTGTTGATGATGTCCTGGAGTTCCTGAGGAACCGACGAGCTGCCGTGCATAACCAAATGGGTGTTGGGGACCATCTTGTGAATCGCTTCGATCCTCGACATGGCTAGGACTTCACCGTCTGGTTTGCGTGTGAACTTGTAAGCACCATGGCTCGTACCGATCGCCACGGCCAGTGCATCGACCCCGGTCTCTTGAACAAATCGTTTGGCTTCCTCAGGATCCGTCAACAGTTGGTCGTGGCTCAGTTGCCCTTCGGCACCGTGTCCATCCTCTGCCTCTCCGTGCCCGGATTCCAAGGAGCCCAAGCATCCGAGTTCGCCTTCGACCGAAACACCCTTGGCATGCGCCAGTTGAACCACGCGTCGGGTAACAGCGACATTGTATTCGTAGTCTGCCGGGGTTTTTCCATCCTCTTTAAGCGAGCCGTCCATCATCACCGATGTAAATCCGTTCTCGATCGCCGAGAGGCAGGTCTCAGGGGAGTTGCCGTGATCTTGGTGCATCACCACAGGGATGTTCGGGTAGAGTTCCACGGCCGCGAGCATCAGATGCCGAAGGTAGGCGTCTTGCGAATAGGAACGAGCCCCCCGGGACGCTTGGATAATCACGGGCGAATTGGTCTCCTTGGCCGCCTCCATGATCGACTGGATTTGCTCCATGTTGTTGACGTTAAACGCAGCCACGCCGTAATGATTTTCAGCGGCGTGATCCAAGACCTTGCGAAGAGGTACCAAAGCCATATCAGGGCTCCCGATGGAGGAATTTTAAACGGACGAAACGGATGGAGGGTTTCCAGCGAAAAACCAGCCTAACGACTTGTGGTCTATCGCACCAGATCGGATAGGATTATGTTGACTCAGTCCCGTTTCTTCAATGCGTAAAGTGACCAATAGCCCATGCAGATCATTCAACGGAGTCGGGGCGATGGATGAATACCAGCCCGTTAGAAAATCGGTAACCGGACTCAACCCCGTCGATAATTTCCTCAGCGGCAGTTGGGAAGCACTCGGAGCAGGAGCCCCGGTTCTAGTCGCCTTGGCCCAATTGTGCAGCCAAGCGATGGTGGTAAGAGCACCCCATAACACGACCCTTGCGGAAGGATTGTTGCCCGAAGCCAAAGCGGTCTTGGTCGCGGCCCGAAAACGCGGTGTCATCGAAGTCCGAGGCGTCAATACCGCCTTCGATCCAGCAGCCCGTCTGCTAGCCGTCTACGTCGAGATCGATGAGAGCCAAACCATCGCATTTCGGGACCCCGAACGCCCGGAAATCACCGTTTTGTTTTTGGAAGGTTTTCGGCAACTTTGCGAACTCGGACTGGTCATGCATCATCTCCATCGCGATTTTTCCCTGACGGCTCTGGGCTTCGAATTAGCAAGATCGATTTCGCAAGAAGAGGTGCAGCCATGGCTGGACAAAGGTACCGAGTTTGGCCTGCACGATTGACCCCATGGCTGATCCTGCTGATCGGTTTAGGTCTTTTCGTCACCTTGGGAATTCGACACCTGATCGACAACTGGCTCATCGAAACACCCGTCGGGTCGATCCAGGCTCAAAACAGACCAGGCGATGCAAGTGGGCCAGGGGCTCAGCCCGATACGCTCCGAGACGCTCACCCATTGGACGAAGTTTTGAGCTTGGCGAACACCATGATGCAAACGCATCGACTCGAACATCAAACGTATCGAGCCGTGATTCGGAAACGCGAACGGATCGGCAAACAACTCGGGCCCGAATCGAAAATGGCCATCAAACTTCGATACCGAGAACCGCAGACCGACGATGGCCTACGTGCCATCGATGTGTACTTGAAGTTCCTCGAACCTAAGTCGCTCTCGGGCCGCGAGGTGATCTGGCGACAAGGGATCCACGACGACCTGATGGTGGTCCATGAATCGGGCCTGCTGAACATCACACGCGTGGAATTATCGCCAACGAGTCGCTTGGCCATGCTCGGCAACCGGTATCCTATCAGCCAGATCGGCATCGAACGATTGCTTGCAAAACTCCTAGCCAAGGGGAATCGCGATCGGGGTTTGGGCGATTGCAAAGTCAACCTGACCGAACCGGTAGAGGTTGCAGGACGAGCCTGCAAGCGGATCGAAGTATGCCATCCGGACCGCGAAGTGATCGTGGGGGATCAAACCTTCGAGCATGAATTCCACAAGGCGATCATCGACATCGATCTGGAGCTTGGGATCCCGATACGATACGCCAGTTATATGTGGCCAGAAATCTCCGGTGGGGATCCTGTGCTCGACGAGGAATTCGTCTACGAAAACCTCGAGCTCGATGTGGCTCTGGACGATCAGGATTTCGACCCCGACAATCCAGCCTACAATTATCCCTAGAGTTCCTGAGTCGTTTCCGACGGGTCACAACATGCCTAATGCCATCGAATTCATGGACTGCCAGGGATGTGGCAAACGGGTGCGAACCACTGCCCGACGATGCCATCATTGCAGTCGAGAATTCCAACCCGAGTTGCTCGAGAGTCCTCGTGAGATTCGCGAAGAGGAGGATTTCGACTACGAAGATTTTCTCGAACGGGAATTCGGACACAAACCACGCCATCGCCCTAGGGCCTGGTGGTGGTATGTCGCTTGGGTCGTCCTTGCCGTGATGATCTTGGGGATCGCATTCGATACTCTGCGATTGATTCCAACTCAAAACCCTTAGCGAGATCTCTCCCACCGAGGCATCGACGACTTGAAATCCGCGCAATGTTGCTCATTTGTTGTGCTGGGCCACGATTAAGCGACAAACCCAATGAAATCCAGGGCCACAGTTCCTAAAAGAATTATGGCATTGCATCGCATCCCCTAAGCCGACCGAGCAGGTAGGATTCTGCGCCCTAGAGGTCAGGCTCCATAGGAAACCGTACCGAGCCTGCCCCTGGAAATCGGCCCTCGGATTCTTTGGCACAGTAGTTGCGACACACGATTTGCGACATGGTGGTTTCGATTTGAGAATTCGAATCGAGAAACCGCCGCTCTTTGCCGTCAAGCAATCTGCTTTTGCAACAGAGCTTTGAATTCCAAAACAACCAGCGAGAGCCGACGATGCCAGGATACTTGATCGATATGGATGGTGTGATTTACCGAGGTGGAGAGTTGATTGAGGGTGCGGATCGGTTCATCGCCGAGTTGCAATCGCAGGACGTCCCTTTTTTGTTCCTGACCAACAATTCGCAACGCACTCGCAGAGATGTTGCCAAAAAAATCGAACGGCTTGGGATCCGTGTTTCGGAGTCCCATGTCTACACCTGTGCGATGGCCACAGCCCGCTTCTTAGCATCCCAAAAACCCAACGGAACGGCCTACGTCATCGGAGAAGGAGGCTTGCTGACGGCGCTGCACAAAAACGGATTTTCGATCGTCGATAAGGATCCGGATTATGTGGTTGTCGGCGAGGGCCGGAGCTTGAACTTCGAGATGGCCGAGCAGGCGCTCCGGATGATCCTCGGAGGGGCCAAGCTGGTGGCGACGAACATGGATCCGAATTGCCCTACCCAAAACGGCTTGCGACCCGGTTGCGGCGCCGTCGTGGCGATGCTCGAGGCGGCCTCGGGGGTCAAAGCCTTCAGCGTTGGAAAACCCAGCCCGATCATGCTTCGAGCGGCTCGAAAAGAACTGGGTCTTTCGACCGACGAGACCGTGGTTGTCGGGGACACCATGGAGACCGATATCCTGGGAGGAACGCAACTGGAATACAAAACCATCTTGGTCCTTTCGGGTTCGACAAGCGAAAGGGACCTTCGCAATTACGCTTACCAGCCCGATCTGATCGTTCCCTCGCTCGGAGAACTCTCCCACGCTCAGGTCCAATCAAGGCTGTTTGGATTTAGCCCGGAGGGCGGCACTTCACTGCCGGTGTGCGTTAGCCACCGGACCTGAGCGACCCACCGCTCCGCTCTACTTCGGCTCCGGCGACTTGGGGAGCCCGGAAGAAATCAGGGCAACCCGAAAGCCGCTGTAGTAGTAGCCAAGCGACGGACCGGACCTGCTCCGGTACGCCGACCGACAATCCGCGGCCTCGAAGCTCCAACAGCCGCCACGGTTCACGCGGAGCAAGCCCCATGATGGTCCAACCGGATCCGTCAACGATCCGGCTGAATACTTGCTGGCATAATAGTCGGAACACCACTCCCAGACCGACCCATGTCCGTCATGGATCCCCCAATCGTTGGGTTTCCTTGTTCCCACCGGGTGATTTTTGTTGCCGGAGTTGCCAGAGTACCACGCGTAGTCACCCAGTTTCCCTGCATCATCTCCGAAACAATACGCTGTCTTGCTGCCTGCTCGAACCGCATATTCCCACTGCGCTTCGGTTGGCAAACGAACTTCGTAACCTGCAAGTACACCCCCGGCCTCCAAAAGCTGATTCAGTTTCCTAGCGAACTTTGTCGCTTCATCATGCGAAATGTTGTAAGCCGGATACGGATCTCCGACGCCGTCTTGGTTCGTCCATTCCGAACTCTTCGAGGACCCCATCACCGCTACCCATAACTCCTGCCAGCATTCCGTTTCCATCATCCAGAATCCCTCTGAATGGGTCACCATGACGATATCCCCATCCACTTGACCATCCTTCTCTGAGCTGGGACTTCCCATTCGAAATGTCCCCGCGGGACACCAACGGAATCGGACATCGATGCCCTTGACGTTGACAACCAGCAGTTCACCTGCGACTCTCCCGGGCGTCGATGTTTTTGAGGTAAACTCGTCCATGATTGCCGCGACATCGAGCTGCTGCTTGCCGATCGCACGCTCATGGCCAGCGGTGTATTTGACCTGACTGGCAAGGAGACTGGAGATCTGATTGTCCATTTCCACCACAGGTCCAGAGGTCGGTAAACGCCCTACCTTTTCAATCAAATCCGTGCGGCCAGCACGCTTGGTCACAAGCTGCTGCTCTAACTCCATAAACATCTGATGGTCGGCTTGATCCCGAAGCTGCAACGCTTTCCTTACAACGGACTCCTGGATTGCCAATTCCGCATCGATCATTCGGATTACAGGGCTTGTCTTGTTGAAATCCTGCAACTGCTTCATGCGATTCTTAGATATCTCAAGGTACTTGCGCTTCGCCTCGGCCAACGCCTTGTCGGTAGCGGTCCAATCTTTTGAATCGATCGATTCGATCTTCAGAATCTCCTGCTCGGACATCTTGACCAAATCGACGGGATTTCTGGGGTCGCTCGACGCTAAAAGATTTGCCAATCGATCCGCTTTGTCCTTGGCCTTGTCTCGTTCTTTAGCAAGCTTCACCGCCTGAGCTTGTCCCTCTTCCCATGCCGAAACGCGCTCGGCAATCTGCTGTTGGATTTGAATCACGTCTCCATCGATGCGGAGTTTCTCACGCAAGGTTGCTTTAAGGTGATTCAAGTCCAATTCGGCTTCAGACTGCTTGGCCATGAGTGCGCTGGTTTGGCTTTCGGCAGACTCCCTGGCCAAGCGGTCTTTTTGATTGAGTTCGGCTTGCTTGGCTATTTGCGATTTGAGCGTATCGATTTCTGCAGCCAATTCGCTATTGCGCACCTGGGATTGTTGCAACTGCTGGGCAATGCGGGTTGCTTCGGACTGGCTCTGGCTGAGTCGATCGGACTTCTCGCTTGGGCTTTCCTCCTTTTCCAACCACTCAACAAGCCGCTGTTGCAAATTGCTGTAGGTCTTCTCTGCCAAGTCGAAGGCGGTTATCGTGTCGGCGCTTTGCCATTGTTCATCGGCACGCGAAGCATCCTGCTGGAGATCGGTGAAGCGAGGGGTTTCGGCAAGTCGCGTTGGAACGGATGTGTGCAATCGACTTAATTCGGATCTTAGCGACGCTGCCGATCGGGCTCCTTCGTTGGCTTCCCATGCAGAGATCAGGCGACTAGCGAATATTTCGATCCTGGATTCCGCTTCGTTGACGTTTCCTTGGTCTAACAGCTTACCGAGCGCGAGGAATTCGTTTTGCAATCCGGTGCTAAGCGTACTCAATGCCTGGGCATCAGGCTGCCAGCGGATCTTCTCTCGCATCGTTCCGAGCGTATTGTATCGAGGCAGGATCGCCTCGAGTTTACGTCCTGTCTCGAGCGCCTTTCGCAGAGCGTCTGCAGCAATATCGAGTCGCTGACGGCGCTGCGATGGGGACATTTCACGCTCCCTTTGATGGACCGCACGCAGCTCTTCGTCGGCTTGGTCAATGAGTTGCTTGGTGGCCTGATGCGGCCCAAACGCATCGACTTGTTCGCGCAGCACCCGAGCCGTTTCGCTATATCGGTTGGCCACTTCGGATTCCAGACGCCACCAAGCCATGGCCAAGAGCACGCAAGCTGCTGCCAAAAGGGGGCCAAAAACGAGAACTTGTTTTAGCCGCGACCTTTGCAATTCCCAACCATCCAGCGCCTTGACCACCTCCTCGGCGCGAGCAAAGACTTTCGGATCGTTGGCTGTTCGCTTATCTGGCTGGCGCAGCCCCTTCAGAATGATTCTTTGAATTCCCGCAGGCACGTCGGCATTTTTGAGGTTCTTACGTTTTTCGGCCAGCGTCAACGTATCGTCATGCAATGTCCCCGTAAGTGCATCGTAGGCGACCGCTGCCATCGCACGCAGATCGGTATGGATCGATGCCTGCTCCTCACCGGTCAGTTGCGATTGCGGCGCGTAACCGGCCGTACCGCCTACGGCCATGGCGGATTGGGCCGAATATCCAGCCTTGAGGATGTCACGCCCACCGCCGAAGTCCACAAACCGAACTTGATCATCCGCTTCGATCAACAAATTTCTTGGCGAAATATCTCCATGGACAACCCCCGATTTATGGAGTCGTTGGAGCGCCTCGAAAAGTTTTCGAACCAACACGATTCGATGCTGCATCGTGGTATAGCGTTCGCCCAAATAGGTGTGGACCTCTTTGCCATCGATCCTCGACATCACGAGGTAGGGCTGGACACCATCGGCTGCATCCTTGGCAAGTTCTTCGTCTTTAGGTGCGGTGACCTTGTGTGCCAAATGGCAGTAGGGACGCAAGTCGGTCGGTATTTTATCCCAACTGAGAATCTCGGATTCCCGCTGATGCCGTTTGCGTGACTGCCGATCCGAAGGTCGAAGGACGACTTTCACAGCCAGCGGTCGTTGCATGGCATCGGTTGCGGCCAGGACGATGCCGTAGGCACCGGGTTTTCCGAGCGGATCTTTGAGTGTGATCCCCTGTTGCTTAAGATGGTCGCGGGTGGCCTGCGTGACGGCACTAGCCGCCTTGGCACCGTCCAATCCCAAACCATCATGAATATTCGGAATGTTGCTTGAGGGGGGAACATGGATGGACATGATGAAAACTCGATTTAGCTTCTATTTGCAATGTTTCTGAGGCGTTCTTTACCTTCTGCCAGAGTCCGCTTGACTTGATCTCGCGACAACTCCAAGGTCTCGGCGATTTGGTCATAAGTCATCCCGTCGATGTATCGGAGCCTAAGAGCCTTACCACGCTTTTCGCCGGCATTTTCCCATTCGTCAACCTTCTCTAGCAGAAGCTCGATGTCGATGTCGTAGTTTTCCTTGAGGTAGCGTTCTCTCTGTTCGACGAGCGGTTTGATCGCATCGTCAAGAATTTCACCAAAACGTTTTCTGCGTTTCAGATAGTTTCTTGCTTGATTTGCAAGCGCGGTTGAGAAATAGGAGGTTAGGCTATGGATAACATCCCCTTCGGGAGCCTTGAGCCTCCCGCTGCTAAGCATTTTGAAAAGCACATCGTTCCACAGCACAGTAAACCGCAAGCTTCCTTCTTTGGCGATTTGCGGACCGAATGCTCGGAACATGATCGCTTTGAGATTGTTTTTCAGGTGTCCTTCGCACCAAAGGACCAATTCATTACGAGCATCCCTTAATGAATCGTTGATTGATTCAGGGACCTGCTTATCCGACGAAGCATAAGGCTTGAGAGCTTCTGTCGCTGAATAAAGAGCATTCAGGATCTTGATCAATCGCTCAACTGCCCGTTGTTCTGGGTCGGAATCGGTGTTGCCTCCGTTTCCGTTTTGAGAATCATGGGTTGCCATCAGCAGACGTTCCTAAGCGAAGCGACTTTGTGTGCGTTGAGTGTATTTGCTAGTCTAAGCAATATGGAATCGCGATGCTTTTGACCTGACAAGGATTTGGTTATTTCTCGACTTGATCGTTCGACTCGGGATTGCGGACCGATCGGCTTTCTTCTTGGTACTTGCGAAGCGATTCCAGGCGATTCCATTGGCGAGCGAGTGGGTTGGTAGAGGCTCGGGAATTCACGGGAGCCAGCCCCCGCTTGGCGTCGTTCATGGCCTCCTCTCGGGTGACATTGTCGCGCAATCGGTCCAGACTACGGCCGACCCCTTCGGTGGCCGTGTGAACCCCATCGGCGACGGCACTGACCATATCGAGCGTCTTGGACTCGACCTGAGCTTGTTCGCGTCGGCTCTTGAGAACCGCAACTTCATGTTCAGCACCATCGAGAGCATGCCGCATGTCGGCCAGCGCCAATTCGGCTTCCTTCTCGCTTTTCTCCAAGCGACTAAGTCCCGCCTTCTTGATTTCAAGCTGCTTGGTCTCGGACTCTTGCGAGGCCATCAATTCATCGATTTCGCGTTGGAAATCAACCAATCGGTAGTCGGCCTTGGCGAATCGCACTTTCTGCAATTCCTCTTCTTCGGCGGACTGAAGGATCGGGAAGGCTTCGGTCAGCAGACGCTTACGGGCGGCCAGAGTCTTTTCGAGTTTGCTCACGTCCTCTCTTAGTTGAGCGATCTGAGTCTTCGACTGGCTGAGTTGGACTTGTCGCTCGATGACTTCTTTGCGTACCGAGGTCAATTCGTTGGCAAGCTTGCGATCGTGAACTTCCTCGGGGATATGGTCTTCCAATTGGCTGACCGTTTCGCCTGCGGAGGCTCGGAAGTAACCGGTCAAATCCCCCAGGCTACGACCGGCAACCAAAAACAGAAGCCCCAGACCAAGCACGGAGCCAGCAGCGATTTCCAGGGACTTTTTCATCGTAGAGTACCTTTTCGTAACGAGAACCAAACTTCCGAGTAGCAACGTCGCTGCGTCGGTTATGAAAGATTCACCGTTGGGCAAGAGAACTCGGGCGGGGAATTTCGGAAAAATTTTGAATTCACACAAAAACCAAGGGGCAGTCCCTGGTTTTTATTAAGTGAGCACCTTTCAACGAATAAGAACAACCTCGCTTTCTGCCGCACCTGAGGACCCAAAGAGAACCAGAGCATTTCACTCTGTGGCCTCTGTGCCTCTGTGTTTCCCTGCTTTTTCTTTGGAGGAAGAGATTCTTCTGGAGTGGGTCCGATCCCAATGGCCCCTTACAGGGTTCCGGGAAACGAGACGGTAACGCCCGATCCGAGCGCGTAGAGGACGCTTGCAGGTTGGACTTCTTTGAGAAAACCGAACTCCTTCCCGTAAACGCTCGCAAAGTCGACCTCGATCTGATATTGACTGACGGGGCAACTGATCCATTGCGGATGCTCAACACGATACTCCCTAGTCCGAGTGCGGCCTTTGGAATACCCCCAGTAATGCTCGGTGATGAATTCCCCCAACGAGCCACCGGTGGGGAGTGCAAGCGGCAGATCGATTTGTGCGGCGATGCGGTGCTCAAGTCGTTTTCCCCAGCGGTATTCGAGCCTCTGAAGAGGCCCCGAATCGAGCCCGGCAGGCTCGAAGCGATGGCTCATCGTTGTGGCGACATAGCTTTCCTCGAAAAGCGTGTTGGCGATCATCGCGATCGCCCGTTTCGGGACGATCTCCCGCACAAAGGTCACGGCCCTAAGGCTTGTGTCCCGTTGCGGTACCACGTAAAAGCGAAGATTCACTTCTTCGAATCGACGATGGAATGGGATCGGTATCCCCAAAACTCGCGTTTGATCAAACAGAAAACCTACAAGACTGACGAAACACTGGCCCTGGAAAAAATCCAATCGAGTCTTGGCCGGCACCAAGGGCTCGAGCAACGAGGGCTCGACGGCGTAATTTGCAAGTATCAGATGCTTCCAGTGCGCAGATAAAAACTTCATCGCAACCCCAGCTAAACCCTTGGAATTCCAGAACCCCAGACCTTGAGCCATCCGAATACCTTGTGGAAACCGGCTCGAGCAGCCAAAACCCTGTCGATTGGTTTCAGTATACTAAACCGACGTACTTGCCGTGGCCGTGGATTCGATTTGCCACGGGGCGGATTGGCTGGTTTTTAGGAAACGCGATCGAATGCTCAACGACCCACACACTACCTTTTCGAATCCATCGGTCAGCGTCGTCGGTTTGGGACTCATGGGTACGGCGATGACCGAGCGACTTTTGGATGCGGGCGTTAAGACCTTCGTTTGGAATCGCACCCGGGATAAAGCAGACCACTTGATCGCCCGAGGTGCGCATTGGACGGATCGCCCAATGGCCGAGTCTCCTCGGGTGATCCTGAGTCTCTACTCAAGCGACATTGTCGGTGAAGTTCTGGCCCGTTGGAAGCACGACCTAGTCGGCCCGAAGATCCTCATCGACACGACCACAGGCGACCCTCAGGCGAGTATCGAATTTGCATCGTCGTTAGAGGCTCAAGGTGTAGCCTATCTTGAAGCTCCGATTTCCGGATCGAGCGAACAGACCAGGAAAGGGCTCGCGACGCTGATCGCATCGGGGAATCGCCAAATCTTTGACTCCTGCAGCGACCTTTGGGATATCCTCGGCACAAAGAGATTTTTTGTAGGGCCATCAGGCTCTGCGGCGAGGATGAAACTCGTGACCAATTTGGTCTTGGGATTGAACCGGGCGGCGTTGGCCGAAGGACTCGCATTGGCCGAATCGATGGACATCGATCTTGCAAGTGCCCTGGAGGTTCTCCGAGGTAGCGGCGCATATTCGCTTCAAATGGATACCAAAGGAGGCAAGATGGTCGCAGGGGACTATGCGCCTCAAGCCCGTCTTTCGCAGCACCTCAAGGACGTGCGATTGATGCTCCAAAGCGCCGAGGGATCCGAGTTGGCATTGCCATTGACCCAAGCGCACCGAAGACTCCTCGAGTTGGCCGAATCGCTTGGCTTAGGTGAACACGACAACAGCGCAGTCTTCGAGGCGATCCGCCCGAGGAGGACTCGATGAACAGACCAGTTCTCGAATTGTCCGCTCCGATGCGTTGGCTGGTTCTCGCCTCGGCGAGCCTTGGACTTCTCTTCGACGGGATTGAACTGGGCCTGATGCCCGTAGCTTCCTTGTCGGTTTCTCAAAGTTTATTGGCCGAGGGATACACCAAAGGGCTTGGAGCCGAATGGTTTGCATGGTTTACCGCTTCGTTGATGTTGGGGGCCGCCATTGGCGGGATCGCACTGGGGAATCTCGGGGATCGCATCGGGCGAACCAAGGCCATGGGGATCAGCATCTTGTTCTATTCGGTCTTCGCGCTTCTCGGGGCGTGGGCCAAGACGCAAGAGCAGATGCTCCTGCTTCGATTCCTTGTCGGTTTGGGGGTCGGTGGGATGTGGCCCAACGGCATGGCACTGGTCGCCGAATGCTGGCCCACGGCGTCGAGGGCCTGGGTCGCCGGGGTCATGAGCGCTGGGCTCAATGCTGGGGTCTTGTTGATTTCACAGCTCACACGACTTTTTCCGATCACCCCGGATTCATGGCGGTGGCTCTTTCTCCTTGCCGGCATACCGGGATTGCTAGGGCTCTTTGTGCTGTGGGTCCTTCCTGAGTCTCCGACTTGGCTTGCCAAACAAATCGACTCAAGGGAGTCCCCAGGGCTACCGAGCGGGTCTGGAGGAGAACCGAAATCTTTGTTTTCCGAGAGCCTTTGGAGGACGACCGTCCTAGCGATGGTCCTTTCAGCAATCCCACTAGTTTCGGCTTGGTCGGCCAGCAAGTGGATGATTCCTTGGGCCGATTCACTGGCCGGTCCGAGCGATGCGAGCTACAAATCAGTGACCCAGGGTTGGTGGGCTCTGGGCGCGACGATTGGAAGTTTTCTCGGTGCTCAAACCGCGATTCGTATGGGTCCAAGACAGAGCTATCTTTGGATCAGCTTCGGCTCGATCGTATCGACCCTGTGCATGTTTTTGGCGACGGGTCCATTGCAGTCGGGATTTCATCCGACGGTGTTTGTCCAAGGTCTCTTGTCGACCCTTTTCTTCGGATGGCTTGCGGTGTATCTACCGGTTCTTTTTCCGACCAATGTGCGAGCATCTGGATGCGGGTTGGCATACAACGTCGGAAGGTTTGCAACAGCCCTAGGCGTTTTCGTGGCCGGGAGTCTTCTGCCTTGGTTTGATAACAGCTATCCGAAGATCGGAGCGACCTGTGCGTTGCTTTACGGTTTAGGCTTGATTGCCGCCTGGTTCATCCCCAGGAAGCTTTGAGATCACTTCCCAGGGGATAACCGTTCGAAGGTTCGACGAGCCTTATTTGTTTTTAAGGCCTTCGATCATTTTCATCACCCCTGGGCGTTGTTCGTCGATCGTTTTCTTTGGGCCGGTCATTTTGACGAAGACCAGTTCGCCCCCTTCGAGTTCGAGGATCACTCCGATCATGGCATGATTTTCCATCTTCTTGACCGGGCCGGGAGCAAATGGGCCGCCCCCCATCGAATCCTTGAAGGTCCCTTGGAGCTCGACGATGTGCGCGGTGGTCTTTTGGACCGTTTTCTTTTCGATCTTTGCATCCGCTTTGGAGAGACCCTCGAACTGTCCGATCCAGCGAGTGATGTTCGCATCGATTCCACCGGTCGCGCCCATGACCGTGACCCGAGCGGTCTGATCGCCTTCGGCAGGTGCACGGAATTCATACTGAACGATATTGGACTTCGGTGGAACGGTTTTCCAGCTCTCTGGTTTCTCGACAGTGACTTTTCCACCGGCGAAGCTGAGCGTTTCAGTTTTGGCAGCAGCCTCCTGGGCCATGGCTGTGCCGATCAGGCCTACCGATGGGAACCCCAATGCACCAAGGGCAATCGATAGGGTGGTAGCAGCCAGAGAGTTCCTTTGAAAAATACGCATCGCGATGCTCCGTGGGTTGGAAATAGGGGCTAAAAACCGGCTTGAGAATGTTACACTATATGCGGGCAGTTGCACTCTACAAGCCCATGGACAGGACCGAATTTGGAACTTGGAAAGGCCTTGAGAAAACCCATGGATTACCGTTCGCAGACGATCGACACGTCTTTGCTGGAGGATTTAACCGAGATCTTGCGACTGGCGATTCGCGAGGACCTGGATCGAAGCGTCGATTTGACCACCATGGCAATCGTCCCGCCGGGGGTCACAGGCTCGGCCGCCCTGATCTCTCGGAGCCACGGCGTGGCAGCCGGAATCGACTTGATCGACGAGATGCTCGAAGAACTCGATGCAAAGATCCACTGGGACCAACGCGTCGGAGACGGCCAGTGCATCGAGCCGGGCCAGGTCTTGTCGGTTCTCAGCGGCGATGCCAGGGATTTGCTGACCTGCGAGCGCACGATTCTCAACGTCATCTGTCGACTCAGCGGGGTCGCTTCGCTGACCCATCGGTATGTCCAAGCCGTCGCGGGGAGCTCGGCACGGGTCTACGATACTCGCAAGACCACACCAGGCTGGCGTCGTTTAGAGAAGTACGCCGTTCGATGCGGTGGGGGCCATAACCACCGGCTCGGCCTCTACGACGGGATCTTGATCAAAGACAATCATCTTGCCTGCAGGGCTGCTGCCAACGGGGAGTTATTGGATCCTGGCCAAGCCGTGGCGCTTGCCAAAGCCTTCGTAGCTGCCGGCTCGGTCAAATTCGCGAATCCGCCGATGATAGAAATCGAGATCGACCGTATCGATCAGTTGGAATCAGCCCTTGCGGCCCGCCCAAACATCGTTCTGCTCGACAACATGAGTTGCGATCTGCTCCGCGAAGGGGTCGCGATTCGAGATCGGCTCGCACCCGAGGTCGAGCTCGAGGCCTCCGGTGGGGTGAATCTCTCGACCATAGGTGGTATTGCCGCAACCGGGGTCAACCGCATCAGTGTCGGGGCCTTGACCCATTCGGCACCCGTCCACGACATCGGATTGGATTGGAAGATCGGCTAGTGAGGCGCGTGCCTCGAATTTCTAAACAACCCAGGAAATGCATCCATGAACACGCATCGATTTGACCACAAAAAATTTCGCGTCAAGGAGGCAGAGACGCTGCAACTGTCCAAGATCGCCACGAAGGCTGGCGATGAGCTCGAGGGCAAAAACCAAGGGCTCGACGCCTTAGAGAAGGATCTGGCACAACTTCAAGAGGCCCAAGAACGCCTCTTTGCGAGCGGCCAGCGATCGCTCCTGGTGATCTTGCAAGGGATGGATACCTCAGGCAAAGACGGAATCATTCGGCATGTTTTTCGAGGCTTGAATCCCCAAGGATGCCGGGTGATCGGTTTCCGAGCGCCCAACAGCGAGGAAATCGGCCACCATTTCCTCTGGAGGCCCATGCGTTACCTACCCCCCAAGGGTCTTGTTTCGATCTTCAATCGCTCCTACTACGAGGAAGTCCTAGTCGTTCGCGTCCATCCGAAGTTTCTCGATGCACAGAATCTGATGCCTTACAAGAAACTATCGGAACTTTGGAAGCGACGCTTCGAAGAGATCCGCATGTTCGAACGGACCCTTGTCGAAAGCGGAACGAGCGTCTTGAAGTTCTACCTGCACATCTCCCGCGACGAACAGCGCAAACGCCTTCTCGAGCGTCTTGAGACCCCGGAGAAACATTGGAAGTTCAACGCAGGGGACTTGCAAGAACGCAAACTCTGGAAGGAGTACGAGGAAGCCTTCGAGGAAGCGCTCCCTGCGACCTCGACCAAGCAAGCACCCTGGTATGTCATTCCCGCCGACGACAAGTGGTATGCCAGGGCCGCCGTCGCAGATTTGATCGCCGCCCACCTAGACAACCTGGACCTTGCGTACCCGAAGGTCAGCCCCGAAGAGCTCTCCAAGTACGCTAGCTACATCGAAGAGCTTAAGAAGGAATAGCAACCGATGATCGATTTTGTGCGTGAGCCAATCGACTTGAATCGAGTCTCAAACGTCTGCAACATCGATCGCGTCGGTGCTGTTTCTCTGTTTGTCGGCATCACCCGACGCTTTACCGGCGATGTCCAAACCGAATGCCTCGAATACGAAGCTTATGAATCGATGGCCGTTCAAAAAATGATCGAGTTGATCGCGATCGCAAGCCAGCAATTTCGCATCGAACGTGTCGCCTTCGTCCATCGCTTGGGCAAAGTCCACGTAGGTGAAACGAGTATGGTCGTGGCCGTCGGGTCGGCCCATCGAGCCAGCGCGATCGAGGCCTGCGCATGGCTCGTCGAGCGGATCAAAGCCGATGTTCCAATTTGGAAGAAAGAGCACTACCCGCAAGGTTCCTCGCAATGGATCCATCCTGAGTAACTACTCAGTGAAACGGTACTCGTACTTGATGGCTGTTCGAAACTGCGGCGATCCCAGTCGTAGATCGACCCGGTTCGCGGGAACTTGCCGACCTATGGATCAAATTGCTTTACAAGATCGATTCGAGTACGAGTACCGTCCGCCGCGGCGGACTGAGTACGAGTACGAGAAGAAGCACAAGCAATGCATCGCCTCGGATTTCGTCGTACTCGTACTCGTACTCAGTGAAACGGTACTCGTACTCGATGGCTGTTCGAAACTGCGGCGATCCCAATCGTAGATCGACCCGGTTCGCGGGAACTTACCGACCTATTCGTCCTTGGCTTTCTTCCTCGCAAGCCGATGATGCTTCTCGGGCCGGGTGTGAATCCCCCATCGCAACGACTCGTCTTGCTCATAGCGTTTGTTGAGCGTCAATGCAGTCAGGGCCTTTGAGAGCTCGAACCCCAAATAAAACGCATGCGATGGATCCACATTTCGCGACTCGGGAAGCTTGAGCAACTCCTGCATGATCTCAAAAGGATCGGTTCCTTGAAGATGGACATTGGCACTCATGAGGTGGATGTTCTGGCCATCGATTGCAATCCGATAGTTGTTATCCTTGATTTGCTCGGCCAGAGCGATCAAGGTCGATGGGCTCGGGTGGATGCTGCTCGTATCGCGAAGCATCACCAGTCGCTCTTCAAGATGCTTAGGGGGAACCCCATGTCGGACTGAGTATTCGACCAAACGTCGTGCAAGGTCACATTCTTTAACGCTCGATTGAGCCCATGAGATGACTTGGGTTGTCAGGACGCTGTGGATTTCCAACTCGGCGCAGAAGCCCAAGAGCAAGGTGTTGATCGCCGCTGAATCCGCATCGGTCAACTCGGTGATGTTCCCAATCCCCATCATGATCGCAGCCTCGGGGAAAAGGGCTCGGGTCTGCAAGTACCTTCCTAGCGAATTGGCGAATCCACAGCCGATAGGCTCGAGGATTGGGTCCAATCGAAAGGGGATCCTGTTCTCCGAGAGGAACGCTGCGGTCTGGACCATCGAGGTCTGGAAATCCGCGGGATCATCAGGGATCGCCACTACCTCAACTCCCCAGTTTAAAGCCTCTTTGCGATTGCTCGAATTGACCGATAGGACCAACCGAATCGGCGACGTCCGACCAACGCATTCCCGGTTCGCACCCCAAATCGATGCGATTGGCACCATGCTCGATCAAACGTTGAGCCTCAGCGACCAAGGTGCGGCGAAGAAGTCTCGGTGCGTAATTGATCTCCGCGATGATCTCGATTTTGTATTGACCATAATCCTCCGATCGATGGCGTTTGCTACCGAAGACCGTGGGTAGATCACGGACATCCTTCGGCCCACAATCAACCCGGCATGAAAACTGCGGCCGAAGCTCGTCGAGATGCGGAGCTAGATATCCTGGTAACACGACGCGCGTCGTGTTACCAGGTACATCGATATGACGCATAAGCCACTTGGGTGTCATCAACGCAGCGACTGTGATCGGAAGCACATCGATGCTGTAAGCAAATCTATGCTTGTGCGACAACTGAGAGACGATCTCTCGCACTGCCGACTCGGCCAAGCGACCGGTGACAAAGTGTATCGACTCTTGCTGGTCAGCCATCAAAAAATTTCCCTGACTTCATTGCATCGCGATTGAGAGTCCCTATTGACCCGAGCGCCATTTTGCTCGAACATAAGCTCAACGAGAAGCACTAATGAAACATAACATTCGGACATGTTGGTTTCGTGGCCGGTGTTTCTCGTTTTTTTTTGCCCCGATGGGGCTGTTGTCTGGGGCTATTGTCGCTCGATCGTCTCTAGGCTGCAAGCTTCGCCATGCAACGTGTTACCTGATCCCAAGATGCCCGATCCCAAAGCCATCGAAATCCTGATCGACGACCCCTGGTTCTTGGTCGTCAACAAACCGATCGATCTGCTGACCCAAGCCATCGACACTCTCCCAAGCTTGCAATCTCGGCTCATCGAGCAACAGACCAACGACGCTACCCCCGAACCCTTCATCGGTATCCCTCATCGGCTAGATCGTATGACCAGCGGAACGGTCGTCGTGGCTAGAAACCGAAAATCGCTTCGACAACTCTGCCAACAATTTGCGGCTAGGATTGTCGGCAAAGAATACCTCGCTTGGGTCTCAGGAAGCCCTCCTAGCCAAGGGACCTGGGAGGACTCGATGCGCAAAGTCCCCAACGAGCCTCGGGCCGAACTTTCCAGCCTCGATCAAGAACACTCCAGGACAGCAACCCTCGAGTACCAGGTCCTGCGTCAACGCACCGGACCTCAAGACCAAATCGAGTCTCTTCTGCTGATCCAACTCGGAACCGGACGCATGCACCAAATCCGACTCCAATGCGGCTCACGCGGGTTCCCTATCCTGGGCGACCGCCTGTACGGCAGTCACAAGTTATGGATGCCAGAAACCGGTGCTCCTAACCCCGAGTATCGCGAACCCCCAATCGCCCTGCACGCCTACAGACTAACTTTCCACCACCCGCAAACCGCCGAGCGAATCTCAGCCACCGCACCAACACCAGCGGAATTCCCTTGGGGAAACGGACCTCTCTAACCTCGCGAAACGACCGTTTCGCTACGAGGCCTACCCCCGACTGCTTGGCTTGGCACGCCATATGCGGTAAAGTGTTCCAGTCAAGGGAGACTGCCAATTGGTCCAACGCATGCGACGGACACCAGAGTAGACCCTTTATGTGCCACTTCATTTCCAAGGAGAGATTGCCAGATGGGACACGCAGCGGAATTCACCGATGCCGGTTTTGATAGTGATGTTTTGACCTCGAGCGAACCGGTACTCGTCGACTTTTGGGCCACTTGGTGCGGACCCTGCCGACAGATCGCTCCTCTGATCGACGAACTGGCATTGCAGTACCAAGGAAAGGTCAAAATTGGCAAGGTCGATGTCGACCAGAACCCTGAATTGGCCACCAAGTACGGGATCAACGCCATTCCGACTCTCTTGCTCTTCAAAGATGGCGAGATCATCGAGCGTTTCCAAGGCGTTCCGCCACGAGTGAAACTCGAAGCAGCCCTGAACTCCTCGGTCTAGCATCGCAGTTCGGTCGAATATCCCAATCACAATATCCAAAAAGATAAGGCATGTCTTGCATCGAGACATGCCTTTTCTTTTTTACAAACTCCTAGCAAGGAGGACTTAGCTAAGCCAGGATTTTCTCAAGCACCTGACCCGACACGTCAGTCAACCTGAAGTTCCGCCCGTTGTAAGGATAAGTCAACTTCTGATGATCCAATCCAAGCAGATGCAAGATCGTCGCGTGCAGATCGTTCAAATGGACCCGATCGACGGCAGATTTATAACCGATCTCGTCGGATTCTCCGAAGCTGGTTCCTCCTCGGATTCCGCCACCGGCCATCCATGCAGTGAAGCAATGTGGGTTATGGTCTCGCCCAGGCTTACCCCCAAGTTGGGCGATCGGCAATCTACCGAACTCACCGCACCAGATAACCAAGGTGTCTTCAAGCATCCCGCGTTGAGCAAGGTCCGTTAGAAGGCCCGCCACAGGACGATCCGTCTCGTCGGCAAACTGTTGATGGTTCCCTGCGATGTCAACATGCCCGTCCCACGAACGTTCATTCTCCATTCCACCGGAGTAGATCTGCACGAACCGAACCCCACGTTCGAGAAAACGACGGGTCATCAGGCACTGGCGTGCGAAGTGATCGCATTTCGGATCACCGATTCCGTAAAGCTGATGAATGTGCTCAGGCTCGTCGGCGATATCGAGTGTCTCGGGGGCTTTGCTCTGCATCCGAAATGCCAGCTCAAAGCTCTCGATACGGGCTGCAAGATCGCCCTCTGAGGCATGACTCTGCAGATGCATTTGATTCAGCTCCGAGAGCGCATCGAGTTGCTGACGCTGGATGGCAGTCGTCAATGAAACCGGCGGCTTGAGATTCTCGATCGCATCTCCAGTAGGCTTCAAATAAGTCCCTTGATAAATTCCAGGGAGAAAACCCGCAGACCAGTTGGCCGCATGCCCCTTGGGTAAACCACGTCCCTTGGGATCACTCATGACCAAGAACGCAGGCAGGTCCTGCGTCTGACTCCCTAACCCATAGGCCACCCAGGACCCCACGCAGGGGAATCCCATGCGAGCCATGCCGGTATTCATTGCAAAAAGGGCTGGGGAGTGATTGTTCGATTCGGTGTATCCCGAATGAATAAATGCCATCTTGTCGACATGCTCTCCGAGGTGCGGGAAAATCGAAGAGACCATCTTGCCGCATTGGCCCCTGGGAGTGAACTCAAAAGGGGACTTCATCAAGTTCCCGACCGCGTCGCGAAAAAAACCAGTGGTGTTCGAAAAAGAAGAGTCAAACTCCTTGATCGACTTGCCGTCGGCTTTCTCAAGTCCAGGTTTGTAGTCCCAAGTATCGACCTGGCTGGGACCTCCGTTGACAAAAATCCAAACGACTCTCTTGGCCCGCGCTGCGAAATGGGGCTCGCGTTCGGCAAGCGGATTCCTCGCACGATCGCCGAGTCCATCGCCGAGTCCATCACCTAGTGCTCTTGGACTGAGAGCACACTGAGCCAAAAGACTTTGGAGTCCTAGCCAACCAAATCCGCATCCGGCATTTTGCAACCAAGCTCGACGCGAATGCATGGTCGAGCACATACGTGGGTACTTTTCAATCGACATAGATAAACTCGTTGGCACAAAGGAGGATCTGGCAGAAATCAGCAATCGCCATCTTCTCGGGTTGCGGGACGTTTTGCTCCTGCCGAGTCTTCTGCGCCTGGGCAATGAATCGAAAGGCCGCTTGTCGCTCGGCATCCGTCGGCGATCGGGAAAGAACCTTGAGGAAAACCACATCGATCTGCTGCACATCGGAGATTTGATTTGACAACGCTTCAGCCGCCGCGCGAGCGATCGGATTGTTCATAAATGCCAAGGCCTGCGGCGCAATCGTCGTCGACTGTCTCTGCCCGATACTGACCAAATGCTCAGGCCAATCAAAGAGCATCATCATAGGAATCAATTGACTGCGTTTAATGAAAAAGTAAATGCTCCGACGCTTCATGTTCGGATCCAAGGTTCCAGGCCCATACATCGTCCGATCGAGCAACCCGGAAACGACAAGCATCGAATCGCGAATCGATTCGGCCTCGAGTCGCCTCGGTGAACGATGCCACCAGAGCAAATTGTCTGGATCGCTCGTCAATCGCGGATCTTCGGGCTTGCGATTGGTCTGCATATACGTCTGACTGGTCATGAGAAGTCGATGCAGTGCCTTGAGTTTCCACCCCTGATCGATCAATTCCTGGGCCATCCAATCGAGCAGTTCCGGATGAGTAGGCTTTTGCCCTGTCGATCCGAAATCGTTAGGCGTCGCGACGAGCCCTCGGCCAAAGTGGTGTTGCCAAAGCCGATTGACGATCACCCGAGCGACCAATGCCCCGGTGCCGTCGGTCGTGTCGGTCAGCCATTTGGCCAACGCAGCCCTTCGGTAACTGGACTTGGAATTCGACTTCGTCGAATCCGCCCAAGTCAACTCAGCAGGTGCATTCAGGTCCTTAAGAAAGACCTTAGGAAAGCCTGGGCTTACAACCGAGACCTTCTGATCAACATCCCCTCGTCGGAGCAAATGCGTCTCGGGATAAAAATGAGGGTACCCCCGACCATCCGCATGATGGGGCACGTGCGGTTCTCCCTCGGTGGTTACCAAAACATTTGTCCTTCGCAACGCTGGACCATCTCGCTCGTGCTTCGACAGCTTGCTCGTGAGCTGACTCCATTGCGGATCTGCCGATCGGTACCATGCCACCGCGGTTTTCCACGCGTCGGTGCTCTGAAGCTCCGAACCCATTATCAACTCCGCAAGGTCGCTCGAAGCCTCCTTGGCAGTAGGTATTCTCTCGGCGAGATGCTCGATCGCTTCGAGAACATCGGCCGGCGGAGCACTACCACCGACCTCTACCGGGGGATTCGGTGCGTTGGAGATCGAGAATCGCATACGACCCATCGCATGCTTGGAATTGGGATGATGGAACCGCAGGGTCATGCGAAGACGGTCTTGCGCTCCGGATGGCAAGGCTGTTGCGATCCTAAAAACCGCCGCTTGGCTTTTGCCAATCTGCCCATCGACGGCCCATCCGGATACGGGATCGTCGTCGATCGATGCGGCGATCGATAGGGAGTCTCCGTTCTGTTGGTGAGTCGCTTGGGGTTGCTCCAAAACCAACTTCTTCGGTTCATGTCCTTCGACCAAATGCTCGACCGTTAGATTTCCAAGGGCAAAGTTTCCGTTGCCAGCCCGACCAGGGCCCTGCCTAGGTAGCGTCGGATCTGCCAAGGCTTCGATACGAAGCGCAGACCACTCACCGGCGGGCAAGTTCGCAGTAAAGGTGATGGTCTCTTGATTGGGCGCCTCGCCTGAGGCCAAGTAGGATCCATCGGTTTGGATCTTGAAATCGCTTGCGGCACTCGACTGAATCTCTCCTCGAATGTTCCTCCACGGATCGCTCGAAATTTTCGCAGGATCGTTGGCATGCTGCCCGATGAACCGGGCAAGCTCGAGCGGCAACTGCTCGGCTTCATAAGTCATGAGCTCTCGGCGCAACTCTTCGAGCTTGAGCTTATGATCCGCAGCGATCTTTTGGTTCGCCTCAGGATCCAAATCCAACGTCTTTTCTGAACGGATCGCAGCGGTAAACGAGGCAGCGAAGCGGTAGTAGTCCTCGCTCGATATCGGATCGAACTTATGATCATGGCACCGGGCACAACCGATCGATAACCCTAAAAAGGCTACACTCGTCGTGGCCGTCATGTCGTCGAGTTCATTGTAACGAGTCGACTCGAATTCCCGTTCCGTCAACTGCGTCGGAAAAGCCCCAGCGCCGAGGAATCCAGTTGCCATCCAAGCCAATGGGTTCTCAGGAGCAAGCTCGTCGCCAGCGATCTGCCAACGCACCATTTGATCAAAAGGCATGTCTTGGTTGAAAGCCCTGATCAAGAAGTCGCGGTAGTGGTAAGCATTCGGTCGATCGTAATCCTGCTCGTAACCAAAGGACTCGGCAAACCTCGCAATGTCCATCCAGTGGCGAGCCCATCGCTCCCCATACTCGGGCCGCTCGAGCAACCGATCGATCAGGGCGCTCCAGGCCTCTGCCGAGACGGTTCCCTTTTGCCCCTCGGGAACCTCAAGCGATGCGATCGCCTCATGCAACTCCTCCGGAGTCGGGGGGATCCCCAATAGATCGAACCAAGCTCTCCGAACGAGCACCCTCGGATCGGCCATCTCTGAGGGTGTGAGATTTTTTGCTACTTGTGCAACGTGGATAAATGCATCGACCGGATGCGCATCGGATGCAGGCCGAATCAAGCCCAAGGGCTGGAGCGACCAAAACTTCCGACCCGACTCCAGATCCATCGCTTTTTGCTTGATCGGCTCGGCAGCGCGCCTCGGGTCGATGGCTCCTTGCGCGACCCATCGCTCGAAGTCCTCGATGATGTTGGCTGACAATTTGCCCGAGGGAGGCATCTCGTAGTCTTCATACCGTAGCGCTTTGAGGATCAAGCTCTCCTCGCTAGGCTCGGAACTAAGAGCCGGACCGGTATCTCCCCCTCGAAGCATTCCGTCCCTGCTATCGAGGTACAAGCTACCCTTGAGCTTGCCCTTGGCAGCCGCCTCTTGAGAGTGGCACGAGTAGCACTGCTCGACCAGGACCGGACGGATCTTGCTCTCGAAAAAAGCGAGTGACTCCTGAGAGTCTTTGAAATCTGGCTCTGATTCGCCCAGGGATTCGCGTTGTGACTGCGGCTTGCCTTGCGCTACTGCCGCGGATATCACAGAACTTACCAATAAGGCAGAAAACAACACACCCTTGGCAAAACGGAAGCAGGCCATCGGTAGGATCCACATGGAATTAGGGAGTGAGCCGTCGGTACGTTTCGAAACGCTCGGTCGTAGGCGCAATCGGATCAGCCCACCTTAGGGGGCTTAGCGATTGAGCGAACCGGATCAACCGATCGAAAGGATTCCGTTGGAATCACCGAAATCACCCCGGTCTGCGCCGACCGAGTCGAGCATTGCGCGGAATAGGTTGTTCAACGGTGTGTTCTTGGAATACTCAAGGACCCGACCGGTACTGAGTTGCCGTCCACCGCGACCTGCCAAGAGAATCGGGAGATCATGGTGGTCGTGCCGGTTGCCGTCATTGATCGCACCGCCGTAGACGATCAAGGAGTGATCGAGCAGGTTCCCATCACCATCGGGAGTCTCGCGCATCTTCTTCAAGAAGTAAGCGAACTGCTCGCAATAGTAGCGATCGATCTTGGCAATTTTCTCGATGTTTTCCTGCTTGTTTTCGTGATGGGAAAGTTGATGGTGACCGTCTTTGACCTCGATCATGGGAAACGCGCGGTTGCTTCCCTCGTTGGCTAGCATGAAACTGGCGATTCGGGTCGTGTCGGTTCTAAAGGCCAAGACCATCAGGTCGTACATGAGCCGAATGTGCTCGGTCGCGTCGCTGGGCTTCTCCGTCGGAGTTTGCGTCCCTTCAGGCAACTGGATCGGGGTTGCAAAGCGCGAGATGCGCTGCTCGAGTTCTCGCACACTGGTGAAGTACTCGTCGAGCTTTCGCGAATCATCGGCTCCGACCTGGCTGACCAAATGCTTGCGTTGGTCAGCGACAAAATCAAGAATGCTCGACTTGAGCCCCTGTTCTTTTGCATCCGCCCCACCAGCGACTCCAAAAAGTCGATCGAAGGCCCGAGCAGGTTGGATCTCTTTGCCCGTCGGGAGCGATTCGCTCCTCCAGGATATATTGTTGGAGTAAGCGCACGCATAGCCTGAATCGCACGAGCCTGCATCTCGCCCCTCTTCGGTTCCGAGTTCGATCGATGCGAGACGAGTCTGCCGCCCATAAGTATCGGCGGCGATCTGGTCAGCAGATCGTCCGACCCGGATCTTCGAGCCAGCGGTCTTAAATGGGTGTGCTCCGGTCAAATAAGCGGCGGCGCTGCGAGCATGATCCCCAGGTCCGTCCCCTAAGGACTGCGCGTTGACCTGAGCGAGTCCCTTCAAGACGTTGAAGTCGTTTCGACAGTCAGCCAACGGTTCGAGAGTCGGCGAGAGTTCCCATTGCGTACCGGATCCCTTAGGCTCCCATCGTTCTGCGTTGGTGCCGTTAGGAAAAAAGACCCAAGCCAGCCGCACCGGTCGTTCGGCACCCTGGGAAGCCTGCACAGGTCGCATGATGTCGAGCATCGGAAGAGCCACCGAGGCGGCCAATCCATGGAGTCCAAACTGACGTAAGACCGTTCGTCGATTGATTTGCATCGAACGGTGGTAAGAACCCGAGGGTAAGGATGCATCACGACTCATGGCTCAGTTCCGATTGGCTTGTGTTTGTGGCAGGGAAGGGGAGCGTTGGAGGAAAGGATCGCTTTGGATAATCTGAAGGACTATCTCTTTGATTGTATATCGATTCGGCTTGGTGTGGGCCAGTATTTTATCGACATCGCAACGGTCAGCCCGCTGCAAACCTCTTCCAAGAGCGTAAGTTATCAGGCGTTGGGTGAAGTTTTTTGCGACGTCATCGGTTCTTTCGGTAAGAATTTCAATGAGTTCTGTCGGGCCTGTAAAGGTTTTTCCGTCTACCAAGGCACCTTGGGCGACGATCTGACGGCCGTCCTCCTGATCTCTCCAACGGCCCGTTGCGTCAAAATTTTCGAGCCCAAGACCGATCGGGTCGATCAACTTATGGCATCCGGCGCAACTTGGGTTGGATCGATGGATTTCCAAGCGTTCTCGCAACGAAGCTTTGTCATCTGCCTTGGCTTGCTCAAGCGATGGGACGTTGGGAGGAGCCGACGGCGGGGGATCTCCTAGGACCGTTTCGAGCACCCATTTGCCCCGTTTGACCGCCGAACTGCGAGTAGGGTTGGATGTTAGGGCCAAGGCGGCGGCTTGGGTCAAGACCCCCTTGCGATTGACGGGAAGCGCAACGCGAATCCAACGGTCCTCCTCCTCGTAAAGGCCCTGGCGGCGTGGGTCCCCGTCGTTCTTGCCCGGTCGACGACGGTACATTTCCGAAGGCTGTTTTCCGTCGAACTCCATTCCGTAAAACTCCGCAAGCCTCGGATTGACAAACGTGTAGTCGGCAGAGAGTAAGTCTTCAATCGAACCCTCATCGAGCAAGTGCTTACAGAAAAGCTCGGTCTCTTTAACCATCGATGCACGCAGGCGGTCGGACCAAGCTGGGAATTTATCCCGATCGATCTCAATCTTCTGGATGTTCCTAAGCCCGAGCCACTGCGAGAAGAATCCTTGAATCAGCGACTCGCTCCTGGGATCTTTGAGCATTCGAAACACCTGGGACTCTAGTTCCCCAGGCTCATGAAGCCGATTCTCCGAGGCGAGATTCAACAGAGTCTCATCCGGAGTGCTCGCCCAGAGGAAATAAGACAATCGCGTTGCAATTCCGTAATCGTCAAGCCTTCGGACCCCATCGCTCTCGACCAAGTTTTCCGATCGAAACAGAAACTGCGGAGCGACCAAGGCACCTTGAAGCCCGTACCGCAAGGACTCTTCGTAGCTACATCCCGCATCTGAAGCCTTCTGGCAAATCATCATGACCGCGTGGACCTCATCCTGGCTGACCTTGCGTCGGTAAAGCCTCGGAAGCAACGCCGAAAAAACCCGCCGAGTCGCTTCGGAAAACCCTATCGGCATCGAATCAGGCTGATCTCGGTCTTCGGGAGAGGCGATGACAAGCTGCTGGTGGATTTTCGGAAAGGCCGGATCCCCTTGGTCAGGTCCAACAAGTCGCACCGTGTGAATGATCAGCTAGCGATTGCCGGCATTCCTGGTCTCAG
>JAJTEK010000077.1 GCA_021299695.1 Pirellula sp. | reverse complement strand
TTGAGTGCAATCCTGTGCCATCCCCTTTTTTATTTTCTTCCTTGCGCCTTTGCGTCTTTGCGCCTTTGCGTTTTTTTCTTAGCGTTTTTATCCGATGGACACGAAAAAAATCAGCCGAGTCGCGGCTTAGGCGAATCGGCTGATGGATGTCTTTTGAAAGATACCTCAGAGAGACGGGTCGATTAGACCATGTCTTTGAGTTTCTTTAGAGGGCGAACCTTCACGGAGGTCGAAGCTGGCTTGGGATCTGCCCACTTCATTTCGCCGGTTTGTGGGTTGCGGACTTGTCGCTTTGGAAGGGCTTTCTTCTGGATGCGAACGATTTTGGCTAGGTCAGGAACGACGAAGGTTCCGACCCCTTTCTTTCCGATCGCGTTGGAGATTTCGCTCTTGAGTGCTTCGAAAACTTCGGCGATTTGTTTCTTAGACAAGCCGGTTGTTTCCGCGATGTTGGAGAAGATTTGAACTTTGGTGAGAGGCTTTTCGGCCTTGCCAGCTGCTTTCGCCATGTAGAGGACCCTTGTACTTGATTCGGTGATGGACTCGAAACCGATGGGATGTTCGACAAAGAACAATTCCGATCAGGCTGAATTAAAGGTGGAGATAAACAAAATGCAACTGGGATAGAGCCGAATATGGGCAGAATCCCTAGGAAATTACGGAGATTTACAAAAAAACCCTGAGGAAAGCCCCTGTTTTTTTGAGTAAATCCACCGAAAACCAAGTGAAACCGGTATTTACAAGCCGCTTGAGACCGTTTTTTCAGTCCTCGCGAAAGCGGTACCCGACACCGCGAACCGTTTCGATTGCGTCGGCATTGGGGCCGATTTTTTTGCGTAGGGCACGGATGTGTACATCGATGGTCCGTTCGAGGACTAGGGTGTCTTCGCCTAATGCCGAGTCGATCAATTCGGTTCGGTCGAATGCGCGCCCTGGCTGACGGATGAGCGTATCGAGCAATCGAAATTCGCTCTTGGTCAGTTCGACGAGTTGTCCGTCGACGTTGACACGATAGCGTCGTCGATCCAGGGTGATCCCTGCACGTGTCACGACATCGTTGTCGTCATCGACTTTAGCGGTTTTGCGGCGTTGTAGAGCCTTGATGCGTTCCATCAGGACCCGGACGCTAAAGGGTTTTGTCACATAATCGTCTGCACCGACGGAAAATCCGATGAGCTGATCGGCTTCTTCGGTTTTTGCAGTCAGCATGATGATGATTGCCGAAGCCGTTTCGGGTTTGCTCCGCAGGCGTCGGCAGACCTCGACTCCATCGATGATCGGGAGCATGACGTCGAGCAAAACGATGTCAGGGAGTTTGAGTTGGGCTTGATTGACTCCATCGCGGCCGTCGATGGCCAAGGTGACTTCGTAGCCCGCTTTATCCAAGTTGTAGACGAGGATTTCGGAAATTGCCCGATCGTCCTCGATCACCAAGATTTTACTTTTTGGCATACTTTTTCTGTCGTCCAAGGTGCTTGCAACATGATGTCGGCTGCTAGCTTGCTTGTCGATGCCGAATGATGACCCCCTCGACCATGTAGATCACGTCTTCGGCGATGCTCACTGCAAGATCGCCGATTTGCTCCAGGTGCCTGGAAGCAGAAAAAGCGTGCAATGCGGCTTCGACTCGGGTCGGATCGTTCTGGATCGATTTTGCCAAAACTCCGATCACTTGGACATTTTTCGCGTCGAGCGGATCGTCCATGACGATGACGCTTCGAGCCATAGCCGAGTCATTTCGGACGAAGGCGTCGAGACTTGCTCGAACCATCCGAGTGACCATGGTGGCCATTTCATTGATGCCGTCTGGGATCGGGAATTCTGGGTGGGGGCAAAGGCTATCGGCTCGTTGAGCGATATTGCAAGCTAGATCAGCCATGCGTTCGAGGTCGTTGTTGACTTTCATCATGGTCGTGACCCGACGAAGATCGGCCGCAACCGGTTGGTGCAACGCGAGCATCTTCAGGCAGTCCTCTTCGATCCGGACCTCGGCACGATCGACATCGGAGTCTCTACGCACCACATCGCTTGCTAGGATGCCTTGCCGTTGCATCAACGACTTAACCGCCAGGGCGATCATGTCCTCGACCATTCCGGAAAGCTTTAGCAACGAAACTCGGGCTTCGTCCAGATCTTGATTTAAGTGCAATGACATCTTCCTCTACCGTTTTGACACATGCTAACAAGACTATGTGAAGGCCGTGTTAATATAGCATGAAGAAGCCAAGGAGGTCGGTCGATTGCATTACGCGAGCAATTCGTGGACGACGCGTTGGGGTTCGACCCCGGTTAGGCGTTGCTCAAGGCCTTGGAATGGGAAGGTGAACCGCTGATGGTCGATTCCCATGCAGTGCAATATCGTGGCGTTGAGGTCGTTGATGTGGACGGGGTTCTCGGCGATGTTGTAACTGAAATCGTCTGTTTTTCCGTATTCGATTCCACCTTGGACCCCTCCACCGGCCATCCACATGCTGAAACACTTCGGATGGTGATCGCGCCCGTAGTTGGACTTGGTAAGCCCCCCTTGGCAGTAGACGGTCCGTCCGAATTCGCCACCCCAGACGACCAGGGTCGAGTCGAGGAGTCCGCGTTGCTTGAGATCCTTGATCAAGCCTGCGCAGGCTTGATCGACATCTCGGGATTGGGCAGGCAGGTCGCCTGCGATGTTTCCGTGTTGGTCCCAACCGCGATGGAGGATTTGCACGACGCGCACTCCCCTTTCGACCATTCTTCTTGCCAAAAGGGCGCTTGCGGCAAACGTTCCTGGTTTTGAAACTTCGGGGCCGTACATCTCGAGAACATGGGCTGGTTCTTCTTGGAATTCGACGAGTTCCGGGACACTTGACTGCATACGAAAGGCCATTTCGTATTGGGAGATTCGGGTTTGGATCTCTGGATCATGGAGGCTCTCGAATCGGTGCTTGTTGAGATTCAAGAGTGCATCGAGCATGGCTCGACGGTCTTGAGGAACCACTCCGTCGGGGTTTTTTAGGTACAGCACAGGATCCGCACCGCTTCGCATCGCAACGCCGGTGTATTGCGTTGGTAAAAAACCGCTAGACCACATGCGAGTAAACAGGGCTTGGGCCATCGCGTTGGCCGACCAACTTGGGGTCAGGACGACAAAGGCTGGAAGATCATCGCTTTGGCTACCTAGCCCATAGGAAAGCCACGAGCCTAGACTTGGTTTGCCGGGTACCTCGTTTCCGGTCATCACGAACGTGCAGGCCGGGTCGTGGTTGATGGCGTTGGTATGGACGGTTTTCAGGACGGCCAATTCATCGACGATCTGGGCTGTGTGGGGAAGCAGCTCGCTGACATAGCGACCGCATTGGCCATGCTGCTGGAATTTGAATTTGCTGGGAGCCACGGGCAATCGGGCTTGGCCGCTGGTCATGGTCGTGATTCGCTGGCCTTTGCGTATCGAGTCGGGAAGATCCTTGTCGAACTGCTCGGCTAACTCGGGCTTGTAATCCCAAAGATCGATCTGCGAAGGTCCTCCGTTCATATGGAGGTAGATGATCGACTTTGCTTTGGGTGGAAAATGGGGCAATCCTTCGAGCGGAGGGTGGACTCGGCCTGAGGTCTCAGCCGAATGCCCTGCTGTCGAGTCGATCGCTGCAAGGGCGATTGGACCCATACTCAAGGATGCTTGCTGGAAGAAACTCCGTCGGTTTGAATTCCACATGTGTAACTTTGCCTTAGGGTTCTCGGAGTTAATTTCGGGTAACGGTCTCGTCGAGGTTCAAGACCAGGTTGCACACGAGCGTCCAGAGAGCGACTTGGTCACTGGCAAGTCCGGTCTCGGGCCAGCGTTCACCTGCGCGGGCGATTTTGAGTGTGTCGGCTGGACTCTCGGCGAGCCTTGCGCGGGTTTTCTGGACAAATCCCGCGATTTGACTTCGCTCGTAATCGTCCGGAGAACGGGCCAAGACCCGTCGAAAGATCCGATCGATCTGCAAGTCGTCCCCCTGGGGGGATTGCTTGATGAGGCTCTCGGCCAAGCATCGAGCGGCCTCGATCTGCTGGACATCGTTCATCAGTTGAAGCGCTTGGAGCGGCGTGTTGCTCCGTTCGCGCCGCGTGCAAAACGACTCGCGGTTGGGGGCATCGAAGTTTGACATGAAGGGCACAGGTGCGGTCCGCTTGACGTAGGCGTAGAGACTTCGACGGTACAGATCCTGGCCATGCTGTTGGACGTAGTAGCGTGTGTTGGAATCTCCGTAACCGACCGGTTCCCAAATATTGGGAGGCTGGTATCCGCGAAAGCCAGGGCCGCCGAGTTTGCGATTGAGGATTCCGCTGACGGCCAACGCATTGTCGCGGATCTGTTCGGCATCGAGCCGAATGCGGGGCCCTCGGGCCAAATACCGATTCTCAGGGTCCTGGGCCAAGGCTTGCTCGCTCAGGGTCGCATCCCTGCAGAAGGCTTGGGTCATGACGAGCTCCTTGAGGAGGGCTTTGACGTCCCAGCCATTGCTGCGGAAACCATGGGCCAGATCATCGAGCAGTTGAGGGTGGCTTGGCGGGGTCCCTTGCGTGCCGAAATCATCGGATGTCTTGACCAGGCCGACTCCGAAGACTTGCTGCCAGAAGCGATTGACGGTCACACGGGCTGTCAGGGGATTTTGGTCCGAGACGATCCAGCGAGCAAGCTCCAAGCGGCTTGAGGCTCTGGCATCGCCTGCGTCGGGCTTTTGCATCGCTGGCAACGCGGCGGGTGTTCCTGGCTCGACGGGCTCTCCCTTGCTGTCGTATTGGCCTCGGAGCATTACGTGGGCTTGTCGTGGTTTTCCTAGATCGCGATAGATCATGGTGCCAGGGATGCTATCTTCGAGCATTCGCCTTTGAATTTCGATGGATTTCCATGCCGCTCTGGCTTGGATGATTTCCTTGGGAACCTCGCTTGCGATCCAAGCCGTGAAATAGGTTTTGACATGATCGGAGGCATGCTTTGCAGCATCGGAGCTTTCCCCCTCTTGGATGGCTTGGAGCAGATTGACTCCTCGGAATCTAGGGGTTTCTAGATGAGGTACCGGTTTCTTGCCATGCTGTTTCCACCAAGCCTTCCAATCGCTAAGGAGACTGTCTTCGGGGCGGATTGTGCCTCGGATCAAAAGGCCGTCCCAGTAGCAGATTCCGCCGTATAAACCCACCTTGATTTCGCTGACCAAAGCTCCGACGGGAAGTCCATCGGGTGCAAACCAGAGCAGTTCCCACGATCCTGCCTTGGGTAGCTTACCGACGATACGATCGGGGTTCGCATCGACGAGCTGGGCGTTCTGAGCTTCATCGGCCCAGACCCATCGCTTGGTCCCACGATCGCTTTTGATCTCGATAAAGATCGCCTCGGGTGGTTCGTCGGAATCGAGCTGAACCCATACGCTCAGTTGACCGTTCTCCATGATCCATTTCGGTACGATTCCCCCTTGGATGCTCTGCTCGAGCTTAGCCCCAAATTCGGTCACCAGGGCGCGTTTGCCCATCGGCGGTGCGACTTCATCGATGCTCCAGCGATCGGCATTGCGAGAAGTGTTGCGTTGGGTTGCCCCCAAAGGTAGATCGTCGTCGATCCAAACGTGCGTGGCGGTTTTCGGTGGGCTTGTCTGGGTCTCGGCCGACGGCGTGTTTGCCGAGCCTTCGGAGCTCCAACGCTCGGCCAACTCGTAGAGTTTCTCAAGCGATTCCTTGGAGCCTTCGGCGAGCCGATCGAGTTGGGCTTGTTGCTCGGGGGTAGCGAGCTTGAGGAACGGCGCGGTGGTCTGGATATTGCCATCCATGGCCGGGTCGGCGTTGTTGTAGAAGAAAGCGTACATCGAGTAGAACTCGCGCGTGCTCAGTGGATCGAATTTATGATCATGGCACACCGCGCATCCACCCGTCAGTCCGAGGAAGGCTTGAATGGTCGTGCTGGTGCGATCGACGGCGTATCGGTAGAGGAACTCGTCGTTGATCGCACCCCCTTCGGAGGTCGTGACGTTGCAGCGGTTAAAGCCGGTGGCGACCAATTGCGATTGCGTCGGGTTCTCGAGCAGATCGCCCGCAAGCTGCTCGATGGTGAATTGATCGAAGGGCATGTTGCTGTTGAGTGCATTGACGACCCAATCGCGGTAGGGCCAGATCTGCCGATGGTTATCCAGATGCAAACCATGGGTGTCTCCATAACGCGCGACATCGAGCCAGTGCTTGGCCATCTCTTCGCCAAAATGCTCGGAGGCAAGATACCGATCGACGAGTTTTTCGTAAGCATCCTGCGAGGGGGCCGATGCAAATTGGTCGACATCCTGGATCTCAGGGGGTAGGCCCGTGAGGGTAAATGCCAGCCGTCGCACAAGGGTCCGAGGATCGGTAGCCCCCAGAATGGGAAGCTTGGCTTCGCTCGCCTGGCGCTCGATCTGCTGGTCGATCCAAACGCGTAGTGGCACTGCGGGAGCATCGCTCTTGGGAGCCAACGATGCGGAAGCTCGGATAGGCTCAAATGCCCAGTGTTTCTCATACTGGGCGCCTTGGGCGATCCACTGCTTGAGGATGTTTTTCTCCTCTTGCGAGAGTTGACGTGCCGCGTCCGGAGGTGGCATGACTTGGTCCGGATCGCTCGATACGATTCGTCGCCACAGAAGGCTCTCGTCGGGCTGATTTGGAACGATAGCCGATCCGGATTCCCGCTTGGCGGTTGCGAATTCGAAAAGATCCAGACGCAGATCCCCTTGGCGGTCATCGGCGTCCTGACCGTGACAGCGCAAGCAGGTAGCCGAAAGAATTGGCCGAATGTCGCGGTTGAAAGACACCGGTTCGTCAGGTTCCAAGTGCCGTGTTGACGGCCCTTCGTTGGCTGCGACTAGCCCGAGTTCGACTAGCCCGAGCAGAACTAGCCTGAGCAGGACCGATCCCAAGGAGGAAAAAAAGGAAGTTGTGGCGGACCTGGCCGAGCTCAAACTAGCTGAGCTCAAGGGAAAAAAGTATGCATTCATGGGGATCATCGCGGCTAGGAATCCAGTGTCTTTAGTACGTCAAACAATGGCGGTTTGCCCGGCACCTTGAAAAGAACTCCATTGTAACCGATATCCATCCCATGAGGATTTGCTAGGAAGTCGGCCTTTGTTCGAATTCACCCAAAACCTTCGCTGCTTCTTCATCGGTTTTTAATGGCCTTTGAGAAACGGCCCTTTGTGTTGAAGTTACGTTGATCAACGCAGCGAGAGAGGAGCTTTCGCTTACCGGATCAACCAACGCCAGCGAGCACCGTTGCTGGCAATTACCAAGGAGTGGTATTGTGTGGAAATCTAGAAATCGTCGTTTGCGGTCAGTTCAACTTCGAGAGCTCAAGCGATTGCGGCTAAGAGCCTCTTTGGAGCGTCTCGAAGATCGATGCCTCTTGGCATCGATCACCGGGGGCAATCTTCTCGTCGAGCGAATCGGCGATGGATCGGGTGTACTGAGCAATTCAGCGGCTGAAGTCTCTGTGCTTGAATTCGCCACTTCCGGTGGTCCTGCGGTTCAGTCGATCCGCTTTCCAACATCCGGTCCAGACCAAGTCACCGATTCGGGAAGCGCAACAAGTAACGGGTACCTGAACGTATGGAATGGTCTTGTGGGAGTGCCAGGCTACAACGCATCCGCCGGAACCTCCAGTGTAGCTGGCACCAATACCAAAGTCGCCACGGTACTCGGATCCGACGGAACAGTAGCTTCGCGGACGCTGTTTCCAACCTCGGGTCGCATGCCATTTACAGGCAATAATTTTCGTAGCATGATTCCAACTAGTGCAACGACGTTCTATGCAACCGGTACCGGTTCTGGATCTCCGAGCACGGGCGGACTTTGGCATTACAATGGCTCGGCCTTCACGCAGGTTTCGAGCACGGCGTCTGGGCAATTGACGAACATGCGCAACGTCGAGATCTATGGCAATCAGCTCTATGTGTCTTCGGCAAGCGGATCGTTCCTAGGAGTTTCGGCCGTCGGTTCGGGATTACCGACCTCTTCGGGGCAATCGACGAACCTTGCCATCAACACCGGGGCTAATTCGAGCCCTTATGGATTTGTTATGTTCGATACCGATGCAAACGGCAGTCTTGATTTGGCCTACATCGCCGATGATCGCAACTCGGCCGGTGGTGGGCTTCAGAAATGGACATTCAACGGAACCGTATGGTCGCAGAGTTGGTCCTTACTCGTGGGTGCCTCATCGACCAGTTTAGGGGCCTCCGGTGTCGGGATCCGGGGTCTATCTGGCTCCTTCTCCACGGGGGTTGCAACGCTTTATGCTACAACCAATGAGACTTCGAACAATCGAATGATATCGATTGCCGATACGGGTACCATTCCAACCTCCGGGGCCCTTTTGGCATCGGCAGGTACTAATTATGTATTCCGTGGCCTCGACTTGGTTCCCGACAATACCGCACCCCAAGTTACCTCGATCGATGACGGAGACCTCGACGACGAAGTTACCCTCAACGACACCCTGACTTATACGATCACTTTCAATGAGCCGATCGATATAAATACTGTCACCTCAGCCAGTTTCAACAATGCTGGTTCTGCGAACATAGTGGTTGGGAATATTTCTGCACCGAGCCCCTCTGTATTGAGAGTGCAAGTGACACCGACGAGTACAGGGACACTCCGGCTTCGAATACCAGACACTGCGGTCATTAAGGACTTGGCCGGAAACGTCCTGGCGGTTCCTCTAGAGGACGACACAACTCTCGATGTGATCTCCGGCGGGGAAACCACACCTCCGACGGTCGTTTCGATCGCCGACGATGACTCGGATAATCTAGTGAGAGTCAATCAAAAGGTGACTTACACAATCACCTTCAGCGAAGATATCGACAGCAACACCCTGGGCGCTGAGGATTTCGCCAATGCCGCATCCTCGACGATCTCCATCGGTACGATTACGGAGATCGCACCAGGTGTTGTCACCGTGGAGGTCAGCCCGACAAGTGGTACGGAGTTGCAATTCATGATCCAAGGCGTCATCGAGGATCTATCGGGCAATCGGTTGCAGGTACCGGTCTTCGATGATGACGTCCTGACCGTCGACGCGATCGTGCCGACGATCACAAACATCACTCATAACTCGACAGGAAGCCTCTTTGCTGAAAGTCCTCTGACCTACACGATCACCTTCAGCGAAGACATCGATGGATCGAGCGTTTCTGCAATCGATTTCAGCAACGCCGGCACAGCATCGATCTCGGTCGGTTCGGTCGTCGAATCGAGCCCAGGGGTATTCAGCGTGGTGATCACTCCAACGACGGGGGGAACTCTGAAACTTCGTATCCCTGAGGGGGCTGTGATCACCGATGTCGCTGGGAATCCATTGAGCGTGCCGTTCGAAGATGACGAAACGATCACGGTCAATCCTGTCACATCCTTAGGGCCAGGAGCTATTGTCGTCCTTGGCTACAATACTGCAGGGTCCCCAAACGACTCGATCATGATCATGACCATGGTCGAGCTTACCGGTGGCACCCGTTTCATCGTCAGCGATAACGAAGTTGCCGTCGATGGCGGATTGTCTTTCACGGACTTGAACGAGGCGGAAGCCACCTTTACGGTCAAGCCCGGTCAGTCGATACCTGCCGGTACGATCATCAGTCTGCCTTGGGGCGGAAACGATGTTTCCACGACTAGCTACGACTGGGACATACCAGCCGGTATTGGTCTCGGAAACAACAATGATGAAATCTACATCTACAAAGCGTTATCTACAGCCTCAGCAACCCCGTCAGCGTTCATCTATGGAGTTGCCATTGGGACATCCACCAGCGCTCGGCCTGCAGGACTTACTCTGGGAACGACCTTCATCAAACCCTCAGGTTCCGCTGCCCGATACAAACCAGCAGGTGCCGTGTACAACGGCGTTCCTAGCCAACTGCTTTCGGCGATCGGTAATACCTCTGCGAACTGGGAGTCGGTCCCACCCGGTTTACCAAGCGATTGGAGTTTCTCCATCGGCCCGTCGTTTACTTCGGCAGTGGTCAACGGAGGTGTTGCCTTCGCAAACTCCAACCAACGCTCTATGATCACCTCGCTTTCGGTGAGTTTCAGCTCGCCGGTATCCTTGGATTCCGGCGCGTTTCGGCTCGAGAACATCGGGCTCTTTGCACCGAGTTCGGTCTTTGTTCCTCAGGACCAATTGGTGATCTTGCCATCCTCGGGTACCCACTCGAGCTTCACCATCGTGTTTTCGGCTGCACCGGGGGCTCAATCCCCACCCAGCAATGGAACGGTCGTCAATGGGGTAGTCCAGCGTGCCGGTGGCCCTCTTGGTGCAACCAACGGGAACTCCCTGAGCGATGGGAACTATGTCCTTCGGATCGAGCCTACCAAGGTCAAGTCGGAAGGATTCGCATTGGTAGGCGATGCGACCTTCGGAGATCTAGCTACCGACCGATTCTTCCGAATGTATGGCGACAGCGATGGAGATGGGGATGTCGATGGAACCGACGCTCTTGCTCTGCGAAACGCTCAGCTCGCATACAACGCCGCAATGGACTGGGACGGAAACGGGTCGGTCTCTGCCGGTTCGGATATCACTCAATTCTCCTCGAATCGAAATCGCCGACGGCGCGCTCTGTAGCCGTTCGACACAAGCGTTTATTTAGTTCTTATTTCACTGCATATTGGGAAGGATTCCATGAAGACAGTACTTTTATTGATCGCAACATTAGGGAGCCTCTGTTGGCTTGCCCCCAGGAGTTACTCAGCCGTTATGAGCGAAGTGGCTTTGGTCCAACGAGCATCCTTTTTCGTCGGTTCATCGACGATCGTCGATGTGGTCTTACGCGAAACTCGTGATATCACAGATACTTCCGCAATCGGTACCCTGGCGACAATCTCCGGGAATATCAAGTTCACTTGGTCGGGCTCCAATAGCTTTACGATCTCCAATCTCCTCGACCATGGCGTTCAATCCGGGCGTTTCTTCGATAACGGGCTGGGCTCCTCGACCATTGTTCTGGATACCGCTAGTGCTATCGGAACCGTTGAACAAGTCGATCTGCTGCCATCGCTCAGCGAGGATCCTCTCGGAACGATCGTCAGCGGTACACTCTCGACGTTGCGGCTGGCGAGTTTCACTGTCAGCGGCGGAGCCGTCGGCGAATCGATCAACCTATTCGCGGAAGATTTCGATCTGGGGCTCGACGATCTGGTTTTGGAGGACGGCACTGTTCTTGACCTACAGGTAACCTACGGGTCTTTGTCGATTACCGGATTGCAGGATCCAGGCAATGTTGTTCCTGAGCCATCGTCGATCGCTCTTTTTGGGTCGCTCCTCGGAGGTCTCGTAGCAGGATCTCGAAAACGGTCCCGACGGAGCAAGTCGTAATACTAGCTCAGTTTTGTTAATCCCCGTCGGCGTCGGATCACCAGGCCGGCGCCGATCGCAAGAAGGCCGAGCGCATCGATGGGAAGATAAATGAGCCGGTCGCGAACCACGGTGCGGACCTCTTGATAGGCGACTCCGCCTGGATCGAAACCGAACCATAGATCCTCCTGGCTCGATGGCCAAGTCGGATCATCCCATGCCGTCAACCACATCCGCTCGGGAGAAGCGAACGAACCCTGAGGGACCGAATCCCCGAGCAATTCTTCGAGAGGCTCTCGCTCCATAGGCATCGAGTAACGGAGCTTACCGCGATTCCAAGCTAGATTCGAGTCGGCTTGCCCCAAGCTGCCTGTGGCCCGTCCCGGACCGACGACGAATATCTTCAACAAATTGCCGCGTCCCTGCTCGGAAAACTGGTCCTTCGGAACCCGATAAGGAAAGACAGGTTTATCGGTGGCAAATGAAATCCGTACACTCCCGACTTTGGCTCGCTTCGAACCGATATCGTATTTGAATGCCGTGATCAGCCAGCCATCGCGCACGTAAGGCTCGACCCATTCCTGCAAATCCTTGCGGACCTCGTAGTTGTTTTCTTTGAGCCAACCGACGAGTTCTCCCGCATCGCTTGCTCTCAGCACGGCGACCTCGTAGCCGGCGACCTTTTTGCTCTGCAAAACCGCAACGCCCGACGTGGGGGCCGCGTCCAGGCTGGCCGTCAGCATCGATCGACTTGATGCCAACAAAAATGGAGACAAAGCCAACGGGAATGGATTGACGCTCCAACGGTCCTGGATCTGAATCCTCGGCTCGATGGCTGTTTCAAGAGCATCGAAAACCCGTGCATCAGCCTCTTCGATCTGAGGCTCGCTTGGGGATGGGACCAAGAACCCAAAATCGTCCGGTTCGACCCCCTCGGATTCGGAACGATCTATCGATTCATCCCGTTGGATAGACGTCTGCTCGGTCGTTGGTTGTGCGCTCAGAGCGGGATCAAAGGCGGCTTGGCGGACGAAATGCTCGATCTTCGTCTGGGGGTCCCAAGCGATCAGAACCCGCTGGTCAGCGATCCGAAAGTTCTTACCTATCCTCGAGACAGGGCAGCACGCGTCGACTTGTACAGGCGGTTCTCGCAAAACAAAAACAATCGCTAAGAAAAAAACCAAGCAGATTGGACGTCGATTTTTCATAGATATGATTTTCCTGATTTCCCGTGCATTAAGCACCCATGGCTTGCCCTGGGCTTCATGAGAGCCGTTGCTCCCTGTCGACCTTTGCCGGATGGTCCTTGCCGCGAGGGGGCGCGCTTCTCCAAGCACCGCCGAAGGTGAGCGATTGGTACCATTCTTTGAGCCAGTGCAGCAAGCTATTGGCCAGCCACAGGGCCCATACGAGCATGAGCAATCGATAATACCAAATCGACACGGACAATACCCATGGCTCGGGCAAATTTTTGTCCGTTCGAGGTGTGAACCAATTCAGGTTCCCCTCAAAAGACTCGTTCCCGACAATGAACATGCGGGGCGAGCCGAGCAGACCCGCCGTGACAACCCAAACCAAGGCACCGATGGCCACTGCGGTTAAGACTCCGTTGGCGACCTGCAAGACATTGAACTCCCAGAACTTGAGCGAATCAGGCTGGAGCTTCCTGCGGAAACTGATTGAGAACAACCAAACGACTACCAAGAGCGAGGCGACGATGTGGACTTGCGTCAATCCGATCGCCAAGAGCATCCATTCATAGGTTTTCAGGGGCGAATCGGGCCGCATTCCCAAAACCCAAGCCACCAATAGGGATAAAGTCAATACAACCCAAAAACGGACTGCTGGACCTCGTTGTGGCCCATGGGCCCAAAGCACCCATTGCGAGGTGGGGATACTCATGTGGGATCGGATGTTGGCCACCTCGTCGGGCATCTCAATGGCCGGCAAGGCGATGAAACTCGCGATAAGAATCTCATCGGTCCACTCGATGCGTACCTCTTGGGGGCCAGGCTGCAAATTGAATAAGACTTGTTCACCCTGCCTTCGGATCGGAACACTCCGTTGTCCGACGAGCATTTCGGTAACCGTCGCACCTGCTGGCAACGCGATGGCTTGTTCACCCCCTAGACTCGATTCGATCTGGAAGGATAGGAGCGATTTTCGCTGCCGATTGCCGACCTCCACTTGATGGGCTAACGATTGAATCGTCAAGAGTTTTCCCGCAACAGCCGACGGGCGCTGGAAGTGAAGGACCACCGAATCGCCAGGCCATGGATTCCACTCGGGTACCAAGGTCGGTCTGTTGATATCGAAAATGGGTTTGCTCCCCTCGGAGTTCATGCTCCATACCGGTGAGGTTTCCACCAACCACTTTTCGACCAGATTGCTCGCAGGTTTCGATACCAAGGTGATGCTAGGTGCGATCGGCAATTCAGACTGCCATTCCCAATCCATCTGCTCGGCTCCAAAGTTCACCTCGATGCTGCCGTTTTGAGCCGTAATCCCTGTCGTGATGATCTGTTCTTTCTCTAAAGTCGGGACCGAGATCGAGACCGCTTTGCCAGGCTTGCTCAGTCGCCGAACCTTCGTATAGACGTTCCATACCAAGCCGATTTCAAACCGGCGTTCGATCAAGAATACCGAACGGAAGTTCTTCTGATCATAGGTGGCCTGTCCCTCCTTCAATTGCTCCTTGCGCACAAAGATCACTTGATTCTCCGGCCTGCCGTCGCTTTGGAGCCCGCTCCATGTCCAATCCGGCGCCTCGATCGTCAATTTGCGAGGCGTGAGGATAAAGCTCCATGACCACTCGGTCGACTCGACGATTCGGCCCTCGGCCCTCAAACGGTGGATCCCCTCGGGCAAAAGTACCCATAAATGCCCATCCTCGCGTCGTACCACCACCGCGTCTTGGTCGTCGACCTGGATGCGGCTTGGAAACCATGTAGGACTTTTGCCGGGCAACGGAACAGCCACGGGTCGGATCGCATGAACCGTCGCTTGGACTTCGAGTCGATTGTCGGTGACCTTCAAGGACATCTCGGGAATGTCCGCAGCGTTTTCCATCGCGTCGCTTGCGCTCTTGACTCGCTCTCGGAGCGTATCGAGTGTCTGAGGGTCTGGGACTTGCGCCGAGGCCGACTCCAAGGGCCATCCAGCAAACATTGCAAAGAAAGCAAGCAAGAGTGGCCCCGCGGTCCCTCGGGGCTCACGCCTGGTTTCTGGCCCAACATCCGGAGACTGGTCCGTTCCGCTTTGCAACCGCTTGTACCATGGTCGGGCGATCCCACCTAAGAGTATGCCCAGCAAAAGAACCATCAGCAAAAGCCGAGCGATCGTCATCACACGATGCGTATTGCAGGAGATCAATATAGGGCGGATCGATTGGCTGTCCGATACAGGTCCATCCCAAACACACAGGACTGAATTGCCGAGCCACTGTGGCTTGGCAACCCCGGTCTGGATACTGGTCTTGGGATCGAAGAGCATGTTGGTGTCCTGAGCTTGCTGGCCCGCAATTGCATTGGATATCTGGGGCATCGGAGTCTGGGGCATCGAAGCTTGGGGGAGCTCAACATTTAGGGATAAAGTACCCGATCGTGTGACCTGGTTTTCGCCCGTTCGATCGACCCTTTCGTTGGAGGTTTGATTCATCCATTGGAAGAGGGTTCGGTAAGGCATGTTGACGTTGTTCGGTTCGAGTTGCGGATAGATCCCGTTTTGAATCTGCGTCGCTGCAAAAGGGATCAAGTTCAACAACAAAACCCCTACGGCAATGTCTCTCCACCAAACTAGAACCTTAAGGTTTCTCTCGGGACCGATGACCCGCAGAAGAGCTACCGGAATCAACAGAAAGAACCATGTCCACCTCGGAGATCCAGGTTCATGGTAAGTCAGAGCAAAACCTGCGAATGCGATCAACCCCGGGATCCATCCGTAGAGCCGCAACATGGCCAAACTGAAGACAAGCAGCAAAAACAGATCCAGCAGCGTCCACGATGTAAGCCAATCCCCCTCGACGCGATCCGGACCGAACAGCGCGAACATCCGCCAGCCCGGTGGCATGTACAAGGTCACCGAGAGGTGATCGGCCGGTGTTTGCCAACCCGTCGCTGGAATCGATGAGATGTTCGTCGCGCGACCAACCGCTTCGATCGTCGGTCTGCGGATCCTCAGTTCGACCCCCTCCGATCCAGTTGTCGGGTTCTGTGTGATCAACTGCCTCTGGCCCTCGATGCGAACGACTCCGAGCTGATGGTCTTTAGCCACATCCAAACGAGTGATCTGCTTGGGCTCTCCGTTGAGCAAGTCCACATACGTCATGCCGCGTCCGTCGTCGTCGAGCCATAGAGACCTTTGAATGTCCAATTGGTTGGGTTTCTCGACACCCATCCCTTGATTCTTCTCGACCCAACTTGCCGCCGAATCGGTCTTCCATTGATAGACCGTCAAATTTCTCCAATTCGCAGGAAATTGTGTCGTCGCCGCGTCGATCGGCAAAACACCTTGAAGCTCGACGGTCCGTAAATTGGGCGCTCCTTGGAGTGCCAGCAACTCGACAGGCAGGGCCGGCGGCGTCTGCGATGAGTACTTAAGCTCCCGAAGGTCCTCGGTGCGAAACGCGTCGATGAGGATCTTCCAGTTCCCGGCCCTGAGCTGCACCTTGAGCTTGCCCGTCTCGTCGATCGCCACCGGAATCGGACTGTTGACGAACGACAATTGCCAACCCTCGGGTAAAACGAAACCAAGCTCCTCCTCGCGGCTCTTACCCGTTGCCGTCAAATCGATCTGAGTCCGAAGCCATATCGGCGAGCCGTCCTGGAGCAAACGATAGACTTCAAATGAGCGGTTGTCCTGCTGGACCTCCCCGACGGTTGCCCGACTGAGCCACAGCAATCCAGAGTTGTCCCAGTTGGGAGTCAGGACTGGCTCCCCGCGAACTTCAAGACTTACCCATCCGTAGCTCTGTGGGACAGAGATCCTTTGGGGCATTTGGCTCCACTCCCATTGCCCCTGCAAGAGGTACTTGCCGGGCTTGAGCTTGACGGACGGACTAGCCCCGCGCTCGACGACGATGAGTTCTTGTTTGCCATCGGTGACTTTCTGAGGCCAATGCTCGAGTCCACCGGGCAAAGGGAACCAAGTTTCCCGAAAGACCTCCACGGGGACTTTCCAACTCCCGCTACGGTCCCCTGCTTGGATCTCGACTTGCGATGGCCAATAGTCGATCCTCTCTCCAGCATTGCGATAGGTCGATGGAGACTCGGAGGAACGCTCGTCCCAGAGGACCCAAGGAATCCAAGGTTTGAGAATCTCCGGAACCGATTGGGTCGGATCGCTCCTTGCCTCGCGAGCTTTCCTGGGTGCTTCGAGGGCCTTGCTCTGGGCCGAGCAAGTTGGGCTCAGCCCGAGCATGATCAGGACTGCGAGTCCTACTGCGAGTCCTAGGAGCCAACCGTTGTATCGACGCTGCGAAACTCGCGGAACTCGGGTCATGATGCCCCCTGCTTGAGCTTAGGGTGATGCGGGCTGTAGGTGCGTCTTGAGAAACTCGAACGTACCGACGCCATGGATCGTATGGGGTCCATTGAACCATTCAATGGACGTTCGCTCTGGGATACCTAGTCGCGCCGAATACATCCGTCGGACTTTGGCAAACTCCAACCCCACCCGTTCATCCGGAGCCACTCCGTCGAAGTGGCCGCGCTCGACCATGAACGGACGAGGTGCGATCAGAGTCGCCATCTCAGCATAGTTGAACTTACGCCCAAGGTCGAATTCAAAGATTTCATATTCCATCGTCCAAACGTAACTGTAAGGTGCCGAGGTGCTCGCATTCTTCCAAACCCAGTCGTTGAAGTCTGCAGAACAGATCGAAAGGCAGTACTCTGGGACAAGTGCCGGGATGCGCATGGCGCTTTTACCTCCATAGGATAGGCCGTAAAACGCGATCCTTTGGGGGTCCACCTCTGGGCGACTTGTGAGCCATCGAACGATTTGTTCATGTTGAGAGACAATCGTCGAAAAAAGGGTGCGGCCTAGCGGATTGCTCTTGCGCTGGAGCGTTCGGAACCGATCGGTAAACAGGTAGAGATTCTGTGGGGCAAAGACGACATAACCTTGTTCGGCCAACTGGGCCGATACGTCATGGTAGGCCGGATGGTCCTTGACGATCGTGTCGGTCGGACGCCCTTCGAGACCATGCTGAAACACCACACAGGGACGATGGGAGATCGGTTCGGTGGACTTGGGAACCAAGAGGATTCCATAAGCGATCACGTCGTCGAACACATCGAGCACGACTTCATAGCCGCGCCATTTTTCCCGTTCGTAGACCAAGCGGGTTCGGGGCGCTAGCGGTTTCTTCTCGATATCCCAATGGCCGATGATCTGATGGCGGAATTCATCCCGATAAGGCTCGACGCTTTGGGCGAATTTCTCGGGGGTCGATGTATCGAGGTTTTTCCAGTGCGAATCGCGCTCGTATTGGATCAGATCGAGTTTGCGCTGCTGCCATCGGTCCAGGCCGTTGAGCCATTCCAAACGGCGCGATTCGGCGGATCGAATCACCCCCCATTGTCCCGGAGCAATCGGCGTTCGCATCGAAGAGATATTCGCCATATCCAATACGCGATCTCGATCGAGTTTCCCTATTGCCATAGCGATCGCACGGTCGCTTATCGATGCGCGATCCTCAGCCGCTTGGTCGCTCGGCTCAACCCACTCCAGGCGATCCTGCAGATCCCAATGGGCGAGCATTCGCGCGGCGCGATCGAACTCGGATCTTGCCTGCGAGGCTTGTGGACCTTGCAACACGCCAGGAGCTCCCCCGTCACCTGCGATTTGCACACTTGGACCTGCGACCGGATCGACCACGAGGAGACCTGGAGCGATCAAGGCCGCAAGCTGAGCGTCACCAAAATGGGACAGCAAGCCCTGCACGTTGCGATGGATCGGTTCGCTCCAGACGTTTTCCCGGGGACCAAAGTGTCCCGAAACGATCGTCGCATCGATCCGAGGGTCGCTTGCCCCAGTAGCCAACGCGATCCAGCCACCTTCTCCCCAACCGGCGACCATGATAGGCCGATCCGGAATGGTTTTCTTGAGCAAGTCGACGGCCGACATGTTCTGATGGACATGGTAGCCCAGCAGATGCCGGCCGAGTACAAAGGCAGATCGGTAGAGGTATTCTTGATCGGTCATCACGGCGCGTCCCTGCCGAGCCTCGCGGTGGCGACTGGCAACCTGTGGGATAACGACCAGCCCCCCTGCTCGGGCCAGGGCAAGC
>JAJTEK010000076.1:3820-33342 GCA_021299695.1 Pirellula sp. | reverse complement strand
CACCATACGTGATAAACTTAGAGGGTTGAGACATGCTATTCAGGCGATCTTTGAATGCGACAAGATTTTCGGGCTAGACGTTCGCCTAAAAATAATAAAGAGCAATTTGCCAGTCAAGCAGTTTCTGTTCACCCGCACGTGGACTCTACCACCTCGTAGATAACAGGAGGTGCGTTCGTCATATCCCCGGCACCAATTTTGGAATCATTTATTGCTACCCCGCTGTGAGCACTTTGTCGATCCATTCGACGAAACCGCCCGAATAGGTAAAGATATTATTGACATCCATGCGATTCATGTACCTGAAGCAACCCTGTAGGCGTTCCTCCAATATATCTTCTTTTGTATAGTCAATGTAGAAAATTGATTTACCATGGACGTCTCGAAGATCCTCGGCGAATTGCCTGATGAGGAACCGAAGTAGGGCGTCTTCTTCAGAAAGACTATAGCCTACGATCACCAACACGTCGCTTTCTTGGAGCAACCGGACTGCTTTGGGGAAGATAGACGAAAAATAAGGGTTTAGGTAATTCTGTTCCTTCGACGGCATCATGATCTCGGGAGCGTCGGCTCGGATCTCCTCGAACGACCTCTTTCGGTAATCGATGTCATAGCCAATTTCACCGGGTATGATCTCAAACCCTCCATTGATCTTGATCAATGAGTTTACAGACCATCGATCCTGAACGACATTCGTGTTTCTTTTACCATTGATGCGAGCCGGCGTGATGCCACGGTATGTATTTCGCAGAGCGCCTCGCTCGCCGACATTATCAAGAATCGTTTCGACGACATAGTCGTAGTTCGTCGATAGAAATTGCGTCTGCACACCGCGCACAGCCCCGTTTTGCTGGGCTTGATGAATACTCATCCACTGGAAGAACTCAAGGATCTTGGACTGGTTCGCAGTGGGGTTGGAAGGAGCCGGAAAACGTCCCAAAGCCTCATCGTAGTAGTTGAGGCTGCTCATGGTTTCAAAACGCCTGTGCACCACGGCTTTGATCTCGTCGATCACAAGCTGGATACTTATTTCGTCCATGTAGCGGGTTCGGATACCAGGATATTTCAACTGCATACTCAGATTGTAGAGCAGTTCCTTGAAAGCCGGCGGGGCAGCGTCATCGATCGTCGGGTATCCGGGGAGCGCAAGCAACTCATCGATCTCGATATTGTCGGCCATCTCCATCAGGAATTCTTTGGGGAATGTAAAAAGATCGTTCCCCGTCGGGGATGTTGTATCCCAAGTCTTAGAGAAGCCTGCCCCGACAAAAAAAGCAACATTGACCAGCCCGGCATTCTCTGCTTTTTGACTGGAGTGTCGGCTGATGATCTTCCTAAATGCCTTGGCTGCGTCCTGATTTGCCACGGAGAATGCCTTTCCAATTCAGCGTAAGTAGCGTAACCCTTGGTTGGGTGTCGCTTAGTAAAAGAACCACAAGATTGCTGGTCGTCTTTGTACCTTGCGGCAACCCCCTTTGCAAGAATTCATGCTCGATCTTCTGGGGCTTCTTCAAGCTTTCGATGCTCCTTTATCCAGGATCGCTCTCTGCTTGCCTGCGAGCATGTCTTGTCGGCCATCACCCTGGCCAAGCCAACGCGTTTTGGTTTCTCGTTCGCCACGCATCGCAATCGTGTCCTTGGCTCGTTACAATGCTCCCAACACGCTTTCATCCATAACCCTCCCGACAAATCTCCCACCCAAAGTGCACCGATGTACCGACATTATCTACTTGCCACATGCAGCGGGTTGCTCGCAATAAGCCTTGGGACTGCCCAGGCTCAAGACTCCAAGCGTGAGCCGATGGTCCCTGATCAAGGTGCCAAATTCACTCCGATCCAAATCGATACCACCGGCGACGGTTGGGTCGAACTGGGCAAAGACGATTTCCAACGCGCCAACTGCGACGAAGAAACTTGGACATGGGAAGGTCCGCTGGTCCACTGCACCGGCAAACCCGTCGGTGTCCTGCGTTCGAAAAAGAAATACCGAAACCTAGAATTCGTCGGTTGGTGGCGACACCTGTCCTATGCCGGCAACTCAGGGTTCTTCCTCTGGACCCCGGATAACGCCCTCGAAGGACTCCCGCCGAACCGACTCCCCGATGCGGGGATCGAGGTCCAAGTCCTCGACACCGGATACACCGAGCAGTACGAAAAAAGCTCGGGCAAAAAAGCGACCTGGTTTACCACCCACGGCGATATCTTCCCAGTGGGCCGCTCGAAACTCACACCGTTCCCTCCCCTTTCACCAGATGGATCTCGAAGCTACCCCAAAGGAAACTTCTCCAAGCCATCCCCCGAATGGAACTTCTACTACGTCCGCGCGATCAACGGCGAGGTCCGCCTTTGGGTCAACGGCCACGAAGTCTCCGGAGGTAAGAACGCCAATCCCGCCGAAGGCTATCTGTGCCTAGAATCCGAAGGAGCTCCGGTGGAATTTCGCAATATACGTATTCGAGAGCTTCCGTGAGCCAAATCCCTCCAACCGGAGATCCTCAGGTCGACGAGCTAGCCCTCTACGACTTTGATCTGCCCAGAGAGCTCATCGCCCAAGAACCACCCTTGCACCGAACCGACGCAAGGATGATGGTCATCGATCGATCCTCTGGGAGCATCCAACACGCATCAATCCGAGACCTGCCCAGCTACATGCGAGCAGGCGATGCGATCGTCGTGAACGATTCGCGAGTCATCCCGGCACGACTTGTCGGCTTCCGCGAAAAAACAAAAGGCCGATGGGAAGGCCTATTTCTCCGGGAAGAAAACGGGCTCGGCCAACTCCTGTCGAAGACCCGCGGATCACTCCAACCCGGCGAACGGATCCTCCTGAGAGATCCCGAGGGTCGCGAATCCCAAGGCCTTCGCGTCGTCTCGACGACCGACGATGGGAACGTCCTGTTTGTACCCGATCCGAAACTCCCCTGGCTCGAACTGCTCGAACAAAGCGGTCGTATCCCCCTGCCCCCCTACATCCGCGATGGGCAGATGACCGAGCAAGACCGCGAGCGGTACCAAACCGTCTATGCCCGTAGCCCCGGTTCGGTCGCTGCACCGACGGCCGGTCTACACCTGACCGAAGACCTGCTTCAGAAGATCCGGCAGGCTGGAGTGGCACTCGTTTCCGTTACCCTGCACGTGGGCCTTGGGACCTTCCGCCCCGTGAGCGCCAAGCGGCTCGACGACCACAAGATGCACAGCGAGTATGCGCAGATCGCAGCCAACGTGGTCCGACGTCTCCAAGCGTCCAAGTCCGAAGGGGGCCGAATCCTAGCCGTCGGTACCACCTCGGTCCGAACGCTCGAATCGGCTGCACTCCAAGGAAACGGCTCATTGATCGAATGGGCCGGTCAAACCGATCTGTTCATCCGCCCAGGCTTTCGATTCCAAGCCGTCGATCGGCTCCTGACGAACTTCCACCTACCGCGCAGCACCCTGTTGGTCTTGGTCAGCTCCCTTGCTGGCCGTGAATTGATGCTCGAAGCCTACCGCAAAGCGGTCGAAGAGCGCTATCGCTTCTTCAGCTACGGCGATTGCATGCTGATCCTATGACCGAGAAAAAGCCCACCAAATCCAAATCGCTATCCCCTTGGATCGGACTCGATATCGGAGGGGCAAACCTTAAACTCGCCCATAGCGATGCCCAGGCCAAGTGGTCCAAGAGCCTCCCGTTTGCGATGTGGAAACAGTCGGCATCCCTGGCCGCGAGCCTAGCCCAGGCGATCGACGACTCCCCGGAATTCCATGGCATCGCCGTGACAATGACCGGCGAACTGGCCGACTGCTTCTCGACCCGCGCCCACGGCGTGGCTTGCATCCTCGAACAAGTCACACGAGTCTTCCCTGCCCCATTGGTCTACGTCTATTGCGTCGATGGGAATTGGCGAAGTCCCAGCCAGGCGGCTCGCGACCCTTGGATCGCGGCGGCCTCGAACTGGCATGCGCTTGCCAATTGGTCCCGACGGTTCTTGCCCAAACCCCGAGTCAAGGACCAGGAGCCACAAGGGGTACTTGTCGACATCGGCTCGACGACGATCGATGTCATCAGGCTCGCTGCAAATGGTGTGCAGACCGACTCGAAGACCGATTCGGATCGCCTCAAGCGTCGGGAACTGATCTACACAGGCATCGAGCGTTCGAATCTATGTGGACTGATGCGCAGCGTCCCGCTCCACGGAAAACGCTGTCCGTTGATGAACGAACAATTCGCCACGACGCGCGATGCATACCTGTGGCTAGGGTTTCTTGACGAATGCCCTGAGGACAAAGACACTGCCGACTCGCAACCCGCGACCCGAGAACATGCTCGATTTCGATTGGCTCGGATTGTAGGCGAGGATGGTTCGACGCTCGCCGATTCGGACATCGACGCGATCGGCCAGTGTGTCATGAACCAGCAAGTCAAACTGTTGCGCAAATCTCTCGAGAAGGTCCTTGGAAAAGTCCCGGCAGACCGACGGGTCTCGCACATCATCAGCTCGGGTCACGGGGGCTTTCTGCTCCGAGAAACCCTCGAGGATGGATCCTTGGCCCAGCGGTTTGGAATCCAGGAGCAAATCTGGCTCGAGGATAGGCTTGGCCAGGAGCATTCTCGCTCGGCGCCAGCGTATGCGGTCTCGCAACTGGCGGCCGAGAATCTGCAGGTCTAGTGCAAGCCCGATCGGCTTTTGAGCTTTCGACCTGGTTAGCTTTCGACCATTTCGGTCGAGGGCTTGGGATTGCGACGACGCTCGTTTTCGCGAAGGAACATCTTGCGAAGCCGAATGACGTTCGGGGTCACTTCGACCAGCTCATCGTCTTCGACATATTCGAGGGCTGCTTCGAGAAACAGTTGTCGCGGTGGCTTGAGGATGATGTTTTCGTCGTTTCCGGCCGAGCGGATGTTGGTGAGTTTCTTCTCTTTGGTCGGATTGACGACCAGATCGTTATCGCGTGCGTTTTCCCCCACGATCATTCCTTCGTAGATATCATCACCTGGAGCGACGAACAGTTCGGAACGGTCTTGGAGCGCAAAGAGCGAATAAGGGATCGCTTTGCCTGGGACCATGGAGACCAGAACGCCATTGGCGCGTCGGGGCAGATCCGGTCCGATGGGTTGGTAGCCTGCGAAGCGGTGGTGGATGATTGCGGTGCCTTGGGTTGCATTGAGCATCCGGGTCCGAACGCCGATGAGTCCACGGGCTGGGATCGAGAACTGCAAGAGGGTGTATTCGCCGCGTGGGGTCATCGTTTCGAGGATACCGCGTCGGTTTCCGACCATTTCCATTACGGGTCCAACGCGATCGGTGGGAACTTCGACGTTGAGGACCTCGAAGGGTTCATGGAGTTGTCCATCGATTTTCTTGAGGACCACGCGTGGCTTCGAGACACTCATCTCGTAGCCTTCTCGGCGCATCGTTTCGATCAGGACCGAGAGGTGCAAGACCCCTCGGCCTCGGACGGCGAACGTATCGGAGCCTTCGATCGGGGTGACGCGAAGGGCGACGTTTCGTTCGAGTTCTTTATCGAGGCGGGCTCGAAGTTGGCGGGTCGTGACGTACTTGCCATCGCGACCGGCCAAGGGGGAGGAGTTGATGCCGAAGACCATTTCGAGGGTTGGCTCGTCGACCTGGAGTCGGGGCAAAGCGTTGACTTGTCCACGGTTGCAGATCGTATCGCCGATTTCGATGTTTTCGATTCCGGTGACTGCAACGACATCGCCAGCGGTGGCCATTTCGGTATCGACTCGGCTGAGCTTGTCGAAGAGTTGGAGGTTGGCGACTTGAGAGCCGACGACTTTGTCTTCCTTGGCAATATCGATCTGTTGGCCTTTGCGCATGGTTCCAGATTGGATTCGACCGATAGCGATACGTCCGACGTAATCGGACCAATCGAGGTTGGTTACCAGCAGTTGCAGGGGTGCTTCGGGCTCGACGTCTGGGCCTGGGATTTTTTCGAGCATCATGTCCAGAAGAGGGACCATGCTGTCGCCTGGGACTCTCCAGTCCAAGGTGGCATAACCGGATCGTCCCGAGGCGTAGATCACATCGAAGTGATCCATGAAGTGTTCGCCGCCGAGATCCACAAGAAGCATGAGAGCTTCCTCAACGACCTCATCGCAGCGAGCATCGGGGCGGTCGATTTTGTTGACCACGACGATCGGCTTGACGCCGCTTTCGAGAGCTTTGGAAAGGACGAACCTAGTCTGAGGCATGGTTCCTTCGGCCGCATCGATCAGGACCAGCGCACCGTCAGCCATACGGACGACCCGCTCGACTTCCCCACCGAAATCCGCGTGACCTGGGGTATCGATCAAATTGATTTTGATCCCCTTGTAATCCAGGGCGATGTTCTTCGAGAGGATCGTAATACCGCGTTCGCGTTCCAGATCGTTGCTGTCGAGGATCCGCTCGCCTTGAAGCTGCGAATCGCGGTACTGACCGCTTTGTTTGAGCAAGCAATCGACCATGGTGGTTTTGCCGTGGTCGACGTGTGCAATGATAACGATGTTTCGAATGTCTTGTCGTCGCATGAGAATCCAAGGGGGCGTTTGGAGGTTTGAAACGGATCAGCCTTCGTCCGCAGCGCGGAAGCTGCCGGTGAGTGTCGGGCTGTAGCGGCAGATCTGCTCGCCGGGAAAGTACAATGCTAGCTCTCGGGCGGCCGATTCCGGGGAATCCGAAGCGTGAACAAGATTCATTTGGCGCGACGAGCTGTAGTCGCCTCGGATCGTCCCCGGAGCTGCCTTTAGGCCGTTGGTCGCTCCGAGCATCTCTCGAATAACGCGGATCGCTTCGAGTCCTTCGACCGCCAGGGCGACGATGGGCGCCGAGGTGATGAATTCCTCAAGATTGGGATAAAATGGCTTCGAGACGTGTTCGGCATAATGCTCGCGGGAGAGCGCAGGGGAGACCTGGAGCATCCGCATCCCGACGACGTTCAGACCTTTTCGTTCGAATCTCCCGATGATTTCGCCGATCAAACGGCGTTGAACACAGTCGGGCTTGAGCAATACCAGAGACGTTTCCATGGTGATTTCTTCAAAAAACTAAAAACAAGGGGCTAGGAGAGTTAGACCAGAGAACTATCGGTGAGAATTGTCCCGATTTTTCACTCCAGGGCTAGGCGAAATGGAGCTTTTCGATTTTCCCTGCCAACGATACCCTTCTACTAGAAATAACATCTAGGAATCACTTGACCCAAGCCTGTGCCGGGCAGCTTGGCTAGCATTCCCGCCCTTTGCTCTACGATGGAAGCTTTATGAAATTTAAATTCCCAGTAATCATCATCGATGAGGATTTTCGCTCCGGAAACGCTTCTGGACTGGGGATTCGAGCTTTGGCCGAAGCCATCGAACGCGAGGGGGTCGAGGTCGCCGGGGTGACCAATTACGGGGACCTGACGCAATTCGCCCAGCAGCAGAGCCGCGCCTCGGCGTTTATCCTCTCGATCGATGACGATGAATTTGCAACCGAGACCTCGATGCACTCGGCGCTGGCGAATCTGCGTCAGTTCATCTCGGAGATCCGCTTCAAAAACGCAGACATACCGATTTTCCTCTACGGCGAGACCCGCACCTCGCGGCACATCCCCAACGATATCCTGCGAGAGCTTCACGGCTTTATCCATATGTTCGAGGACACACCCGAGTTTGTCGCTCGGCACATCCTCCGCGAGGCCAAAGCGTACGTCGAAGGTCTTGCGCCTCCGTTTTTCCGCGCGATGATCCACTACGCCCAGGACGGATCGTACTCCTGGCACTGCCCGGGGCACTCCGGGGGCGTGGCCTTCCTCAAAAGCCCCGTCGGGCAAATGTTCCACCAGTTCTTCGGCGAAAATATGCTCCGAGCCGACGTGTGCAACTCGGTCGAAGAACTCGGCCAACTCCTCGACCACACAGGCCCGGTGGCGGCCTCCGAACGCAATGCGGCTCGAATCTTCGGCGGCGATCACTGCTTCTTTGTGACCAACGGGACCTCGACGTCGAACAAAATCGTCTGGCACTCGACCGTCGCCAACGGGGACATCGTCGTGGTCGATCGCAATTGCCACAAATCGATTCTCCACTCGATCATCATGACCGGAGCCGTGCCGGTCTTCTTGACCCCAACGCGAAACAACCTGGGGATCATCGGCCCGATTTCCAAGGACGAGTTCTCACTCGAGAGCATCCAACGCAAAATCGACGCCAATCCCTTTGCCAAAGAGGCGCAAGCCAAGCACCCGGATCGCAAGCCCCGAATTCTGACCATCACTCAAAGCACCTACGATGGGATCCTCTACAACGTCGAGCAACTTCGCACGATGCTCGACGGACGCATCGGCACGCTCCATTTCGACGAAGCTTGGTTGCCCCATGCCGCATTCCATCACTTCTACAAGGACATGCACGCGATTGGACCGAATCGCCCGCAACCCGAAGACTCGATGATCTTCGCCACCCACTCGACCCACAAACTCCTAGCGGGGATCTCCCAAGCTTCGCAAATCCTCGTGCGCGAGCCGCTCAACAAGAAGCTCGATCGCCATACGTTCAACGAAGCCTACCTGATGCACTCGTCGACCTCACCGCAGTATGCGATCATCGCCTCGTGCGACGTCGCAGCGGCCATGATGGAACCCCCCGGCGGAACCGCACTGGTCGAGGAATCGATCATGGAAGCGATCGATTTCCGACGCGCCATGCGGAAAGTCGACGACGAATGGGGCGCCGACTGGTGGTTCAAAGTCTGGGGACCAGACCAATTGGTCGAGGAAGGCATCGGTGAGCGCGAAGACTGGGTCCTCAAGGGGGACGAGGACTGGCACGGCTTTGGCAAGCTCGCCGATGGCTTCAACATGCTCGATCCGATCAAAGCCACCGTCGTGACCCCAGGACTCAATGTCTCGGGCCAGTTTGCCGAAACGGGAATCCCCGCCTCGATCGTCACGCGCTATTTGTCCGAACACGGTGTGATCGTCGAAAAAACAGGCCTCTACTCGTTCTTCATCATGTTCACCATCGGAATTACCAAAGGACGATGGAACACCTTGGTCAGCGCCCTGCAGCAATTCAAAGACGATTACGACAAGAACCAACCGATGTGGAAAATCCTCCCCGAGTTCGTTCAGCAATACCCGCAGTACGAACGCGTTGGACTCAAGAATCTCTGCCAACGGATCCATGACACCTACAAGGCCCACGATGTGGCTCGCGTGACGACCGAGATGTACCTCTCGCCGATGCAGCCTGCGATGAAACCCTCCGACGCCTTTGCCATGATGGCCCATGACGAAATCGACCGCGTTCCGATCGATCAACTCGAAGGCCGCGCGACGGCCGTCCTGCTGACCCCCTACCCACCCGGTATCCCCTTGCTCATCCCCGGCGAACGATTCAATAAATCGATCGTTGAGTACCTGCGGTTTGCCCGCATGTTCAACGAGAAGTTCCCAGGCTTCGATACCGATATCCATGGGTTGGTAGAAGAAGTCCTAGACGGCAAGTGCGAATATTTTGTCGACTGCGTACGAACCTAAGTACCCCGCAACGACGATGTTCCGATCGCTCTACGAGCCCCTAATCCAAACAGCGAACGAATCAGGGGACCGAGTCGCTTGGATCGTTCCACAGGATGGCTCGATACGATCGATTCGATGGAGCGAACTTCGACTCGACGTCGACCGTTTGGCTTGCTGGCTCGAATCCAACGGCGTGAAACCTCAAGATCGCCTCGTCAATACCGAGCCTAATTCGCTCGGCTGGGTGATCCTCGATTTGGCCTGCGCCGCGATCGGTGCGATCCATGCCCCGATCGACCCACGCTGGTCAAAACTGCAAACGGCCCAAGCGATCGAATCGCTCGAGCCCCGCGCCGTTTTCGGTACCCAACATCTGCCGATCGCGACGGCTCTGGAACAAGCCACCTCGATGCCCAAGGCCTCGCAACAGTTGCGATGGCAAGAGGCGGTCCGAACCGATCAGACAGCCAACATCCTCTGGACCTCGGGTACCTCAGCTCGGCCTAAAGGGGTCATGCTCAGCCACAAGAACCTGCTCTCGAACGGACTTGCCAAACTCGATGCGATGCCCCAAACCCCTTCGGACATCCGACTCAACCTGCTCCCTTTCGCGCATGGCTATGCGCGCACGTGCGAACTGACCGCTTGGCTCCTGAGTCGCAGCGCTATGGCCTGCGTTGCATCCTACCAATCCAACTCGGCAAATACCGCCCCGACTCGGGCTCTCGGGGATGCTCTCGGGGAACTAGCTCAAATCGTCCGGCCAACGCTCATCAATGCGGTCCCGTCTGCCTTCCAACACTGGCTGCAACTTGCCCAAATCCCAAGCCCCCAAGCGAAACCGTCCGGGCCCCTGAAGTCCTTTTTCGGGGGCCATGTCCGTCAGTTTGCAAGTGGAGGGGCACCCATTGCCGAGGCGATCCGAACGCGATTTGCCGACGAATCATTGCCGATCTTCCAAGGCTATGGATTGACCGAGGCCTCCCCCGTGGTCTGTTCGAACCGTGCCCGGTGCATTCGCAACGGAACGGTCATACCGGAGATCCTCCAGGGCGTTGGGCCTGCGGTCCAAGGAGTCCAACTGCGGATCGACCACGAGGGACGATTGTCGGTGCGAGGACCAGGGGTCATGCAAGGCTACTGGCGCGACGAACAAGCCACCGAAGCGCGCATCGTCGACGGATGGCTCGACACGGGCGATATCGTCTCGATGCAGATTGCTCCCCCGGGAGAATCATCCAGATCGAGTCCATCGCCCAATGCGTCGTCGTCGGCGGGGATCGACGTGCCCCCTTAGCTATCCTGTGCCTGAAACCCGATGCGAACCCCGAAAAATCGGAACTGCTCCGTCAAATCCATCTGGTCCTTGCCCATGAGCCAGAACACTTGCGCACCGTACAAATCGCTCTGAGCCCAGAGGATTGGACCATACAAAACGGACTTAGACATTGGAAAGGAGGAGTCAATCGAGTCGAAATTGCCCGCAAGTTCGCTCTGTAATGGCCGATTGCAGTTAGAATAAATCGCCCGACGTTTTGGTTGCAGACCACCCAGGAAATGCTTTTGATGAATCGACGAGTCAACGAGTTGTATCAGGCCGGAATGATGGCCTTGGCCGACGAAAACCTGATCAAAGGCAAGAAGATCCTCGACAAGCTCATGAAGCTAGCGCCCGAATCGCCCATGGCCATCGAGCTTGCCGGCGATTTCGCGCGGACCTCCGGCGAGTTCGACGAAGCCCTCGTATGGTTCGAACGACTAACGGTCCCGAGCGCCTCGGCCGAATGGCGGGCAATCGGCTTGATGAATATCGCCTCGATCCACCAAAACCAACGCGATGTCGATTCGGCCGTCAGCTACTACCGCAAAGCCCTCGCAGAATTCGAGAGCCTCGAAGACCACGAAGAGGTCTGGCATGTCAAGCAGGTCATCGGTGAGGTCCTGCTCGAAGGAGGTTTGTTCCTAGATGCCGCATCGGCCCTCGAGGGACTGCTCCATGAAATCCAAACGCACAGCAAACGCCAAAGATATCTTGAGATGGCCATCGATACCCGACGCTCTTTGGCCGAAGCCTACCGATTCCTCGGTCGTCTCGAAGATGCCAAAACGCAGTGGCTCAAAGTCGCCCAAGTCTCCCGCAAATACAACGATGGACTCCAATTGGCAACCGCTCTCGACGGCCTCGGTGTCATCTGCCAAATCCAAGGCAAGTTCCAAGAGGCCAAAGAACTCCACAGCGAATCGCTAGAGATCAATCGCAACCTGCGATACCTAGAAGGCCAAAGCGTCAACTTGGGAAATCTCGCCCGATTGCATATTCAACTCGAGGAGTGGGAACAAGCCGAGAAATACGTTCGCAAAAGCATGAAGATCGAACAGAAGAACGAAAACCTACCCGGAATCGCCTTCGATAAGCTCGTCCTGGCCGAAATCGATATCGGTCGAGAGAAATACGAGTCTGCCGAAACAAAACTTCTGCAACTCGAGTCGCTCATGGCCCGTGAGGGCAGAACCGATGACTCGCTGGCGATCTCCTCACAGATTGGCTTCGTCTACCGCATGATGGGTCGCTTGGACGAAGCCACCGAACGCCAGACGAAAGTCCTCGCCTGGGCGCGTCGGATGAACCATGCCGATGCGGTTCCAGCAACCTTGAACGAACTAGCCGAAATCGAATTGGTCCTGGGAAACAAAGACCAAGCTCGCGTCTACTGGCAAGAGGCTCTCGAACTCTACAAACAACTCGGATCCGAGAAAATGATCGAAGCCCTGAGCAAGGGCCTATCCGACCTGGACATCGAGTAGCCTAAGCCCGGCTTAACGCCCAAAAGCTTTGAATTAAAAGCGGAACGGCGCATGCCGATGGGTTTTTGAAAGCGGTTGGGCGCAAGCCCTCCGGTGAAGGTTCAAGTGAAGTGTTCCACGCTCGAACACTTAAGAAACCACTGGATATATTGACTCACCGGGCAGCTTGCGCTGCTCCGCTATCATTTGCCGATTACTAAGAAAGCAACTTCATCAATGTCCCGATTCAACGCCATTCGGCGTTATTCCACCGGGGCCAAAGGCCAAACGAGTGATGCTCCGCTCGCTCATCTGCTCGCGCAGCAAGTGACCCTCGATCCGCCCCTCTCGCATCACGAACGCACGGTCTGCCATCCCAAGTATCTCCTCCATCTCGCTCGAGACGAACAAGATCGCCGTACCCTCTTCGGCCAATCGCTCCATCAAACCGTAGATCTCCTGCTTGGCTCCAATGTCAACCCCACGCGTCGGCTCATCCAAAAGAAGCACTTTAGGACTCCGCATGATCCATTTCCCAAACACGATCTTCTGCTGATTTCCACCCGACAACAAGGCGACAAGTTGTTCAAGACTCGGTGTCTTGATCCGAAGAGAATCGACCTGCTCGTGAGCGAACCTACGATCGATCCGGCCAGAGATGAAACCACAGTTGCTGATCCGATCGAGCGACGCGAGGGTCAAGTTCTCGCCGACTCCCATCGATGCGACCAACCCCGCATGCCGACGGTCCTCAGGGACCATCGCCAAGCCCGCTGCGATCGATGATCGAACTCTACCGAGCCGCAACTCCTTTCCGTCGACCCGAATCGATCCGCCCTTGACCGGGCGAATCCCCATGATCGCCTCGAGCACCTCGGTCCGCCCGGCTCCGACCAAACCGGCAAGAGCGACAATTTCACCCGAGCGAACTTCCAGGTCGATCGGATGCTCGGTACGACCCGAAACCCGAACCCCTCGAAGCTCCAACCGGACCTCGCCAGGAGGCTTGGGCTCATGCGGGAAATAGCGAGAGAGCTCCCGTCCGACCATCGCTTCGACCATCCGATCATGATCGATCTGACCGGCTCCGAGCGTGCTCGCATTTCGCCCGTCGCGCAGAACCTCGACTCGATCGCAAAGGTCTGCTACCTCCGCGAGTCGATGCGAGATATAAACGATCGATACCCCGTCGGCCTTCAACTGACGGATCAACCGAAAAAGATTTGCCGACTCGTGACCAGAAAGACTGCTCGTCGGCTCATCCATAATGATCAAACGCGCCTTGCTCGAAAGCGATTTGGCAATCTCGACCAGTTGACGCTGCCCAATCGACAACTTGCCCAACGACACGCTCGACGAAACCTCCAATCCAACGCGAGAGAGCAAATCGTCGGCCCGCTGACGCATTTGACGCGTCTGGATCACCCCCCAGAAAGTCGGCAAACGACCGAGAAATAGGTTCTCGGCAACGGTCAAATTTTCCGCCAAATTCAATTCCTGATGGATCAGCGAAATCCCAGCCTCGATCGCTTGGCTCGGTTTGGTGAATCGGACCTCAGCACCCCTCCAAAAGAGCGTCCCAGCATCGGGCCGCTGGACCCCGGCCAAAATCTTCATCAAGGTGCTTTTGCCAGCCCCGTTCTCCCCGATCACCCCGAGAACCTCACCGGGCATGACATGCAAACGAACCTCCCTAAGGGCCTGTACCCCAGGAAACGACTTGCTCAGATTCTCGACCCGTAATAGCGGTTCCATGCGACTTTCTAAACGCATAGCCTAACATAAACCGTTCGATCGCGTGAACAATCGTTTAACCCGCAGCCAACGGCGAGGAAGTCGCTATTTTGCACTCTTGTCGTACTCAGTCCGCCGCAGCGGACGAGGCAGATTTTAGTACCAATCCGAAGTCGGGTTGCTTCCGTCGAACGAACTTTTTAGCGACAATATAGACGTGTCTTCATCCAGTTCGGGCGTTTCGTCGACCTGATCGATTTCTAACCGAAGGTGGTTCATGGCATCGCACTGCATTGACTCGGCAACTCGCTGGCTCTGGCCTATCGCGTCTCTTATGAACGCGTTTCTTGCGATCGGCTTTGTCGCTTGGGATCAAACATCTACGGGACAGACCGCTTTAGGGCAAGAGCCTCCACGAGTTGAAACACCTCAAAGAATCGAGTTCAATCGGGACATCCGTCCAATCCTCTCGGACAATTGTTTTTATTGCCATGGACCTGATGCTCAGCATCGCCAAGCCGATTTGCGACTCGATCGGTCCGAAGAGGCCATCAAAGCGGCTGCGATCCTCCCAGGCAAAGCCTCCGAAAGCACCTTGATCCATCGGATCTTCTCGGACGATGCGGACTTGCTCATGCCCCCTGGGGATTCGAACAAGAAACTCACCGATGCGCAGAAGTCCTTACTGCGAGACTGGATCGACCAAGGAGCCGAGTATCAGAACCATTGGGCTTACGAACCCCCGAACCGTTCGATCGGTTCGATCGGTTCGAGCGGCCCGAGCGATTCGATCGACGCGTTGGTCGAAGAACAACTGGCCCCCAGAGGCTTAAAGCCCGCCGAGCAGGCCGATCCTCGCACGCTGGTTCGTCGGCTTTACTACGATCTGATCGGTCTACCCCCGAGCCCCGAACTCGTCGAGGCCTTTGTCGCAAATCCCACCGAGCAAGCCTACAGCGATTTGGTCGAGTCGCTGCTTGCCAATCCGCACTTCGGCGAACGGATGGCAGTCGGATGGCTCGACATCGTCCGCTTTGCCGACACGATCGGTTACCACAGCGACAATCCACGCAACATTTGGCCCTATCGCGATTACGTCATCCGATCATTCAATTCTGATAAGCCCTTCGATCGTTTCACCCTCGAACAGATCGCCGGTGATCTCCTGCCCGATGCGGACCAAGAAACTCGCATCGGATCGGCCTTCAATCGCCTGATCCTCAGCACCGAAGAAGGTGGCGCTCAGAGCAAGGACTACGAGGCCCGCATGCTAGCCGATCGCGTTCGGGCCATCGGCACGGTCTGGCTCGGTCAGACCATCGCCTGCGCGCAGTGCCATGACCACAAATACGACCCGATCACCATGAAGGACTTCTACAGCCTCGGAGCATTCTTTAGCGATATCCAAGAACCGATCGTCGGGGCTCGCGAAGAGGGCCTCGCGATCCTCGAACCCCTCGATCATCAACGCCTTGCCGAACTCGATAAGGGGATCGAAGAGGCGACCCAAGAGCTGAACGCTCTGAAAGACTCGGAATCCCAAACCGAGTCCCAAAGCGAACTCCAAAGTGCCCAGGACGCAATCAAAACCGCCCAGGAAAAACTGGAGAATATTCGCAAGAAACGAGACGTATTCCACAAGAGCTTGCCGAAATGCTTGGTCACCCAAGCCTCTCCCAACCCACGGACCGTCCGATTGCTACCACGCGGGAATTGGATGGACGAATCCGGACCGCTGATGCAACCTGCCCTGCCGGATTACTTGCGCACCCCCCCTTCCCTAGCAAATCAAAACCTAACGAAGGAAACTTCGCAAGCTTCGGAACGTTCGCTCAATCGACTCGATCTTGCCGCCTGGCTCGTCTCGAAAGAAAACCCACTGACAGCCCGCGTGACGATGAACCGTCTGTGGAAACATTTCTTCGGCACCGGACTGAGCAAAGTACTCGATGACCTCGGGACCCAGGGCGAAGTCCCGGTGAACCCGAAACTCCTCGACCAACTCGCCTGCGAATTCATCGACTCGGGCTGGAGCTTCAAGCACATGGTCCGCGCGATCGTCCTGAGCCGGACCTACCGACAGTCCTCCCAGGCCGATGCATCGGCAATGTCTTTAGACCCCCTGAATCGATGGACCGCCCGCCAAAGCCCCTTTCGAATGGACGCCGAGTTTGTGCGGGACTATGCCCTCGAACACGCCGGGCTCCTAGCAAGGAGTATCGGTGGGCGCAGCGCCAAGCCCTACCAACCTGATGGCTACTGGGACAGTTTGAACTTCCCGACCCGAACCTACACCCCGGATGCCTCGGATCAGCAATACCGCCGAGGCCTGTACACCTGGTGGCAAAGGACCTTCCTGCACCCGAGCCTCATGGCCTTCGATGCACCTTCACGCGAGGAATGCTGCGCCGAGCGGAACCGCTCGAACCTACCCCAACAAGCCCTGGTGCTGCTCAACGATCCGACCTATGTCGAAGCCGCACGCGGGCTTGCCCATCGGACCCTTACGAACCGTTCTGCACAGACCGATCCAGAGCGACTCGAGTGGATGTTCACCCAGGTCCTGTGCCGCCGGCCGAGCCGCAGCGAACAGGACGCACTCCTGGAGTTGCTCGAAAAACAGCGCGTCAACTACCGAGCCAATCCCGAATCGGCCTTGCGACTCGGACAGACCGGCTTGTTTCAGCCCGGTCAATCCATCGATCCGATCGAGTCGGCCGCTTGGACCCACCCGGCCCGGGTCCTGCTGAACCTGCACGAAACCATCACGCGAAACTGAGATTTCTTCGATGAACCCCGAACCCTTGATGAACCCCGAACACCTCTTGAAGAATCACCTTTGTCGCAGACGGATGCTCCGAATGAGCACCCTAGGTGCCGCCGCTCTATCGAGCCTCTTGCAGCAAGACCGAGGGCTGGGCCAGTCCCAGACCACAGGGCCTAGACCAGCTCGCCAGCGGGTCCAGAGGGTCATCTGGCTGACGATGGCCGGCGGGCCGTCCCATCTTGAGCTCTTCGATCCAAAACCCAAGCTTGCAGAGTTGCACGGCCAGCCGATGCCCGAGAGCTTCACCGCCGGCCAGCAGCTTGCCCAGTTGCAGGGTCAGAAACTCCAGTGCTTGGGGCCCATGTTTCCGTTCCAAAAGGTCGGGAGTCAGGGGACCGAAATCAGCACCCTGCTGCCCCACATCGGTTCGATCGCCGACGAGATTTGCTTGGTTCGATCCATGACGACCGATGCGATCAATCACGACCCGGCCCACATGTTCATGAATACCGGATCGCAGATCGCTGGCCGCCCGAGCATGGGAGCTTGGATCCAGTATGGGCTAGGATCCATGACCCAGAACTTGCCCGGGTTTGTGGTGTTGGTCTCAACAGGAAAGGGGCGTTCGCCCCAACCGATCGCTGCGCGCCAGTGGAGCAGCGGGTTCCTGCCGAGTCGCTTCCAAGGAGTGCAACTGCGGAGCCAGGGCGAAGCGGTTTTGTACCTGAACAATCCGCCAGGGGTCCAAGCCCAGCAGCAGGCATGGGACATCGCTGCGATCGAATCGCTCAACCGCGAGCACGCCCTGCGAGTACAAGACCCAGAGATTGAAACGCGAATCGCCCAGTACGAACTTGCCTTTGAAATGCAGACCAGCATTCCCAATCTCATGGACACCACCGACGAGACCCAAGAGACGCTCGATCTCTATGGGTGCAAGCCCGGCGACGGAACATTTGCCAGCAACTGCTTGCTGGCGCGACGACTGGCTCAACGAGGAGTCCGATTCATCCAACTCTACCATCGGGATTGGGACCACCACAGCCTGCTCAAAGAAGAGCTCCCTCTGCGGGCCAAGGAGGTCGATCAAGCCAGCGCAGGGCTCATCAAGGACCTCAAACGACTGGGCCTCTTGGACGAAACGCTTGTCGTATGGACCGGTGAATTCGGCAGGACCCCGATGTCCCAAGCCAACAAAGGACCGGTCGGCCGGGACCATCACAACAAATCGATGTCGATGTGGCTCGCCGGTGGCTCGATTCGACCGGGTATCGTCCATGGCAGTACCGATGAACTCGGATATGCCGCGACCGAAAATATTTGCACCGTGCATGATCTCCACGCGACAATGCTCGAGCAACTAGGGATCCAACACGACGCGTTTACTTATAAATTCCAAGGCTTGGACTTTAAGCTCACGGGAGTCGAAGGCGCCCGAGTCATCCAGGAGATTCTCGGTTGAGATGACCCTAATCTCCTCGGAATCATCATCGGAAGCGTCACCAGAGTCCTTCTCGGAACTGAGCCGTTGGTGGGATTGGTACTCCCGACCGTTGAGCCTTGCGCGGGCCCTGAGCGAATGGACTTGGATCCAACACATCGCCCAAGAGACCCAACGCGAAAACCCGGTGTTTCGAATCCAGGTCCAATCCCCAAACGAAGCGGCCGCCGGCTACGGCGTCCTAGCCGCAGGAGCCCTGGCTATCCACGGAGGTATCCTCACCCACCCGGTGTCGAACCTTCCTAACGATCCGAAAAACACCTTGTTCATCCCCTCGCGATCGAACCAAAACGAGCTCCATGCGATCTGCTTGCATCAACTCATCCTCAAGTCGTTTGAGCAAGGGGCCGAACTCTACCAGACTCTTGTTCCAATCGTATCGGAGTTCCCCGATCGACGCCCGGATCTCCATACGCTTTGCTCGCAGGCCGGGATGACCTACATCACACGCTTGATCCGAATGGAACGGTGGATATCGCAAGTGCAGTCCGAATCCGAATCGCATTCCAAATCGCAATCCATCGAGTACGAGCACGGGCAGGACTTGGTGGGCGAGGGACGACTGCGGATCGAACCCTATGGGAGCATCCCCTACGAGACCTGGATAGAACTGCTCGAAGCGACCTACCAAGAGACTTCGGATGTTCCCGAGTTGGCAGACTTGAGATCGACACGCAAAGCGCTCGAGGGGTACCGATCCCATTGCACCCCGGGGGTCGAAGGTTGGTATGCGATTTGGTGCCGAGGGGTTCTGGCCGGCTGCTTGATCCTGGCCAGGAACCATTTCCCTGTCGGCGAGATCAACTATCTGGGTTTGATCCCAGAGTTTCGAGCCCAAGGTCACAGTCGAGCCTTGATGCGATTCGCTCTGGATTGGATGGCCGCCGAGCGATGCACCAAGGTCGCTCTGGCCGTCGATTGTCGCAATGAACCAGCCATGCGTGTCTATCAAAAGTGGGGATTTGAGGCTACGATTTCCTACCACGCCTGGGTGGCCTCTCCCAAGACTTTTCGAACTTCTTCTTAACGATCGTTGTTTTCATTCCAAGGATACCTGCAATGCGTAAGCGACTCTCCTCGATGTTCCTCTTGGGTTTGCTCTCAGGCTCGATGCCTGCGAATGTGCTGACGTTGGGCTTATTATCGACCGATTGGGTCGGCGTATCGACCCTGCAGGCAGCACCGCCTAGTCTGGTGACGACGGTCGAAGGGGTCAGCGAATATCGCTTCGACAACGGAGCCAGGTTGCTGCTTTTCCCGGACGCTTCGAGGCCGACGATCAGCGTCAACATGACCGTCTTGGTCGGCTCACGTCATGAAGGCTACGGGGAGGCTGGCATGGCCCACCTGCTCGAGCACTTGGTCTTCAAAGGAACTCCGACATTTCCAGACGTCCCCAAAGCTCTCCGCGATCATGGAGCGAGCTTCAACGGCACGACCAATGTCGACCGAACCAACTACTTCGAGACCCTTCCTGCGACCGACGAGAACCTCGATTTTGCGATCCACCTTGAGTGCGATCGGCTCGTCAACAGCTTCATCAAACGCGAAGACCTGATGTCGGAGTTTACCGTCGTACGCAACGAGTTTGAAAACGGTGAAAACAGTCCGCAACGGGTACTGGCTCAACGCGTCCAAGCCGTAGCCTATGAATGGCACAACTACGGAAAGTCGACCATCGGCAATCGATCCGACATCGAACGCGTGCCGATCGAGAACCTGCAAGACTTTTACCGACGCTTCTACCAACCCGATAACGTCGTATTGATCGTCACCGGCAAGTTCGAGACCTCCAAAGCGCTCGAATTGGCGACGAAGTATCTCGGATCGATCCCCAAACCGACGCGCAAGCTCAATGCAACGTACACCGAGGAGCCCGCCCAAGACGGCGAGCGAACGGTGATCTTGCGCCGAGTCGGGAAAATCGGATCCTTGATGTCGGCCTACCACATGCCCGCTGCCTCCCATCCGGATTGGGCTCCCCTTTCGATCCTTTCGAGCATCCTGACGGAGGACAAGATCGGCCGACTCGATAAGAACCTCGTCGAATCGGGAATAGCCACGAGCGCAAGTGCCTTTGCCGATAGCTCCCACGACCCAGGGCTCTTCATGTTCTCAGCCCAACCCGCAGAAGGCAAACTCGAAGAAACCGAAAAAATACTCCTTGAGATCGTCGAGTCCATGGACTCCAAGCCTTTTACGGCCGAGGAAGTCGAGCGAGCCAAGGTCCGAGCCAAGCGAGGGTATGAGAACACCGTGACCAACGCCGCCTCGATCATGCAGACACTCAGCTCTGCCTCGGCGCTTGGGGATTGGCGATTGTGGTTCCTCCAGCGAGATCGGATCGCAGCCGTAACGGCCGAGGAAGTCAATCGCGTTGCCGCCACGTATTTCAAAACCCACAACCGCACGATCGGTCGGTTCATCCCTGTCGACCAACCCCAACGATTGAGCGTACCAGCCGTCGATTCGATCGCCGAGATGGTCAAAGACTACAAGGGCGGCGCGGCCATCGAGTCGGGAGAGGAATTCGACCCGACCCCCGAAAACATCGACGCGAGGACCACCGTTGTCGACGTCGACGGGATCAAGGTAGCGATGTTGCCCAAGAAGAATCGCGGCGACACGGTCAACATGACCCTGACGCTCCGTTACGGGAACGAAAACTCCTTGATGAATCTTTCGACCGCTGCGGGCATGCTCCCATCGATGCTCATGGCAGGGACCAAGAACTACGACCGCCAAGCGTTGCGTCAGAAGCTCGATGAACTCGGAGTGCGGCTTGGAGCCGGAGGCGGGATGGGTGGTGGCCGTCGAGGCGGGCGTGGAGGTGGCCCAGGGGGTGCCGGTTCGCTCTCGTTGAGCCTCCAGGCCAAGAAGGAATCGATCGGCGATGGCATCAAGATGATGGCCGAGGTGCTTCGCAACCCAGCCTTCTCCGAGGAGGAGTTCGAACAACTCCGAGCCCAATCGATCGCGATGATGTCGCAGATGACCACCGACCCGGGCATGTTGGCCAACACGCAACTCTCCCGAGCACTGTCCGACTACGAGAAGGGTGATGTCCGCTACGCTCGCACGGTCGAGGAGACCGTCGAGGAGATGAAGTCCCTTTCGCTCGATCGTATTGTTTCGGTCTACAAGGATCAGTTATCCTCGGGGGTCGGTGAGGTCGCCATCGTGGGTGACTTTGAGCCCGAGGTAGCCATCAAGGAGATCCGAGAGGCGCTCAAAGACTGGGAGACCTCCACGAAGTTCGAGCGGATTGAACGGACTACCAAGAAGGGCCTCGAGGGGAGCAAGGGAGATATCCTCACGCCGGACAAGGCCAATGCCGTCTTCTTGACAGGCCTCTCGTTCTCGATGAATGAGGATTCCAAGGACGACATTCCGTTGGAGATAGGCAATTTCATTCTCGGAGGAGGGACCTTGTCGAGCCGTCTTGGGGATCGGATTCGGCAGAAAGAAGGGCTTTCCTATGGGGTGACATCCTCGCTATCGATCCCCTCACGAGGCGACGATGCTCGTTTCACCATCAATGCGATCACCAATCCAGCCAACATCGATGCGGTGGAGAAAGCGGCGATGGAGGAGCTCAATCGGTTCATTGAGTTGGGCCCTACGGAAGCCGAATTGGTCGATGCGAAGAAAGCCTATTTGGAATCGCGCAAGATTGGGCGAGCCTCCGATGCTGCCATCGCGGGCCAGCTCGCCTCGAATTTGGACCTCGGACGTACCATGGCTTATGTAGCCGAGGAAGAAAAGCAAATCGAGAATTTGACCGTAGCCGATGTGCAGAAGGCCTTTAAGAAGTACATCGACCCGAAGAGGCTCGTGATCATTCGCGCCGGGGACTTCAAAAAGTAGAACGACAGGAATTCGATTGCTGAGGAATCCTCGATGCACTATTTGTTGATCTATGAGGTTGTCGACGACTACGTCGAGCGTCGGCAGCCTTACAGGGATGAGCATCTGCGATTGGCTCAGGAGTATGCCGATCGCGGAGAGCTTGAGTTAGGCGGAGCGCTTGCCGAACCGACAGACCAAGCGATCCTGCTATTCCGAGTCGAGGATCCCAAAGTGATCGAAGCGTTCATCGCAAAAGACCCTTATGTGCGCCACGGGTTGATCCGTTCATGGCGAGTGCGCCGTTGGACGACCGTCATTGGCAAGACAGCCCAGTCCCCGATCTTGCCTTCTTCCTCTTCTTCTTCGCAGTAAATAGCCCCCTCCTCAGCCCGGAGGTCGGCACTCCCCTGCCGTCGTGAATAAGCCGGTTAACAGCCATTTTGAAACACAGAGGCACAGAGGGCACAGAGCTCACTCTGCCCTCCCTCTGTCTGCCTTCCCTCCGTCTTCCTTCCCTCCGTCTTCCTTCCCTCCGTCTTCCTTCCCTCCGTCTTCCTCCCCTCCGTCTTCCTTCCCTCCGTCTTCCTCCCCTCTGTGTTCTCTGTGCCTCTGTGTTTCCAACCCTTCTTCTCAATTCAAACCCGCTAGACGACTCAACGCTTCATCCTGGCCCCTAATGGGACCAACTCGTTGAACCGGTCGATCGGCTCTCGCGCCGTCCATGCCATCGCGCGAAGGATCACCGTCCGGAAAATCGGATCGTCAAACGTCCAACTGTAGTGACCCGGTATGCTCACAAAGACCCGACCCTGCCCGGGCTCATACGTCCATAACTGCGGAGTGGCCAGACCGTCCTCCTGACTGGTCGCTAACAAACCGATCCTCTTGGTATCACCCGTCAAGAGCCAGTAACTCTCGTCAAGCAAATCCAACGTCGGAACGTTGCGCATGATCGGATGCGCCGTATCGGTGATCTTTAGCTCCAAAGGTCCATGCCGATACTTGATCTTGCCTCCCCATGATGCCAAGCCGATCCGCTTGGAAAAATCTTCGACCCGGTCCGATCCGTTGACCGCCCAGTGCAAATAGATCGCACCTCCCCCTCGACCGAAATATCGATCCATCGCCTCAGCACGAACCGAGTCCCAACTCCCCTTCTGAAAGAACACCAAGACATCCGCCGTCGCTAATTGTTGATCTACAGGGAACTCCCAAGCCACCTCGACATCGAGCGACTCGGCCGCAGTGAGCAACTGACCCCATTGCATCAACCAAGCGGGGTAATCGTGCTCGGAGGGACCATGGTCTTTCGGACCGGCAACCAACACCACACGCATTCTGCGAAGAGGCTCGGGCAACGGCAAGCTGCCTGCTAAAACCTCGGCCACTTGACTGGCCGTCCGAAGACTCGGCGCGGCGATCGGGCCGGACAAAGGCATCGATGGCGGTGGCTTCATCAAGTACGCCACAAGATCTCGGACTTGCTCATCCTTGAGCGGACTCGGATCGCCGCTGAACTCAGGATGAAACACCACGCTGTCGTTGGGGATATCTACATGACTCGTAGCGTCACCCCGCCAAAAGGAGGAATCCGGGACGCTATGGCACTTTACGCAGCCAGTTTCCGGGCTCAAAAACAAACGCCGACCGTTGCCCCAATTGGCCCCCTGAGGCGCTGGGAGCTCGGCTTCCGAATCGGCCACCGAAATGGATTCGACAGGATCGGCCGCTTGGGAAAACGGAGCCAAGACCACTGCCAACCCGATGAACCAACGCATTTTGAAACTGCGAATCATGACAAAACTGCACTGGGTAAAGAGAGGACCATCGAAGCCCCGCAAGGGCCAAAACGAAGTACAATACCGACCGGTCGAATCGACCGCCGTCGTCTGATTGTACGTCTGATTGTACGACGAAACCTGACCGATAGTAACCATTCGAAGTCACCATTCGAAGTTCTCAAGAAACCCCAAAGGATGACCCAATGAAATCACTTCTCACTTGGTTGATAGGATTGACGATGCTCAGTGGTTCGATGACCTCCCAGACGGCAATGGCACAGGATGCACTCTATGAGTTGCGGGTCTACACTCCCGAACCAGGGCGGCAAGCCGACTTGCTCAAACTCATGGAAAACACCGGGACGAAGTTCCTGACCAAGCACAAGATCGAACTCATCGGGGCGTGGGTCCCCAACGACCCGTCGGATGCTCGCGTCGTGACATTGGTTCGCCATGCAGACCGCAAAACCTGCGATGCTGCCTGGGCCTCTTTCGGGGCCGATCCAGATTGGCAAGCCGCTTACGAAGCCTCGGCGGTCGATGGCAAAAAACCGACCCAAAGCGTCGCTCGCATTTTCCTCACCACCAACGACTACAGCCCCAAGCTTCAAGTCGCTAGCGTCGGAAACCGAGTCTTCGAACTGCGGACCTACATCGCCACACCCAACAACCTCGCCGCCTTGAACAACCGATTCCGAAACCATACGATCGAACTGTTCAAGAAACACGGAATGAACAATGTCATCTACTGGTCGGTCGCAAACGGTGAGTTGCTCAAGGCCCGCGAACTGCTCGAGGCCGTCTCGCCCGTCGGGCAATCCAAAGCCGACCTCAGCGACCAACTCCCAGCGGCCGGAAACTCCTTGGTCTACTTCCTGACCCACGCCTCCCCGGAAGCCCAAAAAGCCTCCTTCGGCACCTTCCGAGACGATCCGGTCTGGAACCAAGTCCGAACCGACTCCGAGAAAGGAGCCGGGGGCTCATTGACCGCAGGCAACGGGGTCAAGAGTTGGTTCCTCAAACCCACCAGCTTTTCCCCGCTGAAATAGCGACTCCCAACTGGAGCGATCCTTATGCAGACGACCGACAAGCAAGCGTCGCGCAGACCAGCGATCTGGAACCCGTTGGCTCAACGCGTAACCCAACGTGCAACCCTCAGTATGCCGATCGTTATGGCCCTCTGCGCAGCGAACTTTATAGCGATTGGGGCGGTGATCGCACCGGGTCGTTTGCTCGCGGGCGAGCCGATCAAGATCGCGGTTTTCGACGTCGATGCAACCCCGCCGATTGGCTCTGCGATGGCTTATCAGCCCGTCCGGCGGTTGGACGAATTGACGCTTCGATGCCGTGGGTTGGTGATCCTCGGTTCTCAGGAACCGATCGTGCTCTGCGCCGTCGACTGGATCGGGATTGCCAACGAGGGTCACGACGCGTTTCGCGAGGGGTTAGCAAACGCCGCTGGGACAAGCCCCGAGCGGGTTGCAGTCCATGCGCTCCATCAGCACGACGCTCCTGGATGCGACTTCACCGCCGAGAAAATCCTTGCCGAGCTCGGAGTCGAAGGTTATTCGCGGTTCGATGGCAAATTCCACCGCGAGGTGATCGATCGAACGGCTCGAGCCATCCAAGAGGCGATCCCCAATGCGGTCGGGATCACGCACTATGGGGTGGGCCAAGCCGAGGTCAAGGAGGTCGCCAGTCAGCGTCGCATTTCAGGTCCGGACGGGAAGATCAAAGCCACCCGTACGAGTTCGACCAAGGATCCTGCGGTTCGGGCCGAACCCGAGGGGATCATCGATCCGTCGGTATCGCTTTTGAGTTTCTGGAAAGACCAACAGCCGATCGCCATCCTGAGCTACTACGCTTGCCATCCTCAAAGTTATTATCTGCGAGGGATCCCCAGTCCTGACTTCCCGGGGATCGCACGTTTCATCCGTGGCCAGGACCTCAACAACACCCTGCACGTGCACTTCAACGGAGCCGGAGGGAACGTCACGGCCGGCAAGTACAACGATGGGGCCGAAGCCAACCGAATGATTCTCGCGACACGGCTAGCCGATGCGATGCGTCAAGCGCATGCGAGCACGCAGCGTTTCCCGCTTTCCTCTGACGATGTCACTTGGAATTCCCTTCCTGTCACTTTGCCCACAGCGCGCCATCTGATCGAAACGGACTTGGTCGCAAGGCTCCGAGAGGTACCGGCCAAGGGGTATGTATCGTTGGCCGATCAATTGGCGTATCTTCGGCGTGTCCAAGCCGGCCACAAGATCGATATCTCGTGCTTGGGGGTTGGCAAAGCGCGTTGTCTGCATCTGCCCGGAGAGTTGTTTGTCGAGTATCAACTCGCGGCCAAAGCGATGCGTCCGGATTTGAGCGTCATGATGGCCGCTTATGGGGACTACGGTCCGGGCTACATCGGAACCGAGCGGGCTTATCAGGAAGGTGGCTACGAGACACAAGCCTCCTCGAGCAACGTCGACCCGTCGGTCGAGAGCTTGCTCATCGACGTGCTGGGCCAACTGTTTCAACAGAGCGATCCACCGAGCGATGCAAAGTAAGCACGCAAACGAATCATTCCATCCTGGAAATTCCCAATTCCGCATATTCCAGAACTCCTCAATGCAACATATCGCACGAGACCACCTCTTGCAACCTCAATGGATCGCCTGAGAGAAACCTCGGTTGAGGCATGCAACTTGATTGTGACGCTCCTAACACTAAAGTAAATTTACCGTCTCGTGGATTATGGTAAATTCCACATACTATATACTATGGTGCCAACCCAAGCAGGAAACATCCCGATGAAACACACTGACCCAAACTTCTGGAAGTACATTGTAGCCTACGTGTTGTTAGGTGCTGGCTCCATCCTATTGATCGGAGAGATTGTCGAATGGGGAATCATGGGCAAACGACTAGCATTAATGGGGTCGTTGGTTGCCATTTGGTTTGGAGTGTTGACACTAATAGCTATCAAGAAATCCAAAAATCAATCCGCCAAATAAACCGATCTACATTCCCCGATAGGACGGTCTGGCTTAACAGTCGATACGCCACCGCAAATGGAAACATAACAAATGAAGGATTAGATGTTGCGTTCTTGACGGAGAGATTGCGCAGCGGTGAAGACGTAATGGAGAGTTAGCGGGTTGCAGTAGGATAGACAGCCAACATCTAAGCCCTTGTTCGAACCATCCGATGCACCCGAGTCGCCGAATCGGGCGTTTTAACAATGGAAGATTACTCGCGGCGATCCGTTTCTGAAACTGAGCGAGACTAGGACTCCGGAGTTAGTTGTAGGATCGAACGCACCTTGGAGAACACAATCGCTATCACTGAAACCGAAGAACAATTAGAGAGATACAGTGCTTACTCTGGAATCCGAACTTCGCGAAATCGTACGACGTTTCAATGAAGCGAAGGTGGAGTATGCCTTATGCGGAGGAATGGCGCTCGCCGTCCATGGATATCCTCGCTTTACAAGAGACATCGATTTTTTAATCGCCCCCGAGTCGCTAAGCCGAGCAAAAGAAGTTGCTGCGGCAGCCGGTTTTCTTGACGACTCAGGCCGGATTCCGTTCTCCGACTCTGAAGTCCACTGTATGCTCAAAATAGAAGGTACTGAATACCTAATCCTCGACTTGTTAGTACCAAAAAGCCTCGATACGATTGCTTGGACCTAACGACAATGGTTTGACTGGAATGGCCTTCCGATTTGCTCGGTATCAAGAGACGGTTTGATCGAAATGAAACTCGCCGCTGGGCGAGATATCGATCGAATCGATATCAGACAGCTTGGATATAAAGAAGATGAGTAGTGGACTGAATGACAAACCGTTTTCTGATTCCAAAGCAGTGGACATGTCCAGCTCTGCGATTTCCATTCGCCTTCGAGAGGTCAGTCAACTCCATCAACTCGGGGTGTCATTGGCGAAAGCTAAGCCGATGGCAAATCCAAATGATGCGGCTCCAAAAAAAGATACTGCTACATCACAATCGCTCTTGGGTATTAGCGGATTGCCGGATGAACTCGGTAGCGAGGACGAGGCGATGCGTAGCTCTCGAAACTAGCAATCTGTCGTTCGCTATGTTTTTCCCGAACATTTCCAAGCACTTTCCCGGCAACCCTCAAAACATTGGGAAAACACCGGAAAGTTCGGTTCCTGTCCTCTCCGCTGCAAAACCCTGGTTTTCCCAGCGTTTTTCGCATATCTGGCCAATTGCTTTGGCTTTCCTGCACGTCCATGCACGTGCATGCTTGCACATGCTGCGTCGTCTAGTGCGCTGCCTTGCCCCCTGGTGAGTCGTCCAGTGAGTCGCCAGAGTCGCCTCAGACCCCTCGTTTTTCCAGGGAAAACAGGTGGTTTTGCAGCAGAGGTGGTAGGATTCGAACTAGTGGCGTGATGCTCTTACCCGTGGGGGCTCAGAATAGGCTAAAAAAGGTGGTCTAGATGCGCAATTTTCTTTCGCACGTTCCCAACTCTGTTTAGCTACCTTGCTCAGTCTTTAACACTTTCAAGGAGAGTTTTGGAAGGTAGCTCGCCAAACAAGCGACGGTAATTGTTAGCAAAGCGACCGAGATGCCAGAACCCGTATTTAGCCGCAACCTGAGTGACACTAGTGCATTCCTGATTTGGAGTTCGAAGTAGTGCTCGAACCTGGTGCAATCTACGAATAGTAAGATAACGGTTAGGGGGTACACCGAAGTAGTCTAGAAAAATGCCCCGAAGTGACCGTTCCGAAATCCCGCTTTCAAGAACTAGATCATCAATCGATAGGATCTCTCCCTTATCCCGATTGAGCAACTCCAGCACGGCGTTCAGAACGCGACGACGACTTATCTGGGGACGACCTAATTTCAAATTCGGCGTAGGCCGCTGATTTCGGACGAGTTTGAACTCCTCTAAAACTTCGTCCTGGATGGTCTTCTGTATTTCAGGTAGTACTGGCAGATTCGATTCGATCCGAAAAAACTCGTACAGCTGGCTAAGCATACGGCAAATTCGTGACATTTCCTCGGAGCCGACATCTATGACGAGCGAGTCCATTTTTCGACAAAACGCACCTTCGTTGCTGTTGCCATCGGGAAGCTCCAAGTCAAAAGGCACGAAGATAGAACACCAGTCATGCGGTGTACTCGAGGCGATATTCAGTTCCCCGCCTGGAGCCAGAAGCAAGATACGCGAGTTGCCTAAAGGCTGTCCATTGCCGTGCTGTTGACCGCTCATCGGAACGAATACAGTGTGCCCTCCTTGGTGGACCGCACCCTCTGCAATGATCCCACTACCCTCCTTGCCAAACTGTAGCTGAATTTTTGCGACTGTCTGGGTAGCAATTTCCCAATGAGCACGATCGAGGCGAGGAAGCATCAGTCGCAGGTCGGCGTGGATGACTGACTCGGCATAGGATTCAAACTGACTGAAAAGCGTTTGCTGCATGGGATCTTCTGGGGAAACTGCTGTGTAACTGATGATCTTCTTAGGACTATGCTACAAAAAAACGAGGCCGCGATCTTTCGGTACTGAGGTGAAAAAAGCGTAAAAACCGACTTTTTGCCGAAAGCGGATTTCGCTGCTCAGCTGGTGGGCGTTAGTCTACCAATGGGTACCGAGTCGATTTTCGGAAATTC